>JAKSBN010000238.1 GCA_022361175.1 Pseudomonadota bacterium | reverse complement strand
TGACCGCCGGCGACATCGGCGACGTCGCCGCCGAGGCCTCGGAGGGCGCCGTGGAAGGCGCCCTGGCGGGACTGGGGGGCCCCTTCTCGCAGACGTTCCTGCGCGACACGCGCAGCACGCGGGCCGACGGCTCGCGCGGGAGCGGCACGCTGATCCAGACGCTCATCCGCGCCTCGGCCACCGACAACGACACCAACATCATCTCGGCTCCGCACATCCTCACGTCGGACAACGAGGAAGCCGAGATCCGGATCGGCGACAACATCCCGATCCCCACCACGCGAACCGACGCGGCCACCGGCTCCACCGACGGGCTGGCCAGCTCGTTCAACATCGAGCGCCGCGACATCGGGGTCACGCTGCGGGTGACGCCCCAGATCAGCGAGGGCGACTCGCTGCGGCTCAAGATCTTCCAGGAGATCACCGGGGTGAACAACGCCCTCAGCCAGGACGTGGGCACCGTGGAGGACGTCGGCGTCTCGCTGACGAACCGCAAGATCGAGAACACCGTGGTCGTCTCCAACGGGGAGACCGTGGTGGTCGGCGGCCTCTTGAGCAACGACGCGCAGGACACCGTCACCAAGGTGCCCTTCCTGGGCGACATCCCGGTCCTCGGCTGGGCGTTCAAGACCCGCGAGGAGACGGTCCGCAAGAACAACCTGCTGGTGTTCCTCACCCCGCACATCGTTCGCAACCGCGAGGACCTGGAGCGCGAGTCGATCCGCCGCCGCGAGGAGTTCGAGAGCAGCGCCGAGCTGACGGTGGGCGACGCCCTGGAGCGGGGGGAAGGACGCAACCCGGTTCAGCGGACCCTCTCCACCCACGAGGCGCGCTACCCGCTGGCCCGCATGCGCGAGATCGAGCTCGCGCGCGCAGAGGCGCGCGAACGGCGCGAGGCCGAGCGAGAGGAGGCCCTCACCAGCAAGCGCTACGGCGTGCGCGCCGGCGTCTTTCGAAACGACGAGGAGGCGACCGCGCTCTTGACCCAGCTGTTGGACGGCGGCTACGACGGCACCCTCGTCTCCAACGAGATCGACGGACTGCTGCTCTTCGAGGTCGTCGTGGGCCCCTTCGAGGACGCCAAGGCCGCCGGCGACGTGGCCGACGTCCTGGAGCGGTCGTACTCGCTCTCGCCCCGGGTGACCCTGCTGGAGGGTGAGTCGGGCGACGAGGAACCGGCGCCGTGAGCGCGGCGTTTCAGGAAACCCTCGAGCTGGGCGACCTGTTGCTGCGCACCACGCGGCTCTCGCCCGAGCAGCTGGAGGCCGCCCGGGCGCGGCAGGCCGAAGCGGGCGGGCGGCTCACCGACATCCTGGTGGAAGAAGGCCTGTTGGACGCCGACGAGGTCCTGGGCGCCCTGGGACAGCAGTTGGGCCTGCCCGTGCGGACCGGGCTCGGGCCCAACGACGTGGACGAAGAGCTCATCGAGCGCGTTCCCATCACCTTCGCCAAGCAACACCGGCTGCTGCCTCTTCAGCGGGACGACGCCGAAGCCGTCCGCGTGGCCGTGGCCAACCCGCTCGACACCGAGCCGCTGGACGACCTGCGCCTCCTGTTCCAAGGCTCGGAGATCGCGCTCGAACTGGCCCGCGAGCGCGACATCCTGGCGGCCATCAACCTGGTCTACGACCGAGGCGCCAGCGACACCGACATGCTGGCGGAAGAGGCGTCCGTCGACCTGGATGCCCTGGCTTCGGGCATCAGCACCGAGCCCCAGGACCTGCTCGAGGCCACGGACGACGCGCCGGTCATCCGACTGGTGAACTCGCTGCTTCAGCACGCCGTGAAGGAACGCGCCAGCGACATCCACATCGAGCCGATGGAACGGGAGATCCGCGTCCGCTTCCGGATCGACGCCGTGATGTACGAGCCCATGAAGCCCCTGCCCCGGGCGCTCCAGGCCAGCATCGCTTCGCGCATCAAGATCATGGGCGGCCTCAACATCGCCGAGAAGCGCCTGCCGCAGGACGGGCGGATCCGACTCAAGATTGCGGGGCGCGACTACGACGTGCGGCTCTCGACCGTGCCCGTCACCTACGGCGAGCGCCTGGTGCTGCGCCTCCTCCCCGACACCCAGGAGCTGGTGGATCTTCAGAAGATCGGCTTCAACGAGAAGCAGCTCGAGGTGCTGGAGCGCCTGATCCGGCGGCCGAACGGGATCTTCCTGGTGACGGGCCCGACCGGAAGCGGCAAGACCACGACGCTGCACGCCGCCATTGCGCGGGTGAACGGACCGCATCAGAACATCATCACCGTCGAAGACCCGGTCGAGATCCAGCAGCCCGGCATCGGCCAGATCGAGGTCAACCCGAAGATCGGCCTCACCTTCGCCAGCGGGCTCCGGACCATCCTGCGCCAGGACCCCGACGTCATTCTGGTCGGCGAGATCCGCGACTTGGAGACGGCCGAGATCGCGATCCAGGCGTCTCTCACGGGACACCTGGTGCTGTCCACGCTCCACACCAACGACGCCGCCAGCGCCATCACGCGGCTGGTCGACATGGGAGTCGAGCCCTTCCTCGTAGGCTCGTCGCTGGTGGCCGTGCTGGCCCAGCGCCTGGTTCGACGCCTGTGCAACGACTGCCGCGAAGGCTACGACTGCACCCCGGAGGAGTTCCGAGAGCTGGGCGTGAAGGACCCGGGCCGGCCCGTGCGCGTGTACCAGGCCGTCGGCTGCGAAGCCTGCAACCAGACCGGGTACACGGGACGGGTCGGCATCTTCGAGATGATGCTGGTCGACAACGACATCCGCGGCATGGTCTCGGGAAACATCGACTCCAAATCCATCAAGCAGCGCGCCGTGTCCAAGGGCATGGCCACGCTGCGCGCGGACGGCGCGCGCAAGGCGCTGCACGGCGTCACCTCCGTCGCCGAGGTGCTGCGCGCCACCGAGGACGAGGGCGTGGTCGCCCAGGTCTAGGCCCGAACCCGGTCCAGCGAGGAACAGCGTGCCGGTCTACGCGTACAGAGGAGTCACGAACGCCGGAAAGTCGACCCGCGGCTCCGTCATGGCGGAGAGCCAGCGCGCCGCCCGGGACAAGATGCGGCGCGAGGGCATCTTCCTGACCGAGCTGGTGGAAGGCCGCGGCGGCGCGGCGGCCGCCGCGCCCGCCGAGACCAGCGAGCGGAGCTTCTCGCTCAACCTCGAGTTCCTGAGCTTCCTGAACCGCGTTCCCGCCATGGAGACGGCCATCGCGACGCGGCAACTCTCGACCCTGGTAGGAGCCGGAATCCCCTTGGTCGAGGCGCTGGGCGCGCTCACCGAGCAGGTCGAGCACCGCGGACTGCAGACGCTCATCGGCCACGTGCGGGAGCGGGTGAACGAAGGCGCATCGCTGGCCGACGCCCTGCAGAGCACGGAGGCCTTCGACGACCTGTACGTGAGCATGGTGCGGGCGGGCGAAGCGGGCGGCGCGCTGGAGACCGTCCTGGCGCGGTTGGCCGACTACCTGGAGGACCAGGTACGCCTCAAGAACAAGGTCACGTCGATCCTCATCTACCCCGCGGTGATGCTGTTCGTGGCGATCGGGGTCGTCGGACTGCTGGTCACGGTGGTCCTGCCCCAGATCACGGATCTTCTGCAGGGCCTGGGTCAGGAGCTCCCCATCTACACGCAGGTCATCATCGCCGGTTCCGAGTTCGTGCGCGGCTGGTGGTGGGCTCTGCTGGCGGTGACCGTCGCCGGCGCCCTCGGCCTGAGGGCGGTTCTCCAGACCGAGAACGGCCGCGCCGTCTACGACCGGGTGCGCCTAAAGCTGCCGGTCATCGGCCGGGTGGCGCGCGTGCTGGCCATCGCCCGCTTCAGCCGCACCCTCTCGACGCTTCTGGCCGGCGGCATCTCCATCGTGCGCGCGCTGGACATCGCTCGGCACGTGGCCAACAACGCCGTCCTCTCGCGAGCCATCGAAGCCGCCCGCACGAGCATCGTGGAGGGCGCGCCTCTGGCCCAGCCGTTGCGCGCCAGCGGCGAGTTCCCGCCGCTCGTCACCCACATGATCGAGGTGGGCGAGCAGAGCGGCGAGTTGGAGTCCATGCTGGCCAAGGTGGCCGAGACCTACGACGAGCAGGTGGAGACCGCCATCTCGCGGTTGACCGCGCTGCTCGAGCCCCTGCTCATCCTGCTCATGGTCGGCATCGTTCTGGTGATCGTGCTGTCGACCTTGATGCCGCTGCTGCAGTTCACGAGCGCACTTCAGTAGAAGGAGACACACACATGACGCGTGAAGAGATCCCGAACGCGTGCGAGTCCGCCCGGGGCCGCCGAGGCTTCACCCTGATCGAGATCATGGCGGTGGTCCTGATCATGGGCCTGCTGATCGGACTGGTCGGCTACAACGTGTTCGCGAACGTGGACAAGGCCCGTGTGGCCACCACGAAGGCGCAGATGAAGACGGTCGAGACGGCGCTCGAGAACTTCCGCCTCGACAACTCGCGCTACCCGACGTCGGATCAGGGTCTGGAGGCCCTGATCCGCAAGCCCAGCTCGGGCCCGGAGCCGCGGAACTACCCGCCCGACGGCTACCTGCAGAAGGCCTCCGCCCTGAAGGACGCCTGGGGCGAGACCTTCCAGTACCGCTACCCGGGGACCCACAACACCCGCAGCTACGACCTGTGGTCGCTCGGTGCCGACGCCGCACCCGGCGGCGAGGGTACGGACGGCGACGTGGGCAACTGGGACGACGAGACCATCGGAGACTCGTGATTCCGTGAAGCCCGAACGCCGCGAGAAGCGACGGCGGGGCTTCACCCTGCTGGAGATGATGGCCGTGGTCGCGATGCTGGCGCTGCTCTTCGCGCTGGTCGTGCCGCGACTGCAGTCGCGCGAGTACTACCTGCTGCGCCAACAGGCGGAGCGGGTCGTCTCCAGCCTCGAGCTGGCCCGGCAGCAGGCCGTGGTCACCGGCGTTCCGCACCGCGTGCTGCTGGACCTGGAGCGCGGCGGCTACCGCGTCGAGTGGTACGTGACCGAAGCGGAGGCCGAGGGCCTCGGTCCGGAGGAGCCGGGCGAGATCGGGGCCGATTCACCGGTGGACATGAGCCCGCCGGCGGCGCTTCGACGCGAGTTCTTCCCACTCCCGGGTCAGATGGGCCGCGACACTTGGTTGGACGAGGACTACCAGTTCCAGGGCATGGAGACCAGCGACGGCTGGCTCGAGTCCGGGCTGGCGGCCGTCTGGTTCGACGCCACCGGCACCACCCAGGCCAACCAGATCCACATTGCGAACGCAGAGGGGACCGCGGTCTTCCTGGACGTCCGGCCGCTGTTCGACCGGATCGAGGTCGTGCATGCCGATCCGTAGGCGGCGCGGGTTTACGCTGCTGGAAGTGCTGGCCGCCGTACTCGTGATGGCCGTCATCTTCACGGCATTGGCCGGCGCCGCGTTTCGCGGCATCCGGCTGGAAGCCGATACGGCGCGCCGACTCGAAGCGTCCCTCTTGGCCGACGCGCGCATGGCCCAAGTCGAATCGCAGATCCGAAGCGGCGCCCTGCCGCCGATCGGCGTCGAGGAACAGGAGGTGGGCGAGTTCGTCGTCACGCTGGAGATCCAGCCCTTGGTCCTGCCGGAGGAGCTGACGAACGCCCTGGCCGGGGAGGAGAACGGCGCCGCCGCGGGTTCGCCCAACCTGCTGATCCCCGAGCGCAACGAGTCCGGTGTCCTGCGCGAGATCCGCGTCACGGTCGCCTGGCCGGATGGGCTGGACACCCGACAGACCGAGCGCGTGACCTACGGCATCGACTTCGAAGCCCTGACTCCGGCGCTGAAGGACTTGGGCCTGGTGGAAGAAGAAGCCCTGGAAGCCACGCTCGCCGCGGGGGACGCGGACCCGTGAGGTGCCGAACCACCGCGGGCTTCACGCTGCTGGAGATGCTCCTGGTCATCTTCCTCACCACCCTCGTGATGACCAGCGCGGTCGCGTTCTACGTCCAGATCCACCGCGCCAGCGAGCGGGCCGTCGCCCAGAGCCTGGAAGGCCGCCGCGCGGCGGTGCTGCTGGACCACGTGGCGCGCGACCTGCAGGGGGCCTACCTGATCAAGAAACCCGACGAGGTGGATCCCGCCGACCACCCCTGGGTGTTTCTGGCCGAGCGGCGCTACGGGGACGGCGCAGACCGGCTGTTGTTCGCCTCGCGCAGCCACGTCCCCACCGGCGAGCAGAGCCACGCTTCCGATCTGGAGATGGTGGCCTACGTGCTCGAACCCGACGTCGGCGAGGGATATCGCCTGGTGCGGTGGACCTCGCCGGTACTCCCCGAGCAGCCCTCGCGCGCATTTCCCCGCGCCGACGACCGGGGCGCGGCGCTCTTGGCGGACGGGCTCTCGGCCTTCTCGGTCCGGCTCCAGAGCGACACGGGCGAGTGGGCGACCGAGTGGGACTCCACCACCCTGATCGAGTCCTCCGAGCTGCCCGTCGCGGCCGAAGTCCAGCTGGCGTGGCTGCCCGAACGGCCCGAGCTGGGAATCCGGCCGCGCTCGTACCAGCGCAACGTGGTGCTGCCGCTGGACGCGGTGGACCTGAAGGCCCTGGTCGAGGGACGCGCACCGGGCGGCGACGGCGAGGAAGACGAGGAGGACGGCGACTGCACCACCGTCCAGGAGTGCCTGGACCAGAACCCCGAGATCCTGAGCGGCTTCGAGGGGACCATCGACATCGAGCCCTTCCTCGACCAGTGCGTGCGGGACGTTCCGGTACCGGGCATCGAGTTCGCCGTGGCGGCCTGTCCGTGACTCGCCCTCCCGGTCGCGATCGCCGCCGTGGCGTGGTGCTCTTGCTGGTGCTGGTCTTCACGCTGGTGTTGACGGCCTCGGTCGCCACCTTCCTGCGCCGCGCGATGGTGGACACGGTTGTGATCCGCCACCGCGACGACGCGGCCCGGGCCGAGGCCCTGGCGCGCGGCGGCGTGCGCCTGGCCATCGCACTCTTGATCCAGGACCGGGTGGAGGAGCAGGCCAACGACCGCCGGGACGACAACCTGGAGGACCCCTGGGCCGCCATCCGCGACCTGGATCTGCCCGCCGGCCCTTCCGCCCGCCTGCGCCTCACGATCGAGGATTCGGGAGCGCGCCTCAACCTGAACGCCCTCGTCGATCCCAAGCGCAGCGACGCCCTGACCGATGAGGCGGAAGCCTTCCTGGTGGAGCTCTTCGAGAAGGTCAACGACGAGGTCGATCCGGCGTCCGGCGGCGGTCCGCGCGACCCCCGCGAGCTGGCGCGGAACCTGGTGGACTGGTTGGACGAGGACAGCGAGCGCATTCGGGGCGGCGACGAGAACGAGTACTACCGCCGCCAGAATCCCCCCTACGTGGCGGCCAATCGCCCTCTCTTGTCCGTGGAGGAGCTCCAGCTGATCGAGGGCTTCGACGGCGCCTTCGTGCGCGCCCTGGCCCCCTACGTGACCGTGTATCCGGTGGCGGAGGGCGGCGGCATCAATCTCAACACGGCCCCTTCCTGGGTGCTGGCGGTGGTCTACCACGGGGCGGGTTTCAGCAAGCAGCTGGCCAGCGAGGACACCGTCCGGCGCATCCTGCGAGAGCGCCAGGAGGGCCGGATCCTGTGTCAGTCGGACGCCGAGGACAGCCGATGCGTCCCCCAGGCGAACCTGGTGGAAGGGGACCTGTTTCCCGAATCGAAGACGCCCTATTCGACCGACGTGTTCTCGATCCGGGCCGAGGCCCAAGTCGGCGACATCCGGCGCCGAATCGAAGCCGTGGTCGATCGCTCGCAGCCGGCGGAGCCCCGGTTGCTATCTTGGAGGCTCCGGTGAACGAGCGGCGGCAAGACGCACGGCGATCGGGCCGGCCCAAGCGAGGACGGGCTCGGGTCCGCAGCGGGACGGTCCGCGAAACGGCCTACGGGGTGGCCCACGAGATGGACGGGGCGGAAGAGGCACACCGATGCCGATGATGAAGAACGTGTTGGGCCTGGACGTGGGCTCGCACACGGTGAAAGCCGTCGAACTGCGCCAGACCTTCAGCGATCTGGAGCCCGTCCAGCTGCGCGTGCATCCCCGGGTCGATCCCACGGCCGAGCTGCCCGAGCTGCTCCGGCGCTTCATCAAGATGCACCGGCTCCCGACCGAGCACGCCGTCTGTGCCATTCCGGGCGATCGCGTGTCGACACGCCGGCTCGAGTTCCCATTTCGCGACCGGCGCAAGCTGGATCAGGCGGTTCCGTTCGAGGTGGAGGGAGCCATCCCGTTCGATCTCGAAGAGGTGGTCGTCGACTGGGAGTTGGTGGGCGGCGAGCGAAACCACGCGGAGGTGGTCGCGACCGTCGCACCGCGGGAGGTCGTGGCCGAGCTGCTCGGAGACCTGCGCGAAGCCGACTGCGAGCCGCGCACCCTCGAGGCCGAGGGCCTGGCCCTGGCGAATCTGGCGGCGCTCTTCAGCCTCCCGGGCTCGCGCCTGCTGGTCGATCTGGGCCACCGCAAGACCACCCTGTGTCTCCTGGACGAGGGCCAGCCGCGGGCTACGCGCACGGTGCCCCTGGGCGGCCGTCACCTCACCGAAGCCATCGCCAAGGACCGGGACTGGTCGCCGGAAGACGCCGAGACGGCCAAGTGCGAGGAAGGGGTCTTCCACCTCGGCTACGAGAGCGCCTCGCCCAGCGCCGTGACGGTGTTGGATCGGCTGGCGCGCGAGATCCTCCGCACGCTGGAGTCCCTGGAGCCCGTGCTGGGGGGGCCGGCCGAGCGACAGCTGGCGGCCATCACCCTGCTGGGCGGGACGGCGCGTCTGAACCGCATCGAGGAGTTCCTGTCCGAGCGAACCGGGGTGCCCGCGTCGCGGTTGGCCTATCCGCCCGAGGCCACGGGGCAGGCGCTCGTCGCCTCCGGCGATCCGCTGATCTTTGCGCCCGCCATCGCGTTGGCGCTGCGCGGGACCGCGAAGGCCCGAACCCGCACCGACTTCCGGCAGGACGAGTTCGCCTACCGCGCCAGCCTGAAGCGCGTCTTCGGGCCCGAGCTGCGCCACACCGCCACCCTCGGCGCCGTCGCCGCCGGCCTGCTGGCCGCCGGGGCCATCACGGCCCTGACCCTGGAGTCGAACCGCGCGGAGGCCCTCGAGGCCGAGGCGGCCACGATCTTCGCCGAGGCCTTCCCGGGCGAGCCCATCGCCGGCAACCCCCTCCGCGCGATGAGCGACAAAGTGGCCGATGCCCAGCGGCGCGCCGACTTCCTCGGCGTCTACTCGGGCAATCTGTCGGCGCTGGACCTCCTGACCCTCATCTCGAAGCAGGTGCCGACGGAGCTCGAGGTGACCTTCGACGAGGTCAACATCGACGGCCGGCTCATCAAGATCAAGGTCTTCGCCCGCGGCTTCGAGTCGGCGGACCTCTTGCGCGCCAAGCTGGCGGAGGTCCCGACCCTGGCCCAACCCCGGGTCGGGGAGATTCGCAAGGACCCCCGCCGCAACGGCGTCAATTTCGAACTGACCATTTCCCTGGCGGGCGGAGACGACGACCGTGGCTGAGCTCTGGGGACGCATCCGCGCCTTCTGGGACAACCTGTCTCAGAGCGAACGCCGGCTGCTCTCGGCCCTGGGCGTGACGTTCGCGGCGGCCATCCTGTATCTCATCGTGATCGTTCCCATCGAGAACGCCATGTCGAACGCCCACAACCGCGTCGAGGTGGCGGAGGACCAGCTCCAGTCCATGCTGCGGCTGCGGCGCCAGTTCGAACAGGTCAACGGCCGCCTGGCGGTGATCGAACGGCGCATTCAGACCAATCGGGAGCGCCGCGACATCTTCACACTGCTGGAGAGCCTGGCCAGCCGTGCGCAGGTCAAGGTCGACTCGATGGAGCAACGCACGGCGCCGGAGGGCGACCGCTACCGCGAGACACGGGTCGAGGTCGCGCTGCGCGGCGTCACGCTGCAGCAGGCCGTCAACTACCTGAAGAGCATCGAGCTGGAGAATCGGGTGCTGTCGGTGAAGAGCCTGCGCATGCGCACCCGCGCCGACAAACCCGAGCTCTTGGACGTGACCTTCTCCGTTTCCTCCTTCGAGGTGATCGGTGCTGGGTAGGAGCATGCCGCGGCTCCCGGGGGTCCTGCCCCGCTTCGTCGCCTGGGTCGGGATTCCCCTGGCCGCCGTGCTGTTGACGGGCCTGTTCATCCTGATCGGGTTCCCCTACGACTTGCTCGGCGCGCGCGCGGCCCACGCGTTGCGAGACCAGACGGGCGTCGACCTGCGCTTCGACGCGCTGCACCCGACCCTCCAGTGGGCCGGGCCCGCCTTCGAGGCCGAGGGCGTCGACGCGGTGCTGCCCGACGGCACGCGCGTCTCGCTCGAGCGCGCCCTGCTTCGACCCGCCTGGTCCCTGGCCTGGTTCCGGGGCGATCCCGCGATTCACACCGAGGTGGAGAGCCCGTTCGGCTCCATCGACGGGGTCGTCTACGGCGGCGACCGCCGCGGTTTCGCCGGCGAGCTGTCCGAGGTCGCGCTGGATCGGCTGCCCCTCGACAATTTCCTGGAGGGCTTCGAGCTGGCCGGCCTGCTCGAGGCCGAGGTCGACGTGCTGATGGACGCGCAGGGACTCCGCGGCACCGTGGTGTTCGAGCTGGCCGACGGCCGCCTGCAACCGCCCGGGCTGCCGCTGGCGCTGCCGGTCGACGCGCTGCGCGGCGACGTGCGCCTCGGCGGCGAAGTCACCGCCCGCGTCGATTCGCTCGAGCTCCTGGGTCCCATGTTGTCCGGCACGCTGCAGGGGGTGGTGGGGCGCGGACCGCGCGTCCACCTGTGGCCCCTGGATCTGGAAGCGGAGCTCAAGAGCGTGAATCCCACCATTCGAGCCACCCTGGCCCAGATGGGCTTCGACCTGCCGCGCAACGGGCAGCGCTTCCGGGTCCGCGGCAGCCCGACGAATCCGATCGTCGAGACGCCGTGACGGCCGGGCAGGAGCAGCTCCAGCGCGTCTTCAAGACGCTCTCGGACCCGACGCGGGTGCGCATCCTGTCGCTCCTGGAAGCGGAAGAGCTGGCGGTCCAGGAACTGATGGAAGTCCTGGGGATGGCCCAGTCGCGGGTCTCCCGGCACCTGGCCATCCTGCGCGAGGCCGGCCTGCTGCGGGACCGGCGCGACGGCACCTACGTCTTCTACCGCTTCACCGCCCCGGCCGAGGGGCCGTGGCACGACGCCTGGCTCCTGACCCGGCGCACGCTGGCGGGCGACCCCACCAGCGAGCGCGACGCCGCCGCCCTGGCGCGCGTGATCCAATCCCGCGGCGACCAGGCCCGCAGCTTCTTCGACGCCGTGGGCCCGGAGTGGGACGCGCTGCGCAAGGTCTTCCACGACGACGTCCTGCGGGCCCGCGCCATCACGCACCTGGTGCCCCCCGGCGGACGGGTGCTGGACCTCGGTACCGGTACCGGGATCCTGGCGGCGGAGCTGGCGGGACTGGGCCTCTCGGTGCTGGCGGTGGACCGCTCGAATCGCATGCTGGAAGCGGCGCGCGCCAAGTTCGAGCAGGAGAACGTGCAGGGCGTGGAGCTGCGCCGCGGCGAGGCCCACGACCTCCCGCTGGCCGATGCGGAGCTCGAAGGGGCCTTCGCGCACATGGTGCTCCACTACCTCCCCTCTCCGGCCGACGCCATCGCCGAGATGGCCCGGGTCGTCCGCCCGGGTGGCGTCGTCGTGGTGGTGGACTTCGAACGCCACGAACAGGAGTGGATGCGGCAGGAGCTGGGCGTCACCTGGCTGGGCTTCGGCGTCGAGGAGATCGAGGCCTGGTTCCAAGCCGCCGGCCTCCCCGACGTGGCGATCGAGCGCCACGAAACCCCGTCGCGCACCCGCGACCTCCCCGGCACGTTCATCGCCTGGGCGCGTCGCTCCTCGTGAGTCCGCGCTTGTGCGGCGTGCTCTTCGACGCCGCGGGAACCCTGTTCGAACTGCGGGAATCGGTCGGAACCACGTACGCCCGATTCGCCGGCGAGTTCGGCGTGGCGCTCCCGGCCTGGCGCCTGGACGACGCCTTCGCGCGCGTGCTCGAGCGCGCCGGGCCCATGCACTTCCCCGGAGCCCCTCCCGACGAACAGCGCGAACTCGAGCGGAAGTGGTGGTGGCAGCGCGTCCGCGAAACCTTTCGCGCCACCGACCAGACCGTCGTGTTCGCCGACTTCAACGCGCTGGCCGGCGCGCTCTTTCGGCACTTCGGCCGGGGTGCGGCGTGGCAGCTCCGGGCCGGCGCGGTGGAGGGCCTGGCGGCGCTGCGGGCCGAAGGCCTGGCCCTGGGGGTCGTCTCCAACTTCGACCATCGCCTTCCGAAGGTTCTGGAAGATCTCGAAATCGATAGGTTTTTCGACGCCCTCCTTCGCCCCGACGCCCGCCGGGCGCCCAAGCCCGCTCCGGATCTCTTCGCCGCCGGAGCCCGCGCCCTGGGCCAGCCCCCCGCCGCCTGCGTCTACGTGGGCGACGATCCCGAGACCGACCTGGCGGCCGCGCGCCGCGCCGGCCTGAGTGCCCTCGACGTGGGTGCCCTGCCCTCCCTCGCCGCCTTGCCACGGGCGCTCGCTACTCTGTCCGTCGACGCCGAAGCGTCCCACCGAGGAGAAGCCCGGAATGAGTGATCCCGCGGCGCCCGACGCCGCCCTCGCCCTGTTTCGCGACCAGTTCGGTCTCGACGATCGCAGCCTGGCCCGCACCCTGGACACGACCCTCGAACGCCGCGTCGACTACGCGGACCTCTTCTTCGAGTACACGACCCAGGACTCGGTCGCCCTGGAAGAGGGGCTGGTGAAGCACGGCGATCGCCACGTGGAGCAAGGCGTCGGGGTCCGCGCCCAGATCGAAGAGCGCCAGGGCTACGCGCACTCCGACGAGATCAGCACCGAGAGCTTGGAGCTGGCCGCACAAACCGCCCGCGCCATCTCGGAGTCGACCGGACGCGCAGAGCCCGTCGCCGTCCGTACGCCCGGCCGTCCCGCCCGCGACCTCTACGCCGTGGAGACGGCCCCTACCGAGGTTCCGGTCGAGCGCAAGGTCGCACTGCTGGGCGACATGGACGCCTACGCGCGCGGCCGGGACCCGCGCGTGAAGGAGGTGATGGCGAGCGTCGTCTCCCAGCACCGCAACGTGCTGATGGTGGGCAGCGACGGCACCTTCGTCACCGACGTGCAGCCCCTGTGCCGGCTGAACGTGCAGGTGATCGCGGAGGACGCGGACGGTGCGCGCCGCGAGGTCGGCTACCAGGGCATGGGCGGCCGCCACGAGCTGGGGCGCCTGCTGGATCCCGCCCAGTGGCAGCCCTTGGTGGACGAAGCCGTGCGCGTCGCCACGCTCAACCTGGAAGCCGGCCCCTGCCCCGCAGGCAGCATGACCGTCGTCCTCGGGCCCGGCTGGCCGGGCATCCTCCTGCACGAAGCGATCGGACACGGCCTCGAAGGCGACTTCAACCGCAAGCAAACCTCCGCCTTCTCGGGCCGCCTGGGAGAGCGCGTGGCGGCCGACGGCGTAACCGTCGTGGACGACGGCACCCTGGCCGAGCGCCGCGGCTCGCTCAACTGCGACGACGAGGGAACCGCGACCCAGCGCACGGTCCTGATCGAGAACGGCATCCTGCGGAGCTACATGCAGGATCGCCTGAACGCCCGGCTGATGGGGATGGAGCCCACCGGCAACGGGCGCCGCGAGAGCTACGCGCACCTGCCCATGCCCCGGATGACCAACACCTTCATGCTGGCCGGCGAAGAAGATCCCGAAGACATCCTGCGCTCGGTGGAGACGGGCCTCTACGCCGTCTCCTTCGGCGGCGGCCAAGTGGACATCACGTCCGGCAAGTTCGTGTTCAGCGCCAGCGAGGCGTACCGCATCGAGGACGGCCGGATCGGCGCCCCCGTGAAGGGGGCCACCCTGATCGGCAACGGCCCCGACGTGCTGACCCGCGTCTCGCGCATCGGCCACGATCTCGCGTTGGACCGCGGCGTGGGAACCTGCGGCAAGGACGGCCAGAGCGTTCCCGTCGGGGTCGGCCTGCCGACGCTCCGGCTGGAGGAACTGACCGTGGGGGGAACGGAAGGATGAGCCAGGCAGAGGCCATCGCGGCCCAGGCCATCGAAGCGGCCCGCAAGGCCGGGGCGGATCAGGTCGACGTGGTGCTGGCCGAGGGCGATGCCCTCGAGGCCCGCGTGCGCGACGCCGCCGTGGACTTCGTGACCCAGTCCCGCGAACGCGTCCTGGGGCTGCGGGTGCTGGTGAGCGGCCGCGACGGCAACCGCACCGCCGTCACGTCCAGCAGCGACTGGACCGAGCCCACCATCGCGAAGCTGGCGGGGGAGACCGTGGCCCTCGCCCGCACCACGGCCGAGGACCCCGCCGCCGGTCTGCCCGACGGCGGCTTCGCCAGCGACTGGCCGGATCTCGGCCTGTCCGACGCGGGAGACCGCGGGGTGAGCGTGGAAGCGCGCATCGAGGACGCCAAACGGGCGGAAGGAGCGGCGCGCGGCCTCGACCCGCGCATCACCAACTCCGAGGGCTCGCAGGTGAGCTCCGACTTCTCGCGCATCACCTACGCCAACAGCGCCGGCTTCACAGGAAGCTACGAAACCGCCTCGCACTCCCTCTTCTCCGAGCCGCTGGCGACGGAGGGCGAGTCCATGCAGCGCGACTACTGGCTGACCGTGGGACACACCCTCGCCGACCTGGAAGATCCCGCCGCTGTCGGCCGCCGCGCGGCGGAACGCGCTCTCCGCCGGCTGGGCGGGCGACCGGTTCCCACCTGCGAGGTCCCGATCCTCTTCGACGCGATGACCGCCCGGAGCCTCGTGGGCCACATCGCGGGCTGCGTCAGCGGCTACGCCGTCTACCGGGGCTCCAGCTTCCTGGCCGAGAAGCGGGGAGAAGCCATCGCCAATGCGCGAGTCACCGTCGTCGACGACGGTCGCCGGCCCGGCGGCCTCGGCAGCAAGCCCTTCGACGGCGAAGGCCTGCCCACGCGCCGCACGCCCGTGGTGACCGGCGGCGTGCTGGAGAACTGGCTGTTGGACACCTACTCGGCGCGCAAGCTGGGCCTCGCCTCCACCGGCAACGCGTCGCGCGGTGCCGGCAGCGGGCCGAGCGTCGGCCCCACCAATCTGTGGCTCGAGCCGGGGGACGCCACGCTCGACGAGCTCGTCGCCGATACGCCCCGTGGCCTGCTGGTGACGGAGCTCATCGGCATGGGCTTCAACCCCGTCACCGGCGACTACTCCCGGGGCGCGGCCGGCCTGTGGATCGAGAACGGCCGCATCGCCCACCCGGTCGAGGAAGTCACCATCGCCGGAAACCTGGCCGACATGCTCCAGGCCATCGACGCGGTCGGGTCGGAGCTCACCTGGCTGGGCCGCATCGCGGCGCCCCCGCTCCGGGTCGCGCAGATGACGGTCGCCGGCAGCGGCGGCTAGCGCCCTTCCCGCGGCGGGGCAGCCCAGCGAAATGCAGGCTAGCCTCCCGGAGATTCAGTGGATTCCCTCGGCTGGCCGCCTCGCCCCCCGGTGCGCGGAGCGTCGAGCGCGCGCCAGGGTGGAGAGAGCCTGTGACTTCGACCCCCGCGGTGATGCTGGGCATGGAGCTTCCCGACGTCGCCGCTTGGTCCGAGCGCGTCACCGTGGCGCTCGGGCAGAACCCCAGCGTTTTCACGGGCCCGGGAACCAACACCTACCTGGTGGGAACCGGCAGTCACCGGATCC
Organism: Pseudomonadota bacterium; assembly: GCA_022361175.1. Lineage (GTDB taxonomy): Bacteria > Myxococcota_A > UBA9160 > UBA9160 > UBA4427 > JAKSBN01. The sequence continues at coordinate 27,648 of JAKSBN010000238.1, read as the reverse complement.
TGCTCGACCCGGGTCAGGGCGTGACCTCCTACCTGCCGATCCTCGAACGCGCGCTCGCGGAGTGCGGCGCCGAGGGCCTGCAGGAAATCGTGCTCACCCACGGCCACCCGGACCACATCGGGGGAGTGGCCCAGATCCTCGAACGCTTCGGGCCGCTCTCGGTGAAGAAGTTCCCCTGGCCGGAGAACGACGCCGAGTTCGACTTCCCGATCACGTCGCTGGCGGACGGCGACGTGGTCCAGACCGAGGGCGCCACCCTGCGCGGGGTGCTGACGCCGGGGCACGCGCCCGATCACCTGTGCTTCGTGCTCGAGGAGGAGGGGGCGCTCTTCTCCGGCGACAACGTGCTGGGCGTGGGCACGACCGTGATTCCGTCCCGGAGCGGCGATCTGGGCGCCTACATGGACTCGCTCGAATGCATGCTGGCGCTCGGGCCCACTCACATCTACCCGGCGCACGGGCCTCTCATCGAGGACGGCCCCGCCAAGCTGCGCGAGTACCTGGACCACCGGCGCCAGCGGGACGAGCAGATCCTGGCCGCCCTGGCGGACGGCCCGCTCCAGGTCGCCGGCATCGTGAAGGTCGTCTACGCCGCCTACCCCGAGTCGCTGCACGCCGCCGCCGGCCAGTCGGTGGCCTCCCACCTGCGCAAGCTCGAACGCGAGGCGCGCGTCGTCCGGTCCGGAGAACCCGACCTCTTGGTCGCAGCGTGGAGTCTCCCGTGAGCCATCCCATCGTCGAGCGACTGCGCAGCCACGACCCGCACGAACGAGCGGCCGCCTGCATGGACTCTCAGCAGGATCCGTCGGCCGCCCTCCTGGTCGAGCACCTGGGCCAGGCCCTGGGCGACCCGGTCAAGTCGGTGGCTCGGGCCGCCTCGGACGCGCTGGCGAACCTGGGTCCCACCGTGCCCGAGGTTTCGGACGTCGTGCGCGATGCGCTCCACAGCCAGAATCCGCAGCAGCGTTGGACGGCCGCGTTCACGAGTGCGCGCCTGGCTCCCCCCGGCCTCGGCCTGATCCCCGCCCTGGTGGAGGCCATGAGCTCGGGCGACGGCGACATCCGCTGGGCCGCGGCCAAGCTGCTGGTGGAAACCGGACGTCTGCACCCCGAGGTGTTGGGCGTCGCGCTCGGCCTGGTCCGAGGCGCGGAGAACGCCGCCGTCCGGCGCATGGCCGTCTTCTGCCTGCGCGAGCTCGCCCCCGATCGCCCTGAGGCCGCAACGCTTCTGATCGAGGCGAGAAGCGATCCCGATCCCCACGTGGGTCGCGCCGCGCTGACGGTCATGGCCTCCCTGCTGGAACCGCCGCGCAGCACCTACGACTGCCTGCTGGAAGTGCTCGTCGATGCGCGGGACGGCGCCACCCAGCGACTGGCCGCCGTGGCGCTCGGCGAACTCCTGGCCCGCCACGGCCCTGAGGCCGCGCCCGAAGCCGAGGGCCAGCTGGCCCACATCCTCGAGGCCACGGGCGACCCCGACCTGCGGCGCGCAACCGAGCGCGCCCTGGCGCAGATCCGCGACGCCGAGTCCCCCGAAACGGACGGCTAGCGTGGACAAGGAGACCTTCTACGGCCGCGCCCGCGCGGACACCACCGGCCCGCTCGCGGGCGTGAAGGTGGTCGAAGCCACCACGACCTGGGCGGGCCCCATGTGCAGCTGCGTGCTGGCCGACTTCGGGGCCGAGGTCGTGAAGGTCGAGGCCCGCGGCGGCGAGATCGCCCGGCGCTCGCCGCCCTTCCTGCCCGGCGTCGAGCCCGCGCTTTCGTTCATGCACGCCACCGTGAACCGCAACAAGCGCAGCCTGACCCTCGACCTGCGCCAAGACCGGGGTCGCGAAGTCTTTCGCCGCCTGGCGCGAGGGGCCGACGTGGTCGTCGAGAACTTCCGACCGGGCACCATGGCCCGCTGGGGTCTCGGTTACGAAGACCTCGCGGCCGATCACCCGGGCCTCGTCTACGTCTCCATCAGCGGCTACGGCCAGTGGGGCCCCCAGCACGAGCGCGTGGGCTACGACCCGCTGGCCCAGGCCGCGAGCGGCTTTCTCTCCCTGAACGGCAGCCCGGACGGGGCGCCCGTCAAGTCGCCCACCTTTCTGGCGGACGACCTGGCCGGCCTGCACGGCGCGCTCGGCGCCCTGGCCGCGCTGCGGCACCGCGACCTCACCGGCGAGGGCCAGCACGTGGACGTGTCGCTGCTGGACTCGCTCCTCTTCCAGTCGACCGGCTACCTGACCCTGGCCGCCATGGGGGTGTCTCTACCGCGGCTGGGCAACGAGTTTCGCATCGCCGCGCCGGCCAACGTGTACGCCTGTCGCGACGGCCACGTGATGGCGGGAGTGCTGCTGGACACCCACTGGAAGCGGATGGCCGGCATCCTGGGACGGCCCGAGCTGGCCGACGACCCCGACTACGCCAACGCGCCGGCGCGCATCGAACGCCGCGAGACCGTCGATCGGCTGGTGGCGGACTGGATGCGCGGGCACACCGTCGCTGAAGTGGTGGAACGCTTCGCCGCCGAGGGCGTCCCGGCCGAGGCCGTTCGCAGCTACGCGGATTCCGCCGCCGACCCTCACGTGCAGGCGCGCGACATGCTCCAGCCCGTGAAGGACGCCCGCGGCCAGACGGTTCCCGTCACGGGCCCGGCGGCGAAACTGTCCCGCACTCCCACGAAGGTGCGCCATGCAGCGCCCGACCTGGGCGCCGACACCGACGCCATCCTGGACGAGCTCGGCTACGACGACCAAGCCCGCCGGCGGCTCCGCGAAGACGGAGTCGTCTAGCGACCCGGGCTCGCCGCTCGCGGCTCGACCCGGGTGATGGGCAGCGGGCGCCCGGACTCGCCGTCCGTGGCCAGCAGCGTGATGCGTCCGCCTTCGGCCCGCAACGTGACGTGCACCAGGGCCTCGCCGGCGGGCTTCGCGGGCACTTCGCGGACCAACCACTCGCCCAGCAGCGCCGCGTCGCCGAGGTCGCGCGACGGGCCGCGCCAGACCTGCAGCGGGATCTCGGTCTGGCGCGCCAGGGCCGTGCTGAAATCCGCCCGGCGCTCGCAGGGACAGCGCGTGCCCTGACGAAGAATGGGGGCCAGCCCGCTCTCGCCCACCCGAAATCCCACGTGCTGTGTGAGCTTCCCTTCGGACCACCCGGGGCTCTCGGTTTCCAGCACCACCTCGCCGGGCCGGGTCTCGGAATCCTCTGCCGCCACCGGCCAGGCGCCGACCCAGGCCAGCAACCCGATTGTGGCCACCGCCGTCCAGGCTCCCCTTCCCGCCATTCTCGCCTCCCGCCCGGGCACCGGGCCTCGTTGCGAACCCCATCGGCAGAACCCGGCCGCTCCTGCACAGCCACGTGAAGACCGGAGATTGGGTTTGACCCCGGCCGGCACCTTGCGCACCATCCTCGGGAACGGCCCCGAACGCATCCGGAAATGGGATGCCGCCCGGCGGAACAGGTCAGCTTCTGGCCCGCGGGGCAGTCGGGTCCGCGAGACAACCAACCACGCACCACAAGAGGGAGAGAGACGGAGCCATGTCCGATCTCAAGGGGTCGAAGACCCACGAGAACTTGAAGGCCGCATTCGCCGGCGAGTCCCAGGCCAACCGCCGCTACCTGTACTTCGCCAAGCAGGCGGACATCGAGGGCTACCCGGACGTCGGCGGACTCTTCCGCGACACCGCCGAAGCCGAGACCGGCCACGCGCACGGCCACCTCGACTACATGAAGAGCGCGGGCGATCCCGCCACGGACAAGCCCATCGGCAGCACCGACAAGAACCTGGCGGCCGCGGTCGCGGGCGAGACCTACGAGTACACGGAGATGTACCCGGGAATGGCCAAGACCGCGCGCGACGAGGGCTTCGCCGAGTGCGCGGACTGGTTCGAGACCCTGGCCAAAGCCGAGAAGAGCCACGCGGGCCGCTTCCAAAAGGCGCTCGACAACCTGGACGAGCTCTAGATCCACACAGCCAGGTCATGCCGGGGCGAGAGCCCCGGCATGACTCCGCCACCGGAGCCACCATGAAGGTCGAGCCGCCCGAGAAGCCCTCGGCCGACTGGTCTTACGACGACCCGGACTACTTCGATCCCGAGAAGCTCGAGCGCGAGCTGCGGCGCGTGGGCGACATCTGCCACCAATGCCGGCGCTGCCTGCCGCTCTGCCCCTCGTTCCCCAAGCTGTTCGACCTAGTGGACGCCACCGACCGCGAGATGGACGGCGTCACCCTGGAGGGGCTGGACGAGGTCAACGAGCTCTGCTTCCACTGCAAGCTCTGCTACAACCACTGCCCCTACACCCCGCCCCACGACTGGGACGTCGATTTCCCCGCGCTGATGCGGCGCCACCAACTCGTCCGCACGCGGCGCGACGGCGTGCCGCTGGCGCGCAAGCTCACCACCCAGACCGATCGCATCGGCAAGCTCAGCCGCCTGGCGCCTCCGCTGGCGAACTTCGCCAACCGCAACCGGGCCGCCCGGGTGGTGATGGAGAAGACGCTCGGCATCCACCGCGATTGGGTGCAGCCGTCGTTCTTCTTCGAGACCGTGAGCCGCTGGTTCCGCAAGCGCGGCCCGCGCGAAGAGGCGCAGAACGGCCGCGCCGTCCTCTTCACCACCTGCTCGGTCAACTACAGCGATCCGGACGTGGGCAAGGCGGCGGTCCAGGTGCTGGAGCGAAGCGGCGTGCGCGTGGACGTCTGCTACGAGCGCTGCTGCGGCATGCCCTTCACCGACGTCGGGGATCTGGACAGCCTGCGGCGCAACGCCGAGCGCAACGTGGCGGATCTGCTCCCGCACGTCGAGGCCGGGGCGCGCGTGGTCGTGCCCGGCCCTTCCTGCTCGCTGCTGCTGAAGAACGAACTGCCCAAGCTGCTCGGCACGCCGGAAGCGCGCCGGGTCGCCGAGGCCACGCTCGATCTGATGGAGTTCCTGTTCCAGCTGGGCAAGGCCAAGACCCTGGACCGCAACTTCACGCGCCCGCTCGGGCGCGTGGCCTATCACGCCCCCTGCCACCTCCGGCACCAGAACATCGGCTTCCCGTCGCGGGCCCTGCTGAAGGTCGCAGGCGCCGACGTCGAGCTGGTCGACGCCTGCTCGGGCGTCGACGGCACGTGGGGCATGCAGGCGCGCTTTCACGACGCCTCGCTCAAGGTGGCCGACAAGATGCTGCAGCGCCTCGACGCGGCGAAGGCCGACCACATCGCCACCGAGTGTCCGCTCTCGGCGCTGCGCATCCAGGAAGGACTCGGCCGGCGGGCCGTGCATCCCATCCTGCTGCTGCGCGACGCCTACGGGATCGACGCCCCGTGAAGCCCGTCACCCTGGACGAACTGCTCGACCTGGAGACCTACGAGTCCATCCGCACCGAGTACCGCGCGCGCGTAATCGAGCACAAGCAGCAGCGCCGCGTCACCCTGGGCGACCGCCTGCTGGTCACCTTCGAGGATCGCGAGACGGTGCGGGATCAGGTACTGGAAATGGCCCGGGTCGAGGGGCTCCGCGGCGCGGCCCGCCTGCAACACGAGCTCGACGTCTACAACGAGCTGGTGCCGCGCGAGGGCGAGCTCTCGGCCACGCTCTTCATTCAGATCACCGACGTGGACGAGATCCGACCCGAACTGGATCGCCTGCTGGGCATCGACGAGAAGGTGGTGCTGGCGTTCGACGCCGACGGTCGCAGCGTGCGCATTCCAGCGGAGTTCGACCCCGCCCAGCTGGAAGAGGACCGCATCTCGGCGGTCCACTACATCCGCTTCGCCTTTGAGGCCGACCAGATGGCCGCCTTCGAGCGCGCGGGCCAGGCCGAGCTGCGCGTCGAGCATCCGGCCTACGAGGCCGCCGGCGCCATCGCGGGGCCGGTACACGCCCAGCTCGTGAGCGACCTCCGCGGAGAAGCGGTCTCGCTGCTGGATGCGGCCGCCGTGCCGCGGGTGGCCCGGGCCGAGGCCCAGCTGCTCCAAGAGGACGCCTGGTGTCGGGTGCTGCGGCCGGCGCGCCCGCGGAGCCCCAGCCACCGGATCCTGGAGGCCGTGAACCTGACGGGTTCGCTGGCCGCCGCGCCGGCCGACGAGTGGAGCGCCTTCTTCGGCCGGGTCCGCGAGGTGGCCACGGAGCTGGAGGCCGAGCACGGCGGCTGCCGCGTCACGTTCGAGAGCCCGAGCGACCCGAACGCGCCGTTGCGCGTCCACCTCCTGGGGAGCGACGACGCCGACGCTCACTGAATCGGGGTCGGGTCTCCCCCCTCGGCGTCTCGAAACCCCGCGAGGTCCTCGTCGGGCCAGCTCCAGCAGTAGGTCCCGTCGCCGGTCTCGAACTCGACCCGCCACGGGCCCCGGGCTTCCACGCCCAGCGCCTCCATGGCGCGCAGCCACCGGGAGAGCACCCGGCGCAGCGCGGCGGCGGCGCGCGCCGCCTCCGCCGGATCCGACGCCTCGCGCGACCGCGCCAGGAGCACCTCGCTCTCCTGCACCGCCGCCTCCGTGTGGCGGCGCACGTCGCAGAGGACGCTCTCGGCCCCGGCCAGGCTCCAGCGCCGTTTCGGGCTCACGGCTCCGAGTCCGTGGTCAGGCGGATCAGCGACCGGACGACCGTGCTGCGCTGGGCGCCGCCCAGAAGCTGCTTCAAATCTTCGTAGACACTCGGATCGTTGAGGAGCAGCCCGAAGGTCCCCTCCCCCTGGTCGATCTTGGAGAGGATGCTGTTGAGCCGCGCCCCCGCCTGCAGGGTCTGGACGACCAGGTCCTGGTCCGAAGGCGCCTCGTAGATGAGCGAGTGAAGGATGCCCTCCCCGGTGCGCACCTCGTTCATGATGTCGTCGAGCACGGCCAGCGAGCCGTCGATGCTCTGGAGCGCCGAGCCGTCGTAGTCGTCGTAGATGAGGCTGTGCAGCAGACCGCTGCCCTGCTGCACCTCGGTGATGATGTCGCTCATGGCGGCGATGGCCGTGGCCGTCTGGGTGCCCCCGTCCTCGCTGCTGAAGGTCTTCACCACGTCGTTCAGGTTGGAGGCCAGGTCCGCGATGTTGTCGAGGGCACGCGTGCCCTTGACCATCACTTCGCCGACGTTCGACGGCGTGACGGTCCGGATGGAGTCGCCGTCGGCCAGCATGGGCTCCGTGGGCGTGCCCACCACGATCTCGACGTAGCTGTCGCCCAGAAGCCCGATGGTGCCGATGGTGGCGACCGAATCCCGACGCACCCGCTCCTGAACGCTCTCCTCGATCTTGAGCACGACCTGGACGGCGTAGCCGATGCCCACCTGGGTGAACTCGACCCGGTCGACGCTGCCCACCTGCTTGCCGGCCACCCAGACCGGGGCGCCCGGCAGCAGGCCCTGCACGTTCTCGAAGTTCGCCAAAAGCCGGTACTGGCGCGTGAAGATCCCCTGCTCCGACGACAGCGACAGGATGCTGAGCGCCAACAGCGCCAAGGTGAAGATGACGAACCCCCCGACGATCAAGCTCAGGCGGCGATCACGATCCATGAGCGGCCTCCTCTTCCACAGGTTCGGCTTCGGTGCCGCCGTGCATGAACTCGTGCACGGCGGGATGCGTCGACGCCCGCAGGACGTCTGGAGTGCCTTCCACGATCATACGCCCGTCCTGCAGCAGCGCGATGCGGTCCGAGATCGCGAAGCACAGTTCCAGATCGTGGGTCACCACGACGGACGTCACGTCGAGCGACCGCTTCAGGCGCAGGATCAGCTGCCCGATGCGGCGCGAGTTCGCGGGGTCGAGCCCCGTCGTCGGCTCGTCGTAGAGAATGGCCTTGGGGTGGAGCGCCACGGCCCGGGCCACGCCCACCCGCTTCCGCATGCCGCCGGAGAGCTCTGCCGGCAGCATGCGCTCCACCCCCGGAAGCCCCACCGCCGCCAGGCTCTCGGCCACGCGTTCGGCGATCTGGGCTTCGGGCCACTCCAAGTGCTCGCGCAGGGGGTACGCGACGTTCTCGTACACACTGAGGGAATCGAAGAGCGCGGCTCCCTGAAAGACGTACCCGAAGCGCCGGCGGATCTCGACCCACTGCGACTCGCTGAAGTCCGTCGCATTGGTTCCCTCGATCCAGACCTCACCGGCGTCGGGGCGCAGCAGCCCGATGATGTGCTTGAGCGTCACGGACTTGCCAGAGCCGGAGCCCCCCAGGATCGTGAAGACCGAGCCGGTCTCCACCCGCAGATCGACGCCGTCCAGCACGCGCTTGGACCCGAAGGTCTTGCGAAGTCCCCGGAGCTCGACGAAGGGCGGCGCGCTCATAGCATCAACATCAACTTGGTGAGGAAGAAGTCCGAGATGAAGATCGCGATCGAGCCCACCACCACCGAGCGCGTGGTGGCCCGCCCGACGCCCACGGTGCCGCCGCGGGTCCCGAGCCCCATGTAGCAGCCCACCATGGCGATGGTCCAACCGAAGAAGAAGGTCTTGGCGATGCCCTGCAGGAAGTCCGGAGCCGTCACCGTCCGCACGACGCTCTGCACGTAGAAGTTGGGCGTGATGCCGTACTGCCAGGCGATGAGTCCGCCGCCGAACACGCCCAAGAGGTCCGCCATCACCGTGAGAAGCGGCAGCCCCAGAGTCGCCGCCAGCACGCGCGGCAGCACCAGCTTCTGGACCGGGTCGGCCCCCATGGCGCGAATGGCGTCCACCTGTTCCGTCACGCGCATCGAACCGATTTCGGCGGTGATGCCCGCCCCCACGCGACCGGCCACCATCAGCGCGGTCAACACGGGACCGAGCTCCAAGGCCACCGCCAATCCCACGAAGCTGCCCGTATAGGGCTTGGCGCCGAAGCGCGTGAGCGACACCACCGTCTGCAGCGCCAGCACCAGTCCGGTGAACAAGGCCGTGATGGCGACGATGGGCGTCGAGCGCACGGCGATGGCCTCGAACTGCTCCACGGTCGCGCGGACCGGAAAGCCCCGTCGCCCCAGACGCCGAAAGGTCTCGAAGGCCAGGCGGCCGAACTCGCCAAAGGCCTCGAAGAGGACGAGCACGCGGTCGCCCAACCGGCTCACCGGGCCCGCCAGCGCTCGCGCCGGCATCAGGCGTCCCCTTCCACCGGCAGCTCGGGCCCCGGCGAGAAGCTCCGCCACCAGCGTTCGAAGGCCTCGACGTCGACGACGGTGTCGCGCCGGGCGCTTTGGATGAAGTCGAACGTGCAGCGACCCTGGACCAGCGTCACCGTCGTGAGACGCAGCGGGATCGCGTCGGCGAGCACGTCCACCACCTGCGCCCAGCCCTCCAAGCCGGCGTGCTCGACCGGGCCCGCCTGTTGCAGCTGACGCTCGCCGAGGCCGATGATCAGATGGCGGGCCAGGATGGCGGGACGCGCCGTCGCCCGCCCGCACTGCGACAGCACGCTCCAGCTCGTGCCCGCCGAATCGCGGAAAGCCAGGTCGGCGTCGTCCACGCGGATGCGCTGCATGGTGAGCCCCGGCGGTCCGACCGAGTATCCCAGGGTGGGGTGGCGAAACCCGCCACCCTCGCTGCTCACCACGGGGCTTCCGTTGCAGGCGAGCACGAGCGCCGCCGCCAGCACGACGATCCACCGGGCCCCGCGTCGGCGCCCCCTCCTCTGCTGCCGCCTGCCCATCATCGCCCAGGCTACCCCATCCTCCCCTTGGGACACCGCCAGTTCCGGGAAAGCTCCGCGCCTCCACCTTGACGGGCCTCCCGCAGACGGGTACTCCGCTCCCCGTGCCGCACCGCCCCCGTCATCCGATCGTGCTGGCCAGCGCATCCCCCCGTCGCAGCACCCTGCTCCGGGACGCCGGCGTGCCGTTCCGCGTCCAGCCCGCGAACATCGAGGAGGTTCTGCACCCCGGCGAGAAGGCCGAGGCCTTCGCACTCCGACTGGCGCGCGAAAAGGCCCTGTGGGTGGCCGAACAGCTGCCCGGCGAACCACCGCAGCTCGTGCTGGGGGCGGACACCGTGGTGGCGGAAGGCGGCCGCATCCTGGGCAAGCCCCGCGACGCGGAGCACGCCGTCGAGCTCCTGGCCTCGCTGGTGGGCAAGGGCCACCGGGTGATCACCGGCGTCGCGGTCGTCGCGACCGCGGACCGGACCGTGAACAGCCTGGCGGTCACCAGCCGCGTGCGCATGCGACCGGTGGAGCGCGCCGAGCTGGTGGCCTACGCCGCCACCGGAGAACCCCTGGACAAGGCGGGCGCCTACGCCTTCCAGGGCGAGGGTCGTCGCTTCGTCACCGAGGTGGACGGCAGCGAGACCAACGTGATCGGCCTGCCCGTCCGAGAGACGCTCGGCCTCTTGGGTCTGACGCCTTGACCGACGTGGCCGAACGGGTGGCGGCGGTGCGTGCGCGCCTGGCCGACGCCGCGCGCCGCGCCGGCCGCGACCCGGAGTCCGTCACGCTCGTCGGCGTGACCAAGCGCCAACCCATCGAGCGCATCGGGGCCCTGGTGGCGGCCGGCGTGTGCGACCTGGGCGAGAACTACGTGCAGGAGGCCCGGGCCAAGACCGAAGCCCTGGCGGAGGCCGCGCCGCGCTGGCATCTGATCGGACGGCTGCAGCGCAACAAGGCGCGCGAGGCCGTCGCGCTCTTCGCCAGCGTGGAGAGCGTCGATCGTGTCGAGCTCGCCCGCGAGCTGGCCCGCCGGGCCGAGCAAGCGGAACGCCGCCTGCCGGTCCTGATCCAGGTGAACGTGTCCGACGAGCCCCAGAAAGGCGGCGTCGCACCGGCCGCCCTGCCCGGGCTGGTCGAAGCCTGCCAGGCGCTCCCCGCCTTGGAGCTGCGCGGCCTGATGGCGATCCCCGCCGCGGCGCCGACGCCGGAGGCGAATCGGGCCGCCTTCGCCCGGGTCCGCGAGCTGGCGGCGCAGATCGGAGACGCCACACTCCCCGAACTGTCGATGGGCATGTCGGGAGATTTCGAGATCGCGGTCGAGGAGGGCGCAACCCGCGTCCGCGTCGGAACGGCCCTGCTGGGCCCGAGAGGGGAATAGACACGTGGCTGGACTCGAAGGGCAACGAATCGGGTTCCTGGGCACGGGCGCCATGGCGCAGGCCCTGGCCGGCGGGCTGCTGGCGTCGGGCACCGACGCGACCTCGCTGGGAGGCGCAGATCCGTCGCGCGACGCCCGGGTCGCGTTCGCCGAGGCCACCGGCGCCAAGACCGTGGCGGAGAACCACGACCTGGTGGCCGACAGCGACGTGGTGGTGCTGGCCGTGAAGCCGGGGGTCGCCGTCGGCGTGTTGGAGGATCTGGCCGGAGCGACCGACTGCCGCAAGCCCCTCTGGATCTCGATCGCGGCGGGGGTGTCGCTGGGCGCCCTCCAGCGTGCGCTGCCCGCCGGCACGCGCATCGTGCGCGCCATGCCCAATACGCCGGCGCTGGTTCAAGCCGGTGCGACCGCCTACTGCGGCAACAGCTTGGCCCAGGAGGAAGACCTCGCCACGGCCGAGGCCCTCTTCCGGGCGGTCGGCTACGCCTGGCGGGCTCCCCACGAGAGCCTGCTGGATGCGGTCACGGGGCTTTCGGGCAGCGGCCCGGCCTACGTGTTCCTGCTGCTGGAGGCCCTCGGCGACGCCGGGGTGCGGATGGGCCTCCCCCGCGAAGCGGCGGCCCGACTCGCCGCCGAGACAGTCCACGGGGCCGCCAAGCTGGCCCTCGAATCGGGGCGCCACCCGGCGGCGCTGAAGGACCAGGTCACGTCGCCGGGCGGCACCACCATCGCCGGGCTCGAGCAGCTCGAGCGGGGCGGCGTCCGGGCCGCCCTTTACGAGGCGGTCGCCGCCGCCACTCGGCGCTCGCGCGAGCTGGGGGACTAGCAGCGCCCCCACAGGGCCGAAAAGGTGTCGAGTATCACCGCGCCCGAGGGGAAAGCTCAAGCGAGGCGGGGACCTGGCCGATCCACTTGCCGAGTGCCGAAGGAGACCCCGCCATGCGGATCAGCCCGCTCGACGTCCACAATCACCGCTTCAGCCGCCGCATGCGCGGCGTGGACCCCGGCGAGGTGCAGACGTTCCTCGCCATGGTCGCCGAGGACTACGAAGGTGCCCTGCGCGAGAACGAGCAGCTGCTCGAGCAGGTGCGGCGCCTCGAGGGCGAGGTCGGCGAGCTCCGGACGAACGAGACGCTCCTGAAGGAGACGCTCGTGACTGCCCAGTCCATGTCCGAAGACCTGCGCAAGACCGCCAGCCAGGAAGCCCAGGTGGTCATGAGCGAGGCCGAGGTGAAGGCCGAGAAGATCCTCGACGCCGCTCACAAGCGCGCCGCCCAGCTAGCCGAGGACATCCGCGAAATGAAGCTCCTGAAGCAGCGCATCGCGACGGCCATCCGGCACACGGTCGAGACCCACATGGCCGTGCTCGACTCGCTCTCCGAGGACGGCGAAGGCGACCCGCTGGTGGACGGCAAGGTCGCCTACCTCCGCCGCGGCACGGCCGGCAAGACCGGGGGACCGAAGGCCGAGTCCGGCGGCGGGTCTTGAGCCGCCCCGAGCCGCTCGCCCTCCTCCCCAGCGACCGCGGTGTCGCGCCCTGGATCCACATCCCGCCGCAAGCCGAGCCCCCCCGCGCGGGCGACCGAGCGCTGGCACTCGCCCAAGGAGAGTGATAAACAACGGCATCTCCTGCGGGGACGCAGGCGGGTCGACGAGGATTCCGGCATGCCCGTGTACGAGTACCGCTGCGACAAGTGTGAGCACGAGTTCGAACGCGAGCAGCGCATCACGGAAGACCCGGTCAAGACCTGCCCCGAATGCCGCGCGCGCAAGGTGCGACGGCTGATTTCCCAAACATCGTTCGTGCTGAAGGGCGGCGGCTGGTACAACGACCTCTATTCGAGTTCGAAGGGCAAGCGCGACTCGGGCTCGGACGGCGGCGACTCGAAGTCGGATGCCAAGTCCGACTCGAAATCCGATGCGAAATCGGATTCGAAGTCGGATTCGAAACCGGATGCGAAGTCCAGCTCCAAGTCGGGCGACAAGGGCAAGGGCAAGTCCGGCAAGAAGCCCACCAAGGCGGCCTGAGCGCGACCCCGCGGTTATACTCCCTCCCCTCCAGGAGGGATCAAGCGACATGTCCGAACCGACGCAACCGGCGTCGGCCGCCATCGAAACCGTGGTGGTCGACGGACTGGGGTTGGCGAAGTCCATTCGCGCCGAGCTGGCCCGCGAAGTGGCCGCTCTGGTGGAGGCCGGGCGCCGCGCGCCGTGCCTGGCCGTGGTGTTGGTCGGCGACGACCCCGCCAGTCGCTCCTACATCAAGGGCAAGCAGCGCGCCTGCGCCCGCATCGGCATGGAGTCCGTCGAGCACCTGCTGCCGGAGGACACCCCCGAGCCCGCCCTGCTGGAGCTCGTCGCCAAGCTGAACGCCGACGACGGGGTGGACGGCATCCTGGTCCAGCTGCCCCTGCCGGCGCACATCTCACCGGCGGCGGTGGCGGAAGCGGTCGACCCGGCGAAGGACGCCGACGCCCTGCACCCGAGCACGTCGGGGAAGCTGCTGGCGGGCACGGCCGACCTGATCTCGTGTACGCCCCTCGGCGTGATGGCCATCCTCGACCACCACCAGGTGCCGCTGGAGGGCGCCCAAGCGGTCGTGATCGGACGCAGCAACATCGTCGGAAAGCCGGTCTCCCTGCTGCTGCAGCAGCGAAACGCCACCGTCACCATGTGTCACTCGCGCACCCGCAACCTGCCCGAGATCTGCCGCCAGGCCGACGTGCTGGTGGCCGCCGTGGGCCGGCCGCGCATGGTGAAAGGCGACTGGATCAAGCCCGGCGCGGCCGTCATGGACGTCGGCGTCAGCGAAGTGGACGGCAAGCTCGTGGGCGACGTGGACTTCGAGGCCGCGCAGGGAGTCGCGTCCCTCATCACGCCGTCGCGGCGCGGCATCGGCCCCATGACCATCACCATGCTGCTGCGCAACACGCTGCACGCCTACCGCGCCCGGACGAACGCGTGAGCGAGCTTCGGCGCACTCCCCTCTACGCCGCCCACCAGCGCCTGGGAGCTCGGCTGGTGCCCTTCGCCGGCTACGAGATGCCCGTGCAGTACACGTCGATCCTCGAGGAGCACGCCGCCGTGCGCGAGCGGGCGGGGATCTTCGACGTGTCGCACATGGGGCAGATCCGCCTGTCGGGCGCGACGGCCATGGCTTCGGGCGAGCGGCTTCTGAGCTGCTCGGTGTCCGATCTGCGACCGGGCCGGATTCGTTACGGTCTTTTGTGCAACGAGGACGGCGGCGTGGTCGACGACGTCACGGTGTACCGGACTTCGGACAGCTCGCTGCTCCTGTGTGTCAACGCGGCCAACGTGGACAAGGACGACGCCTGGATCCGGGCGCACGTTTTGCCCGACACGGCGGTGGACAACCAGAGCGAAGACACCGGCATGCTCGCGCTCCAGGGGCCGCTGTCCGCCTCCGTCCTCCTGGGACTGGTAGGGCCCGAGCTCAAGACCCTGCGCCGGTTTCGGTTCGCCGAGCTCGAGCTCGGAGGGGCACGCGCCCTGGTCTCGCGCACCGGCTACACGGGTTCGGACGGATTCGAGATCTACGTGGACGCCTCTGCGGTCGCCGCCGTCTTCGACGCCGTGCTGGAGGCCGGCGGGCCGGACGGCCTGATCCCCGCCGGTCTCGGCGCTCGCGACACCCTGCGCCTGGAGGCCGCCCTGCCCCTCTACGGACACGAGCTCGACGACACGACCTCGCCGCTCGAAGCCGGCCTGGAGCGCTTCGTCAAGCGCGACCGCGGCGGCTTCATCGGTGCCGAGGCCATCGAACGGCGGGCCCAGGCCCCCGAACGCGCGTTGGCCGGCTTCGCGCTGGACGACCGGGGGATCGCCCGCGCCGGCTACCGGCTGCTCCACGCGGGCCAGCCCGTCGGCGTCGTGACCTCGGGGGCGCCCTCTCCCACCTTGGGGAAGAACATTGGGCTGGGCTACCTGCCACCGGAGCAGAGCGCCGTCGGAACCGAGATCGAAGTGGAGATTCGGGGGCGCGGCGCCCGCGCGCACGTGGTAGATACTCCCTTCGTTCGCGCCGGCTCCGGTTGAACCCGGCGGCCCGGCCGGCTACGACCCTGCGCTTCGACCCTGTGAACGGGACCGACCTACGGACGGGAGGACGACGGTGGCCGAGTACGAGATCCCGGGTGAGCTCCTCTACTCACGCGAAGACGAGTGGGCGCGACGCGAGTCCGATCGCGTCGTCGTGGGCATTACCGACTACGCCCAGCAGCAGCTGGGAGACGTGGTCTTCGTGGAGTTGCCGAAGGCGGGAACGGTCGTCGAGCGGGGCGAGCCCTTCGGCGTGATCGAGTCGGTGAAGGCCGTCTCGGATCTCTACGCCCCCCTGTCGGGCGAGGTCATCGAGGTGAACGTCTCCCTGGACGACTCGCCCGAGGTCGTGAACGAGGCCTGCTACGGCGACGGTTGGATCATCGCCATCGAGGCGAGCGACCCGAACGAACTCAAGGAGCTGCTGGACGCCGCGGCCTACGCCCAGTACATCGAAGAGCGCAAGGAGTAGCGTGCGCTACATCCCGCACACGGCCGAAGAAGTCGAGCAGATGCTCGAGACGATCGGCGTCGACAGCGTCGATGCGCTGTTCGACTGCATCCCCGGTCCGCTGCGGCTGGGGCGCGCCCTGGACTTGCCCGAGGGCGCGAGCGAACCCGAAGTCGTCCGGGAGTTCGAGGCGCTGGCCGCCCGCAACCGCGATGCATCGGGCGGAGGCTGGTTCCTGGGCGCCGGCGCCTACAACCACTTCACGCCCAGCGTGGTCGACGCCATCGCGTCGCGGTCCGAGTTCTACACCGCCTACACGCCCTACCAGGCCGAGATGAGCCAGGGCACGCTGCAGACCATCTTCGAGTGGCAGACCATGATGAGCTCGCTGACCGGTCTCGACGTCGCGAACGCCTCCATGTACGACGGCGCCTCGGCGGCCGCCGAAGCCGCCCTGATGGCCATGCGCATGACCCGCCGCTCCCGGGTCGTGTGCTCGGAGGGACTGCACCCTCACTACCGAGACGTGGTGGACACCTATCTCGGCGGTCTGGACAGCGTCCCCGCGTCCGCACCGCTGTCGGAGGGCGGCCGCACCGATCCCGCGTCGCTGTCGCTGGACGGGGACACGGCCTGCCTCGTGGTTCAGCAGCCGAACTTCTTCGGCTGCGTGGAAGACCTGACCCCCTTGGCGGAGGCGGCGCACGCGGCGGGCGCGCTGCTGGTCGTCGTGGTCTCGGAAGCGCTGTCGCTGGCGCTGCTCGAGTCGCCCGGCGCCGCCGGTGCGGACATCGTGTGCGGCGAAGCCCAGAGCTTCGGAGTGCCCATGGGCCTTGGAGGCCCCCACCTGGGCTTTCTCGCCTGTCGCGCGCGGGCGGTGCGCCAGATGCCCGGGCGCCTGGTGGGCGAGACGCGGGACGTCCACGGGCAACGCGGATTCGTACTGACCCTGTCGACCCGCGAGCAGCACATCCGCCGCGAACGGGCCACCTCCAACATCTGCACGAATCAAGGCCTGTGCCTGTTGATGGCCACGGTCTACCTGTCGCTGTTGGGCCGGCGGGGCCTGCGCCAGCTGGCCGAGCAGAACCTCGCCAAGGCCGAGTACGCGCGCTCGCAGGTCCGCGCCACGCCCGGGCTGGAGCTCTTGTTCGAGGCCCCCAGCTTCAACGAGTTCGCGGTGCGCGTGCCCGGCACGGGCGCAGCCGCCCTCGAGCGCGCGCGCCAACGGGGGCTCGTGGGTGGCCTCGATCTGGCGCCCCACCGGCCCGAACCGGCCGTGCTGGTGTGTACGACGGAGAGCTGCCGACGCGAGGAGATCGACGCGCTCGTCGCCGCGCTGGCGGGGAGTCGCCCGTGACTGCGCGACGCAACGCCACTCGCGGGACCGCATATGAAGAGGGTCTCCTGTTCGAGCGCAGTCGGCCCGGCCGCGTCGGCGCGGCGCTTCCGCCGCTCGATGTGCCCGACGTGGACGCCGAGAGCGTGCTGGGAAGTCGCGCGGTCCGAGACGACGACCTGGGCCTGCCCGAGGTGTCCGAAGTGGACGTGGTGCGCCACTTCACCCGCCTCTCCACCTGGAACGCCGCCGTCGATCTGGGCCTCTACCCGCTCGGCTCGTGCACCATGAAGTACAACCCGAAGCTCAACGAGAAGATCGCGCGGCTGCCGGGGTTCGCGGCCTCGCATCCCCTGCTGCCCGAATCGGAGCTCCAGGGTTTCCTCGAGCTCTGCTGGCGGCTCGAGCAGGCCCTGGCCGAGGTCAGCGGCATGGACCGCGTGACCCTGCAGCCGGCGGCCGGTGCCCAGGGCGAGCTGGCGGGCATCATGATGATTCGGGCGTATCACGAGGCCCGCGGCGAACGCCGCCGCCAAGTGCTGATTCCCGATACGGCCCACGGGACGAATCCGGCCAGCGCGGCCTTGAACGGCTACGAGGTGGTGGCGATCCCGTCGGGCCCCGATGGCATCCTGCATCCCGAAGACCTCGAGAAGCGAATGACGCCCGAGGTGGCCGCGCTGATGCTCACGAATCCCAACACGCTGGGCTTGTTCGAAACCCACGTGGCCCGCCTGGCCGAGATCGTGCACGACCAGGGCGGCCTCGTATACGGGGACGGCGCGAACCTGAACGCCCTCATGGGCGAGGCCCGGCCCGGCGACCTGGGCATCGACGTGATGCACTTCAACCTGCACAAGACGTTTTCGACCCCGCACGGGGGTGGCGGACCCGGCGCGGGCCCCGTCGGCGTGAAGAACATACTGGCTCCCCACCTGCCGGCCCCCGTGGTGCGCAAGCGCGACGAATCGGAGGGCGGAGGCTTCACGCTGGACCACGAGTTCCCCCACTCCATCGGGCGCTTGCACGGCTTCTTCGGGAACGTGGGGATGCTGGTCCGGGCCTACGCCTATCTGCGCTCGCTCGGCCGAGACGGGCTGCACCACTGTTCCCGCATGGCCGTCCTGAACGCCAACTACCTGCTGGCGCGCCTGCGGAGCGTCTTCCACGCCCCGTACGGCCCGACCGTCATGCACGAGTGCATCCTGTCCGACCGCCACCTGGAGCCGGCGGGGGTGACGACCCTGGACCTGGCCAAGCGCCTGATCGACCACGGCTACCACCCGCCCACCATCTACTTCCCGCTGGTGGTCCCCGGGGCGATCATGATCGAGCCGACGGAGAGCGAGAGCCTCGAAGGACTCGACCGCTTCGTGGACGCGCTCCTGGAGATCGAACGCGAGGCCCGCGAGGATCCCGAGTCCGTGAAGACGGCCCCTCACGCCACCCGCCTGGGCCGGCTCGACGAGACCCGCGCCGCGCGCCGCCCGGTTCTCCGGTGGGATCCGGCGTCGGATGCGGACGACTAGCGAGAAGCGATGGAGCGCCGCGCGTCAGCCGTCGCAGCGCAGGCGCTGTTGCGCCACTTCGGCCCACGAGCCCGATGGATCGAGCTGCAGGTAGCGCCGCCAGTGTTCGCGCGCGCGGCGCGGCAGCCCCATCTTCTCGTACAAGAGCGCGAGGTTGACGTGCAGATCCGAGTAGAACGGATCCGCCCCCAAGGCCGAACGGTAGTGCCCGAGCGCGCGCTCGTTGCAGCCCTCCTCCTCCAGCAGGTTCGCCAGATTGAAGTGCGCCTCCACGTGCTGCGGATCCAGTTCGAGACACGCTGCGAAGCAGGCCCGAGCCTCGGCCTTCCGCCCCAGGTTGTAGTAGACGGCCCCCAGGTTGCACTGCGCGTCCGCGAACTCCGGGTCCAGCTCCAGAGCCCGCCGGTAGGCTTCCACCGCCTGGTCGAAGCCGGCCGGCTCGGAGTCGAGTCGGCAACCGAGTTCGAACCAATCGAGGGCGCTCTCCTCCTCTTCCGCTTCGGCCTCACCCGCCTCGGGCGGGAGCTCAGCAACCGATGGAGCGGCGGGGGTGGTGCCGAAGTCGATCACCAGCTGGCCTTCCGGCTCGATCCAAACACCGTCTCGCAGCACGGCAACGCGACCGGCAGTCAGGGCCAGCGCCGCGAGCGGCTCTTCCAGCTCGGGCATGTGGAGTCGCAGCGCCTCGACGCTGTTGCGAATGCGGCGAAGGGGCACCCCCTCGTCCAGCAACCGGAGCAGGCGCTTGACGCCGACGAGATCGCGAAACCCGAAGCCCGGCTCGGGCGCGAGCTGTGGCGGCAGCAGCGACGTTCGCTTCCAGTAGCGAAGACGCGCGGGAGACACCTTGAGGATCCGCGCAACGTCACGAAGGCTGTAAGCGGTCACCACCGCAGAGCTTACACCGACCCCCGGCATCGGCGATGCGTCTTTTTCGCGAACGCGCGTCGCTCGCGAACTCGAGCCAGGCCGCGAACGGTGTCTGCAGCGTGAGCAAGAGCGACCTGCGGGCGAGAGCCGCGGCGATCCTCGTCGGCCTGGCCGCGCTGGCACCCCTCTCCGGCCGTGCCGAGGGGCGGCTGCCGTGGTCGCTCGAAGCGCACACCGGAGTCGGGGTCGGCGAGGAGAGCGCGGGCGACCGGACGGGGTGGGTCGCACTCGCGCGGGTCGCCGTCGGAGTGGAAGTGCACCCGCGTGTGCAGCTGCAGTTGGGGCTCGTGGGCGCGCGGCTCGACATGGAGTGTGACGGCTGCTCGGACGAAACGGCAGGCGGCGGTTTGGACCTGGGCTTGCGCCTGCAGTTGGCGCGCTGGCGAAGCGTACCGCTCGAGCTCGAAGTGGCCGGCGGCAGCCTGTGGACCGACGACGCCTGGCCGCGCGGCGGAACGCGCCAGAACTTTCTCATCCGCCTCGAACTCCGGAGCGCGTTTCCACTGGGATCGCGGGCATCCCTGCGAACGGGAGTGCAGTGGTTCCATCTGTCCAACGCCGCGCGGCGGGGGCGCAGTAGAAACCCGGGCTTCGACGCGGCGCTCTTCTCGCTCGGCCTTCAGATTCCATTCTAGAAACAGGCGAACGGACGCGCGGGCTCGCACGCCGACGGCAGAGCAAGCGCAACGGCTCTGCTAACGTGTGCAACGGCGGGGTTTCTGCGGCTGGTGCCCGGCGCGGTCTTCAAAACCGTTGGAGAGCGTGGCGACACGTTCTCGGCGGGTTCGATTCCCGTCCCCCGCCGCCACCTGCCGCGTTCCCTTGAATCCCCCTTGAATCCGTTTGACAGGTCTCCTTTCGAGTGGAATCCTGCGAGATGTGGGTGCACGTGGGACCCCGTCTCGTCGCGAGCGGCACTCCCCTTCAGGAGCCTCCCGCGCAGGAGCCTCTCCTTCAGGAGTCTCTCCTTCGGGAGCCAACCGGGGAGCAGCCCACTCTCGCCTCACGCGCCGCAGCTTCCTTCAGCACGCGCGCGTTCTTCGACCCCAGACTCAGCGTTTCGACTTCAGTCTCTTCTCCCGTCTTTCGATGCGTTATTTGACGGCACTTCCAGACGTGCGCAATGGAGGACAACGATGCCCGACCCCTCGGTGGTCATTCGCTTCAAGGACTTGCACAACGACCCGACCGTACGGGAGCACCTGGAGAAGCGCTGCGCGCGACTGGCCAGCCGCGTCAACGACCTGACCCGCCTCGAGTTGACGCTGACACCCAACGCGGGCGAGTTCGCGGCCAGCGGACAGGCCGCCGCGCGCGGCATCAGCGTCGCAGCCCACGCCGCGGCAGAGGACATTCACCTGGTGGGCGAACGCGTCCTCGACAAGCTCGAACGGGAGCTGCGCCGGGAGCACGACAAGCGCATCTACGGCCGCCGGCGCACGGCCCAGAAGGCCCGGCGCATCCGCTGACCGGCGCCGCCCACAGGGCGGGACGTCTTGGGGCCGAGAGCGAGCTCAACCCAGGATCAGGTGGAGTTTGAGGCCCAACAAGAAGTCGCCATCGAGCCGAACCTTGCGCGACAACAGGGCTTGTGGAGCCGACAGGTCGCCGCTGTTCAGGCGTCTCCAGGTGGCTTCGTCGACCCGCACCCGCAGATCCGGCTCCGGCTCGTCACCCACTTCGCCCCGCACGACCCCCTCGGCGATCCGCAACGTGAAGCAGCCGCCGCAGTTTCCCTCGATCTGAAATACGATCGTGGCGCGCGTCTCCCCCAGACGCCGCCGGCGCTCCGCATCCGTGGCCACGGCATCCGGAACCCAACGCGTGAAGAAGTCGCGGGGCGTGATGTCGTCGGGGGGTATCGCTCGCTCGGACATGGGGCGCGAGTCTATCAGAGCGGAGCTGCGGACAGGTCGACCGTGCGAGGTCTGCCCGTCGCGCCGCTTCGAAGTGCCGCGCCGGTGTGCGAGCCCGCGGCCTCGGCGATCGCCTCGGGCGGCCCCGAGGTCACGAGTCGGCCGCCTCCCGGCCCGCCTTCCGGCCCCAGGTCGAGTACGTGATCGGCGTGTCGAATCACGTCCAGATCGTGCTCGACCACCAGCACCGACGACCCCGCCTCCAACAGCTGGTCGAGGCACCCGAGCAGCACCTGCACGTCGGCGGCGTGGAGCCCGGTCGTGGGCTCGTCCAAGACGTAGAGACTGCCCGGCGCGCCGTCCGCCAGCGCCAGGGCCAGACGGGTGCGCTGGTGCTCGCCCCCTGAGAGGGTCGATAGCGGCTGGCCGAGCGCCAGGTAGCCGAGGCCGACCCGCGCCAGCGGTTCCAGCCGCGCCGTGATCTTGGCGTCGGCTGCGAAGAACTCCAGCGCCTCGTCGACGGTGAGGGCCAGAACCTCTGCGATGGAGCGACCGTGGAGCCCGACCTCGAGCACCTCGCGCCGATAGCGAATCCCGTCACACGCGTCGCAGGGCACCCGAACGTCGTCCAGGAACTGCATGTCGACGACGACTTCACCGGCGCCCTCGCAGGCTTCGCAACGACCGCCGGCCACGTTGAAGGAGAACCAGCCCGGCTTCCAACCGCGCCGACGGGCCTCGCGAGTGTCGGCGAAGCGCTTGCGGATCCAGTCGAACGACTTGGTCACCGTCGCGGGGTTCGAGCGCGAGCTGCGAGACGCCGGCGACTGATCGACGACCACCACCTCGCGAATCCGCTCGCCCCCCGTCACCGAGTCACAGTCTCCGGCGTCGGGGTTGCCGCACAGCTGCCCCACCACCACCTCGTGCACCAGCGTGCTCTTGCCGGCACCGGAGACTCCCGACACCACGACGAACTGCCCGAGCGGGATCTCCAAGTCGAGGTTCCGGAGGTTTCGCGCCCGCGCGCCGGCAATGCACAGCCGGCCGGTCGGCCGCCGGCGCGGCCGCACCGCCGGCGCGAACTCGCCGCGCAGGGCGCGGGCCGTCAGGGACTCCGTGTGCTTCGCGACCTCGGCCACCGGCCCCTCGACCACCAGGCGCCCGCCGTGGCGACCAGCCCCGGGACCGAGATCGATCAGGTGGTCGGCTGCCGACACCACCTCGGGTGCGTGCTCGACCACGACGACCGTGTTGCCCTGGTCGCGAATCGTCTCCAAGACCCCGAGCAGGCGGCCGACGTCGCGGCTGTGCAGCCCGACCGACGGTTCGTCCAACACGTAGAGCGCAGCCGTCAGGCTTCCCCCGAGCGCGGTGGCGAGCTGGATCCGCTGCGCCTCACCGCCCGAGAGCGTCCGCACCTGGCGGTCCAGCGTCACATAGCCGAGGCCCACCTGGTCGACGGTCGCCACCCGCTTGCAAAGAGCCGACAACAGACGGCCCGACCGCGCGCGTTCTTCCGGGGAGAGCTCGAGCCCCGCCAGCCACGCCCCCAGCTCCTCGATGGTGAGACGACCGACGTCGCCCAGGTGGAGCCCCCCCACGAAGACGCACAGGGCTTCCGGCCGCAGACGGGCACCGCGGCAGTCCGGACACGGGTCGAAACGCCGATAGCGCGCGATCAGAACGCGCGCCTGGACCTTGTAGCGCCGGCCTTCGAGCCATTCGAAGAAGCCGTTCACGCCGTACCAGCCGTCGTCGTCGCCCTCGAAGACCCACTCCTGCGCGGCCGCCGGGAGCTCGTGCACCGGGCGCTTGGCGTCGACGCCCGCCTTGCGACAGGCACGCAACAGGTCGCGCTGCAGGCTTCGCCCCATGGGCGTCTGGAAGGGAGCGATCGCCCCCTCCGCCAGCGACAGCTTCTCGTCGGGAATCACGCGCGCCCGGTCGAGCGCTGCCACGCGACCGAAGCCCTGACACGTCTCGCAGGCGCCCAAGGGACTGTTGAACGAGAAGAGCGCCGGCTCCGGGGTGGCGAAGCGGCGGCCACAGCCGTCGCAGGCGAAACCTTCCTGAAAGGCGGCCCGTTCGCCGCCGACGGTGACCAGCACGAGCTGGCCGTCACCGCGCGCGAAGGCGGCGGCGACCGCCTCCGCCAACCGACCGCGCCCCTCCTCGCCCGAGAGCGCCAGCCGATCGATCAACAGCAGCCCATCCCGACGCAGGGCCGACAGCTTGCGAATCGGGGCCTCGGTGAGGCCCTGCACCTGCCCCTCCGCATCCAGTACGCGCGTGTAGCCCTCGCGGACCAGGCGTTCCCGCCACTCCTTGGGGCTCTCCCCGCGCCGGACCGCGATCGGGGCCGCCACCGACAGGCGCTCGCCCGCGAAGCGTTCCCGGATCCGGCCCACGACCGCCTCCACCGTGCCCGGCACGGCGCTCCGGTCGCAGTCCGGGCAGCGGGTATCGCCCTGCCGAGCGAACAACAAGCGCAGGTGGTCGAGAATCTCGGTGGCCGTCCCGATCGTCGAGCGCGCGTTGGTGACGCGATTGCGCTGCTCGATCGCGATGGCCGGCGGCAGGTGCGACACCCGATCGACGTCGGGCCGCGGCAACCGCTCCAGAAACTGGCGGGCGTAGGTCGAAAGCGAGCTCACGTAGCGCCGCTGGCCCTCGGCGTAGAGCGTGTCGAAGGCGAGCGAGGACTTGCCCGAACCGGAGACGCCCGTGATCACCGACAGCGAGCGCAGCGGGACGCGGCAGTGGACGTCGGCCAGGTTGTGCGCACGGGCGCCCTCGATGCGGATCTCCGACTCCGGCATCACGGGCTAGGCGGTGCGGGCGAAAAGGGTCCGGATCTTGAGCGCGAGACTCAGGTCTCCCTCGATGATGAGGCGGTCCTCCATGAAGAGGATGTCGGGATTCTGCTCGCCGGCCAGCACGCTGAAATAGTCGCACGCCGACAACCGGAACACGACGTCGGCGCGGGTGGCCGGATCACGGGAGATCAGGAGCCGCCCCCCGTCGATCTGAAGCGAGAACTGCCCCCCGCCCTCGCCGGACAGGTCGAAGCCATAGACCACCGTCGTGTCCCGCGCGGCCTCGGGGCAGAAGCGCTTGCGGACCAGGTCCAACGCCTCCGGAATGCTGACGGGTCCGGTCGCCATCGACACGTTGCTCCTGTGGCCGCTGAGTCGCAGAAACGCGCCTTCCGGGTCGCGCGCCTTCCCTAGGGGCACACCCGTCGGCGACTTGGCCGGGGAGTGTAGGTCGGGATTGATTGGCGGGTCAATCGGCCGCCGAGGCGCCTTCCTGGCCCCGGGTCAGGCGCTCTACCTGGGCCAGCGCCGTCTCCGCGTAGCGCTCCTTGCCGGCTGCCTCAGCCTCCTGGGCCAGGGCCCGCCACTGCTCGACAGTGGGCTGCCAGCCCGCGACCGTCGCCACGCTGCGGAGGAGGAAGGCGTCGCCCGCGGCGATCGCCTCTTCCACCAGCCGCCGAAGCTCGTCCTCCGCCCCCGCCATGTGGAGGAAGGGCAGCGCTTCCACGGCGCGGCCGGCCTCCAGATAGGCGTCCGCCGTCTGGCGGGCGTCGGAGGCCGTCAGCTCGCGCTCCAACAGATGACGCCGCTTGATGGCATCGGGCAGTCTGTTCCTGGCCACGTCTTCCCCGTCGTTCAGTAGCGCGGAACGGCCGGGTCCACCGTCAGGGACCACGCCTCGATTCCACCCTCGAGATTCTCCACCCGCATGAACCCGTTCGCCAGCAGCAGTCGACAGGCCCGCGCACTGCGCCCTCCCACGTGGCAGTGCACGACGATCGGCCGCTCCCGATACGGGGCCAGCTCCTCCAAGCGCTCTTCCAACTCGGCGAGCGGCAGCAGCCGCGCCCCCGGAAGCCGGGCCTTCCGCGCCTCGTCTTCCGTCCGCACGTCCAGCAGCAAGAAGTCCTCTCCCGCCACCTGCCGGGCCTGTACTTGCGCGGCCGACACGCCCACCAGGGGCGATTCGGGCTCCGTTCGGGCGGGCAGCCCACAGAAGCCGTCGTAGTCGATGAGCGAGGTGACCGTCGGTTGCTCGCCGCACACGGGGCAGTTCGGGTCCTTGCGCAGCCGAAACTCGTTCCACTCCATGGCGAGGGCGTCGTACTGCAGCAGACGCCCCAACAGCGGCGTCCCGATGCCGGTCAACAGCTTCAACGTCTCGGTCGCCTGGACCATCGCGATGGTGCCGGGCAGAACGCCCAACACCCCGCCCTCGGCGCACGAAGGCACCGCTCCGGGAGGCGCCGGTTCGGGATAGAGACAGCGGTAGCAGGGGCCGTGGCGGGCGTCGAAGACGGTCGCCTGGCCTTCGAAGCGGAAGATCGAGCCGTAGACGTTGGGCTTGCCCAGCAGCACACAGGCGTCGTTGCTCAGGTAGCGGGTGGGAAAGTTGTCGGTCCCGTCGACGATGACGTCGTAGTTCTCGAACAACGCCAGCGCGTTGTCCGACGACAGGCGTTCGGTCACCAGGTCGAGCGACACGTCGGGGTTCTGGGCGCGGACCCGCTCCGCCGCCACCTCCACCTTGGGCCGCCCCACATCCGCCGTGCCGTAGAGCACCTGGCGCTGGAGATTCGAGGCGTCGACGACGTCGAAGTCGACCAGGCCCAGATGGCCCACGCCGGCGGCCGCCAGATACTGAGCCAGTGGGCACCCGAGTCCGCCGGCCCCGATCAGCAGCACCCGCGACCCGAGCAGCCGCTGCTGGGCCTCCAGACCGAACTCCGGCAACGTCAGATGCCGCCGGTAGCGGTCGAACTGATCGGGTCGGAGCGGCGGTGCCTCAGCCATGACGAAACCGTATCCGATGGGGCACCTGACGCAAACGAAAGCCCCTCGGCCGCGGGAGCCGAGGGGCTTCGAGACACACGAAGCGCGGCGGCTAGTCGTCGTCGCGCGGCGGCAGCACCACGATCTTGTAGGCCTTGCGCGGCTTGTCGACGAACTTCCAGGACACCGTCACCCAGTCCTTCTGCTTGACGTCCTTCCAGGTCTCCTTCTCGCCGGAGACCTCGGTGGAGTCGACGCGGACGAAGGAGACTTTGTCGCCCTTGCGGTTGTCCACGATCATCTTCTTCTTGTTGATCTTGTCGACACGGCCCGTGAACTCGCGCATCTGCGCGGTCGCACTGCCGGCCACCAACAGGGGAGCCGCCAGGGCCAGAGCCAGGGTCCACAGCATCAGGCGACGCGTCGTACGCATCAGATTCTCCTCCTTTGAACTCCGGAGCCCGAGTCCGGGCGACAGGGTCTTGGACGTCGGGGGGCGGCCCTTATTCAGCCCGCTTCCAACGGTCGCCGAGACCCCGTCGATACAGCCCTCAGATACAGCCTTCAAACACAGCCCTCAAGTACCGCCCTCAAGTGCGCTCTCCGTGAGCGCCTCGAGCAACCGCCGCCCCTCGGGCGACTGCGGCACGCTGGCGGGACTGGTGCCGGAGGTGGGAATCGAACCCACACGGCCGTTTCCAGCCGGGGGATTTTGAGTCCCCTGCGTCTACCAATTCCGCCACTCCGGCGCGCGGGCGGCGATCATACCACGCGGCATGGGCCCCGACAGGGTATCGGCCCCAACGCTCCATGTCCTCGAAGCCAAAGGCGAATCGTCCCTTTGACAGGGGCCGCTGCCGGGGGTAGGTTCCGCGCTCGCCTGGGGCTGTAGCTCAGTTGGGAGAGCGCGTGAATGGCATTCACGAGGTCAGGGGTTCGACTCCCCTCAGCTCCACCATCCTTTCTTCCGGTCTTCGACCGGCCTCCTTCTCGTCGCTAGCCTGCCAGTCCGGCCGAGCCCACACTGAACGTGGGCTCCCCGGTGGTGGGCTGTGTGCCCGCTTGAGTCGGGTGGGTCGACGGGGCGAACGCGAGGGCGCTCGGAGGAGCGTCCGGGGCTGCGGGGGAACGTGTCGATGAGGGAGATCCGACTGGCCATCGCGGGCGTGGGCAACTGCGCCAGCGCGCTGCTGCAGGGCGTCGAGTACTACCGAACCCACGACCCGGCCGAGAGTGCGGGCGTGCTGCACGCCGAAATCGGAGGCTATCGGATCGAAGACATCCGCCCCGTCGCGGCCTTCGACGTGGATGCGCGCAAGGTCGGGCGGCCCCTGGAAGAAGCGGTCTTCGCCGATCCGAACTGCACCACGGTCTTCGAAGAGAAGCTTCCGGCGTGGGGCGTCGACGTGCAGATGGGCCCGCTGCTGGACGGCATCGCCGACCACATGCGCGACGCCCCCGCCGAGTCGGCCTTCCGGCCGGCGGAGCTGCCGGCGGTGGACGTGGCCCAGACGCTGCGGGACACCGGGGCCCGGGTGCTGATCGCGTATCTGCCCGTCGGCTCCGAAGCGGCCGTTCGGGCCTACGCGGAGGCGGCCCTGGAAGCCGGCGTCGCTTTCGTGAACTGCATTCCGGTCTTCATCGCCTCGGACCCCAGCTGGGCGCAGCGCTTCGCCGACCGCAAGCTGCCCGTGGTGGGGGACGACATCAAGAGCCAGGTGGGG
>JAKSBN010000464.1 GCA_022361175.1 Pseudomonadota bacterium | reverse complement strand
GTCGCGCAGCGCGTCGCGGGCGCCCTGGCGGTCAAACTTGTTGATCACCACCACGTCCGCCAGCTCGAGCATGTCGATCTTCTCGAGCTGGGAGGCGGCGCCGTACTCGGGCGTCATCACGTACACCGAGACGTCGGCCAGATCCACGATCTCGCTGTCGCTCTGCCCGATGCCGGCGGTCTCCACCAGGATCAGGTCGAAGCCCGCCGTCTGCAGCACCTGGACGGCATCGCGCACGGCGTGGGAGAGCGCCAGGTGGGCGCGCCGGGTCGCCAGCGAGCGCACGTAGATGCGCTCCCCCTGCACGGCGTTGAGACGGATGCGGTCGCCCAAGAGCGCACCGCCCGAACGGCGCCGCGACGGGTCCACCAGCAGGAGCCCGATGGCCGCGTCCGGGGCGTCGTGGCGGAAGCGCCGGACCAGCTCGTCCACCACGCTCGACTTGCCCGCGCCGCCCGTGCCGGTGAAGCCCAACACGGGCGCGCGACGCGCCGGCGCACGAGCGGCCAGCTCTTGGCGCCGCTCTGCCACGTCGCCGGTGCCGGTCTCGAACTGCGAGATCCAGCGTCCCAGCGCGCCCGGGTTCTCCGGGCGGAGCGCCTCCACCTCGGGCAACGCCCGCGGCGTCACTTCCCGGCACTCCTTCAGGATCGTCTGGATCATGCCCTCGAGACCGAGGCTGCGGCCGTCCTCCGGGCTGAAGAGCCGCGCGACGCCGTAGGCCTCCAGCTCCTGGATCTCCTCCGGCGTGATCGTGCCGCCGCCGCCGCCGTAGACCCGGATGTGCCCGGCTCCGCGCGCGCGCAGGCGATCGACCAGGTAGCGGAAGAACTCCAGGTGGCCGCCCTGGTAGGATGAGATGGCAACGGCGTCCGCATCCTCTTCCACCGCGGCATCCGCGATCTCGTCCACCGAGCGGTCGTGACCCAGGTGGATCACCTCGGCGCCCTGGCTCTGCAGGATGCGCCGCATGATGTTGATGGCGGCGTCGTGCCCGTCGAAGAGCGAGGCGGCGGTCACCACGCGCACGGGGGTGGACGTCGGGGCTTCGCTCACGGCGTGTCCTCCGGCCCGGCGTTCGGGGCCTCGATGCGGCTGGCCACGTGGTCGCGGTACTTGCTCATCTCGTCGCGCAGGGTGCCGAGCTCGGCGATGCGGCCGTCCAGCTCGGCCAGGTGCCGGGCCAAGAGCTCGTCCAGGCGCTCGAGCATGGCCCGGGTAGAGCCGCCGATGGCGTAGACCGCGTTCAGCTCCTTGATCTCGGCCAGCGACAGCCCGAGCGCCTTCAGCCGCTGGATGAAGCGCAACCGCTCCAGGGCGTCGGGGCCGAAGACGCGCCGGCCCCCGCTGCGCCGGCGCACGCCGGGCAGCAGACCGAGCTCTTCGTAGTAGCGGACGGTTCGCGCGGACAGCCCCGTGCGCGCGCACGTCTCTCCAATGGAGAGCCCGGCGTCGTCGCGGTCGGACTCGGTCGAAATCGTGGGCCCGGTTTGCCAGTTCACGTAAGGTGGGTAGCACAGCCCGGACCCGGAGTCAGCCGAAACTCCCCTTGGGGGCCACTGGCCTACATCGGCGTGATGGCGTGGAACTTCTCGGGCTCCGGATCCCGCTCCCGCTCCCGCGCGGCCGCGAAGCGGGCCACCAGCTCGTCCCGCAGCCGGGCCGGCTCCACCAGGGCGTCCACCACCAGCTCAGCGGCCAGCCGCTCGATGTCCACGTCGTCGCGGTACTCGCCGCGGAGCCGCTCGGTCTCGGCGCCCCGCTCGTCCTCGGGCAGCGCCTGAAGCTTGTTGTAGTAGACGGCGTTCACCGCCGCCTCGGGGCCCATCACCGCAATCATGGCCGACGGCAGCGCCAGGCACGCGTCCGGCTCGAAGCCGGGCCCGCACATGGCGTAGAGACCGGCGCCATACGCCTTGCGCACCACCACCGAGAGCCGCGGCACCTTCGCCGCCGACATGGCCTGGATCATCTTCGCGCCCGCGCGAATGATGCCCTGGCGCTCCACCTGCTTGCCGATCATGAAGCCGGGCACGTCGGCCAGGTACAGCAGCGGCAGGTCGAAGGCGTCGCACAGCTCGATGAAGCGGGCGGCCTTGTCGGCCGAGTCCACCATCAAGACGCCGCCTTTCACCTTGGGCTGGTTGGCCACGATGCCCACCGGGTGACCGTCGATGCGGGCCAGCAGCGTCAGGATCTCGCCGGCGTAGCGCTTCTTCAGCTCGAAGACCGAGTCGGCGTCCACCAGCCGCTCGATCACCTGCCGCATGTCGAAGAGCTTGTTCTCTTCGCGGGGAATCACGCCCTCCAGGTCCGCACACGAGGCGCTCGGCTCCAGCGTCTCGCGCGCTGCACCGGGCTCACCCGCCGAGGAGGGGAAGTACGCCAGGTAACGCCGGGCCGCCGCCAGCGCCTCGTCCTCGTTCTCCGCCAGGAGATCGCCGCAGCCCGAGACGCTGCAGTGCATGCGGGCGCCCCCCATCTCTTCCAGGCTCACCTGCTGGCCGATCACCATCTCGGCCATCCGCGGCGAGCCCAGGTACATGCTGGCGTTGCCGTCGACCATGAAGACCACGTCGCAGAAGGCCGGGATGTAGGCGCCCCCCGCGGCCGAGGGCCCGAAGAGCAGGCACACTTGGGGAATCATTCCCGACAGCCGCACCTGGTTGTGGAAGATGCGGCCCGCGCCGCGGCGGCCCGGGAACATCTGGATCTGGTCCGTGATGCGCGCGCCGGCGGAGTCCACCAGGTAGAGCAGCGGCACCCGCAGCCGCTCCGCCCGCTCCTGGATGCGCAGGATCTTCTACACGGTGCGCGCCCCCCAGGAGCCGGCCTTCACCGTCGAGTCGTTGGCCATGACGCACACCGTGCGACCCTCGATGCGGCCGGTGCCGGTGACGACCCCGTCCGCCGGCAGGTCGGATTCGAGCGCGTTCGCGAAGGCCGCCTCCTCCACGAAAGAGTCCGGGTCGAGCAGCCGCGCCAACCGCTCGCGGCAGAAGAGCTTGCCCTCGGCCGCCGCCTTCTCGTGGTAGCGCGGCGCCCCGCCCGCGCGGATGCGCGACAGCTCGCGCTCGAGATCTTCCCCGGTCTTCATGCTCGGCCTCCCTTCGCCACGCCAGCGACCGGAGGGTAACGCGACCGCCGGCGCCGCGGCGCTACATTGCGCGCCGGGTCTCGGGCCCGAGCGAGGGAGTGCGTTGGCGTTTTTGGAGGTGGCGTCGCTGCAGGACATCCCCGACGGCGGCGGCCTGGCCGTCCGAGTCGGCGAGACGCCGGTGGGCCTCTTCCGGGTGGGCGACCGGGTCTATGCCATGGAGGACCGCTGCCCCCATCGCGACTTCCCCCTCACCAACGGGACGCTCCGCGGCTGCGTCGTGGTCTGCGCCGCCCACGGCTGGGACTTCGACGTCCGCACCGGCTTCAAGCCCGGCGATCCCGACGGCTTCCCGATCCCCTGCTTCGCCGTCCGCCTGGAGGGCGACGCCGTGTGGGTGGACGTGGAGACGGTGACGAACGCCCGCCGGCGTTAGTCGCGCTCGCGCGCTCCCAAGCGGGCGCGGTAGACGCGACCGGGAAGCGGCCGGCCGAGCACGTCGCGCTCGAGCCACGCGGTGGTGTCCACCAGGGCGTCCAGGTCGATGCCGGTGACGATGCCAGCCGACTCGAAGAGATCCACCACGTCCTCGGTGGCGACGTTGCCCGAGGCGCCCGGAGCGTAGGGGCAGCCGCCGAGGCCGCCCAGCGAGGCGTCGAAGCGGCGGATGCCCGCCTCGTAGCCGGCCTGCACGTTGGCCAGCGCCCGGCCGTAGGTGTCGTGCAGGTGGAGGGCGATGCGCTCCTGCGGCACCTCGTCCGCGACCGCCGCCACCAGCGAGCGCACCTGGGCCGGGTGTCCGACCCCGATGGTGTCGCCCAGCGCCACTTCGACCGCGCCGAGCTCGACCAGCGCGCGCGCCAAGTCGACCACGGCCGCCTCGGCCACGGCGCCTTCGTAGGGACAGCCGCAGACGGTGGAGATGTACGCCCGCACCGGCACGCCGTCGGCCGCCGCCGCGTCGAAGACGGGCCGCAGCCGCTCCAGCTGCTCGGCCACCGAGCAGTTCACGTTCTTGCGGTTGTGGGTCTCGCTGGCGGACAGAAACACGTGGGTCAAGTGGAGTGCCCCGGCCGCTTTCCGGAAGCGCTCGTAGCCACGCTCGTTGGGCACCAACGCGGCATAGACCACATCCGGGAAGGCCGGCAGGATGCCCGCCAGCTCGTCGCCGTCGGCCAGCTGGGGGATCCACTTGGGCGAGACGAACGACGTCGCCTCGATGAAACGAACGCCGGCCAAGGCGAGCCGATTGCACAGCTCGAGCTTGGCCGGCGTCGGGACCGTTTCCGGCTCGTTCTGAAGCCCGTCGCGCGGCCCCACCTCGAAGAGCGTGACCGCGGGCTCCGTCACCGAACCGTGCCTACTTGCTGTAGTCGTAGAAGCCGCGGCCGGTCTTGCGACCCAGCCAGCCGGCTTCCACGCGCTTCACGATCTCCAGGCACGGCGCGTAGCGCGGGTTGCCGTACTCCTGCTGCAGGCTCTGCAGGATGGCCATCACCACGTCCAGCCCCACCAGGTCGGCCAGCGCCAGCGGGCCCATCGGGTGGTTGCAGCCGCCGCGCATGGCGGCGTCGATGCCCTCGGGATCCGCCACGCCCTCCTGCAGGGCGAAGGCCGCCTCGTTGATCATGGGGAACAGCACGCGGTTCACCACGAAGCCCGGCGCGTCCTTCACGTCCACCGGCGTCTTGCCGAGCTTCTCGGCCAGGGCCACCACCGCCGCGTGGGTCGCGTCGGAGGTCCGCAGCCCGCGCACCACTTCCACCAGGCTCATCATCGGCACCGGGTTGAAGAAGTGCATGCCGATGAAATGCGCCGGCCGCTGGGTCAGCGACGCCAGCTTCTCGATCGACAGGCTCGACGTGTTGGTGGCGATGATGGCGTCTTCGCTGAGGATGGAGTCGATCCGCTCCAGCAGATCGCGCTTGATCTCCAGCTCTTCCGCCACCGATTCGATCACGATGTCGCAGCCCTTCAAGTCCTCCAGGGCCTGGGTCGTCTTGATGCGTCCCAGCGCCTCGTCGGCGGTCTGCTGCGTGATCTTTTCCTTGGCCACGAGGCGGTCCAGGGCCTTCTTGACGCCGCCGCTCGAGCGCTCGAGCGAGGCGTCCGAGCGCCCCTGGATCACCACGTCGAAGCCACTCTGGGCGGCCTGCTGGGCGATGCCCGTGGCCATGGTTCCAGTTCCGATCAGTCCGATTCGCTGCATGGCTAGACGAGCTCCACACCGAGGGCCACCGCCTCGCCGCCGCCGATGCAGAGGGTCGCGATGCCGTTTTTCAGTCCGCGGTCCTGCAGTGCGTACAGGAGCGTCACCAGGACGCGCGCGCCCGAGCACCCGATGGGGTGCCCCAGCGAGGCCGCGCCGCCGTTCACGTTGACGCGGTCGTGGTCGATCGCGTGCTCCTTCATGGCCGCCATGGTGACGCCCGAGAAGGCTTCGTTGATCTCGTAGAGATCCCAGTCCGCGGCCTTCGTGCCCGTCTTGGCGTACAGGCTCTTGAGCGCCTCCACCGGGGCCAGCGTGAACCACTTGGGCTTGATCGCCGCCGCGGCGTCGCCGACGATCCGCGCCAGCACCTTGTAGCCGCGCTCCTTGGCGACGTCTGC
>JAKSBN010000484.1 GCA_022361175.1 Pseudomonadota bacterium | reverse complement strand
CTCCACCGAGGGCCGCGCCGTTTCTCACGACGAACTGGCGGCGCGGGTGAAACAAGAGGCTTCGACTCTGGACGCCATCGAGATTCGCGCCGACCGCCGGGCGCCCCACGGCGCCGTGGTCGAGGTACTGGACGTCGCGCGGCGCCACGGCGTGTTCCGCGTCGGCATTGCAACCCAGAACGCGGGTCGAGGGGACGGCCCCGCTCCGTGACACTTTCTCCGGTGTGCGACCACTTCTCCCTAGAAGTCCGCGCACCGACCGCTTGACTTCGGATCTTCTGCGTTCCCGCCAGCTCATGCCAGCCACGGACGCCGCGCGACGCGCGAGTGCGCGCCGCGCGCGACCCAAAACGGTCGTCCTCGGGACGAGCCCAGCGCTCGCCCTGGAGGACACCGGGTGGTGGGCCCACGGGAGCCCCACGTTCCATCACCCGGCGCCGCATGCCCACGCGCGTCCTCGAACGCCTGCCGCGGCTCTGCTGCTCGGACTGCCGAGATGGGGCTCCCGAACTGGAGGAATGCTCATGCTTCGGACTCAACTCTTTCGCGGTGGGTTGGGCACGCTCGTGCTCACACTCGCCCTCCTGCCCGGGACCGCCGCGGCCCTGTCGGCGTCGGGCGAGGCGGACTACGACCGCTGGATGTACCCGTTCAACGGGACGCCCGGTGTTCGCGGGCTCGCCCCGACCTTCAATGCCATCGGCTCCGACGACGGCATGGGCAACCAGGTGTTCGACCAGGCCGACGGCCAGTTCTTGGTGGGCTTCGACACCGCCGCTGCCGGCGTGACCTCCGGGCTGGGCGCCAGCTCGTACCTGATCTCGTCGCTCACCATCACGACCACGCACTTCCAGGGCGACTTCGTCTACGACGGCACAGCGGATTCCTACACCACCCACTTGGACCCGAGCGACCCGAACTACACACCGGATAGCGACGCGGGGCGGCCCATCGAGCTCTACGGCGTCGACTTCCGCGGAGGGTTCTCCGGCATCGAGTTCTCGCCGGGCGTTCCCGGTCCGCCGGGATTCGAGGAAAGCGACGCGTTCGCCTTTGCGGACATCACCCTGCCAGAGGTTCGCAACGCCTTCCCCACGGATCTGGCGAACGGGGACGTCTCCAACTACGTGCGCGACGGCTTCGATCCCGTTGCGTTCGCCATCGGACAGTCGAGCTCGGGCCTGCTGCCCGGCGACATCGTGCCCGAGGGCGTGCCGGGCTCGTCGGCCGGTGAGACCTTCGAGTTCTCGGTGGACGTCTCGAATCCGCTGATCCAACAGTACCTCCGGGAGGCCCTCGATGCGGGTGCCCTCGGCTTCGTCGTGCTCTCGCTCCACGACGCCGGCGGCCAGGCCGGAGGCAACAACCCCAACTTCTACACCAGCGACAACTTCGATCCGGCGGCCATCGCGCCGACCTTCTCGATCGAGTTCTCCATCGTCCCCGAACCCGGCACGTTCGGCCTGGCGAGCTTCGGCTTGTTGGGCCTGGCCGCCTGGGGACGCCGCCGTCGGCTCAGCGACGTCTAGCCTACTCGGGAGGCGGGGTTTCCGAACCCCGCCTCCCCTCCTCATGCTGCTCGACTGGAGAATCCATGACCCGGCTTCGCCCCTTCCCGCGCTTCTGGCTCACTGTCGCGCTGCTGCTCATCCCCATGGCGGCGGGCGCCACCCAGATCACCTTGACCACCGACGTCGACCCGGGGAGCCTCACGCCCGGTCAGGCCTTCGAAGTCGTGGTCGGGCTCGACGACGCCAGCGAGCTCCAGGCCTACAGCCTGGGCATCGAGTTCGATCCGGACGAGTTGCGCTTCCTGTCCGCGCGCCAGCTGACGTCCTCGGGGATTTCCGGCGCACCCGGCGCCTACGCGGCCCAGGCCTTCGACCTGGATCCGAGCGCGGCGCTCGCCGCCGTCAGTTCCGCGACGGCGTCGGTGCTGCGCACCTTCGCCCTC
The DNA here is from genome assembly GCA_022361175.1 of Pseudomonadota bacterium. Lineage (GTDB taxonomy): Bacteria > Myxococcota_A > UBA9160 > UBA9160 > UBA4427 > JAKSBN01. Next base: position 9,471 of record JAKSBN010000484.1, on the reverse strand, counting down.
GACCCCGATGGCGAGCAGCTCGAGTCCAGCATCCTCTTCGCGGACGGCCGCACCACGTTTCCGAGCCCGGTCGCCACCCCGGGGCTCTTCGTGCTCGCATTCGAGGCGACGTCCGGCCTGTTGGCCGACGGTCTGCCCGATCTCCGGGTCGGTCGCCTGGACCCCGCACTCCACGCGGTCACCACGTCCTTCCGCACGGGTCTGGTCGAGCTCGACCTGGTCCCCGCGGCGGCAACGCTCCAGGTGGCGCCGGTCCCCGAGCCCGGCACCTCGCTGCTGCTGACCGCCGGACTCGTCGCGCTGGCGCTGCGCGCCGGGCGAGGACGGACCTCGTGACGACGTGGCCGGAGGGGGCACCGCCCCCGCACGCCCCGGGAGCTCGCCTCTGCATCGAGCGCGTCGGGCACTGGGAGGTGCGTGCCTTCGATCCGCGCGGGTCGCTTCACCGCTACTTCTCGCCGCGGGGGCTGCTGCACCTGCAGCTCTGGCACCCCGCCCTCGATCTCTCGCTGCTGAGCCCGTCGCGCCTGACCGGCTACCGCTACGAGATCTTCCCCATCGCCGGCTGGAAGTGGGCTACCCGCGACTACGAACGGCTCCGCCACCGCACGAGGGAGGCGGGCTGGCCACGACTGCCGGACCCGCAGCGAATGCAGAGTTTGGAAGCGCGCCACGTGGCCGTCCACGAACGTGCTTGCCTCGACGACGGCGTGAGCGCAGAGATCGCCACGCGGCTCTGTGCCTCGTCGGCACACTGTAACAAGGAGGTCTGACCGTGATCGAAATCGGAAGCGAAGCGACGAGCTGGAGCGCTCCGGCGTACGTCAAGGGCAAGGAGCAGCGCGTTTCGGCCGCCGACTACGCCGGGCGTTGGTACGTTCTCTACTGGTATCCACTCGACTTCACGTTCGTGTGCCCCACCGAGATCCGCGGCTTCGAGAAGCTGTCCGCGGAGTTCGAGCGCGAGGACCTGGGCCTGGTGGGAGCCAGCACCGACTCCTTCTACAGCCACCAGGCCTGGTTCGCCGACCGCAAGACCTTCCAGCAGGAGATCACCCACCCGGTCCTCGCCGACACCAGCCACGCGGTGGCGCGGAGCTTCGGCGTCCTCAAGGAAGACGAGGGCATCGCCTACCGCGCCACCTTCGTCGTCGACGACCAGGGGCTCGTGCGTTCGATCGGCGTCAACGACCTCGGCGCCGGTCGCAGCCCCGCGGAGGTGTTGCGAACGGCGCAGGCGCTGCGCAGCGGCGGCCTGTGTGCCGCGGATTGGGCACCCGGCGACGGCTTCGTCGCCTAGCGGAAAGGAGCGCGCATGCTGGCCCCCGAGAACTCGTCGCAGCCCGGATCGGTCCCGCTGTCCACGGCCCGGGTGGCCAGCCTGCGGTTGCTCGCCGCCTTTCTGGTCGCCAACGATCGCCCCCGACTCGCCCGCGCCGACATCCTCGACGCCCGCTGGGTCGAACGTCTGCAGAGCTGCGAGCTGGTCTTCCAGCTGGTCGTGGCCGTGCGCAGCAGCACCGACGCCCGGCGTGCCTTCGATCAGGAGCTGGCCCGCCGGCTGGGTCACGCCCCACCACCCACCCAGGGCGCGCTCGCGAAGCGCTGGTTGTCGCACGGTCGCCATTGTCGCGGTCACGAACTCGTGCGCTTCCTGTGGTGGGTGGCGCGCGCCGCCGGCCCCATCCATCGCCGTCTGGAGGATCGCGTGCTGATGCGAGCCACCCAAGGCGATTCCAATCTGTGGCAAGGCGTCGATGTCCCTTTCGCCCCTCCGCCCCGTGCCAACATCTGAGAGCCCGCCATGCCGTCCGTCCGAACTTGGATCCCTATCATGCTGCTCTGCTTCGGTCTGGCAGCGCCTCCCGCTTCCGCCCTCGAGATCGTCTTCGACACGACCTACGACGTGCAGGGCTTTTTCGACGCCACGGCCTCCGGCGCGCTCGAGGCCGCGGCCGCCGCGTTCGACCCGCTGGTGGATTCGCTCCGCGCCATCTCCCCGGGCGCCGGCGAGTCCTGGAGCTTTCAGGTCCGCCATCCCGGCGTCGGCGGCAACTTCATCTTTGAGAGCGATCGCGAGGTGCCCGCCGACACTCTGGTGATCTTCGTGGGCGGCCGGCCGCTGGTGGGCGCCCTCGGGTTCGCCTCCCAGCCGACGGTGACGGAAATCGTGGGAGACGCCGCTTTCGAAGAGCTCGTGTTGGCGCGTGGCCAGAGCGGCGCCCTGCTGCCCGATCCGCTCGACTTCGGCCCCTTCGGCGGCTCCATCACCTTCAACAGCAACGTCGACTGGCACTTCGATCCCTTCACCGATCCGGGACCGGGCCAGCGCGACTTCCTGACGACAGCCACCCACGAGATCGCGCACCTACTGGGCTTCGGCAACGCACCGTCGTGGCAGCGCTGGATCGACGGGGGCGTCTTCACCGGCGCTGCCGCGTCACAGGTCTTCGGCGACGACGTTCCCCTGGACGGGTTTGGCGCCCACTGGGCCGAGGGCGTCACCAGCACCGTCGACGGCCTCCCGCAAGAGACCCTGATGGACCCTTCCACGCCGATCGGCACGCGGCAGCTCATGACCCGCCTCGACTTCGCCGGTTTGACCGACATTGGCTGGCAAGTCGTTCCCGAACCGGCGACGGCGCTGCTCGTGGGAATGGGTGCCGGACTACTCGGCTGGCGGAGGCGCCACGCCGCTTGGAAGGGGCCCTTTCGCGGCCGCCGATCCCGCGAGTCCCAAGACCAGGACCAGCGCCAACGCTCAACCCAGTCGGCGTCCGAACGCCGAGCGGTCTCGATCTATGAAGACACCTCGGAAACCCGGCCGGCGCCTCAGACGGCGAGCCAGACGAGCGCGCCGGCCGCCACCCCGATCCACCGGTTGCGCGTGAAGCCGGCCTTCAGCTGTTTGCCGAGCTCTTCCCGCGGATCGCCGCCGTGGCGCGTGCGGTTCACGACGGGCACCTCGAAGAGCGCCACCTGCACGGCCCGGGCCACGAACACCGCCAGCAGCAGGGCGCGGCTGGCGTTGTCGATGGGCACCAGCAGCGCCGTCAGCACCACCAGCAGCCACGGCACCAGGATGCCGCCCCAGCTCATCCACAGGAACTGGCGCGTATCGTTCTCTTCGAACGAGAAGTTGAACATGAAGAAGTACCGCACCGGCTTCTTCAGCACGGGCGACACCGAACCCGAGAGCCGGGCGCCCGCGAAGTGCCCCCACTCGTGCAGCGTGTTGGAGACAATGACCCCGGCGATCACCGCATTGGCCATCGCCACGGCGTACGCGAGCCCCCAGCCACTGGCCACCGCCCACGCATCTGCCGCCCCCCACAGCGTGAGGGCCCCCATGACCAACACGAAGTGAAGACTGGCGACGTTCCGCAGGTACCGCAGATCCTTCTCGCGATCGAACGCCTTCGCCTCGGGAACGGTGGCTTCTGCCGTATCGGTCGACATGGGGGCTCCCTTCTCTTGGACGCTTGGATGCCGCTACACGCCGCTGCGTGGAGACGGCCTGGGCCGCGTTTCGGCGAGACGCCCGGGCGCGGGTTCCCGCCACGATAGCGAATCGCCGCGGCGCCCCGGCCCCCGCCTTCCCCAGGACGACGCCGACTGGCTGATCGAGCAGGCCGGCGACGACGTCTTCATGTTCGCCTCCGACTACCCGCACCCCGAAGGCGGCAGGGACCCGCTCGGCCGCTTCGAACGGTGCATGGCCGACGCGGGCACCTCGCCCGAGGCCATGGACCGCTTCTACAGCGGCAACTTCGAAGCGCTGATGGGACCGGCACTGCCGCGGTAGGCCGTCCCGCAACGAATTCCGCAGCCGCTTCGGCCGTCCGCGCCCCCGGCCAACACCGACTTGGATGACCTGGGCTTGTCGGCGCCGACTTTGATACACTGTATCAAATTCGGAGGTTCGCCCATGGCGATCGCCCAGCAAGCCCGGGCGGAGCGCCGAGAACGCGCGCTCGCCGCCGCCCGGTCGCTCGTCAGCGAGGACGGCGTCGCCGCGCTCTCGATGCGAAAGTTGGCCGAGCGCGCGGGCTTGGCCGTGAACACGGTCTACAGCGTGCTCGGGCCCTCGCGCGACGCCATTCTCGAGACCCTCGTCGACGACGGGATCGGCCGCCTCCTCGCGCGCTTCGAGGCCGCTCCCGAGGCGCCGCCCCTGGAGGCGGCTCGCCGGCTGCTCGAACACGCCGTGGAGCTCCCCACGTCGGATCCGACCCTCTTCCGGTCGGTGTTTCTGGCCGAGCGCTCGCACCCGGGCGTCCGCCGCTGGGGCGGCCGTCTCGCCATCGAAGCCGGGCTCCGCGTGCTCCGGTCGGCGCGCCGGGGCGGATGGCTGCGGCGCGACGCCCAGCTCGAGCTGCTGGCGGAAGAGATCCTGCGCGGCTATCGCGCGGCCGCCCACGCCTGGGCGGGGGGCGAGCTCGACGACGCCGGCTTCCGCGATCGGGCGCTCTACTCACTCCACGTCTGTCTGCTCGCCGCCGCCTCGGAGAAGAGCCGCTTTGCGCTCACGTCCGAACTCCGGAGGATCGAGCGCCGACTGCGCCGCCAGGGAGGCTAACGCGTCATGAAGCACCAGAGCGTCGTCACCAATCCCCGCAAGCTCGGCCCCATCGGTTTCGTTCGAGAGCTCCGGCGCGCACGCCGGACCGGCCCGTCCCCGGAGACCGTGTTTCGCCTGCTGCGCCCCTTTCACGGGCCGGAGCTCGATGCGATCTACGGCCGCTGCATGAACGACCCCACCGCCCGGAGAATCCTCGAAGAGGGCAAGAGCCTCCACCCCGTGCTGCTCGACTTCGACCGGCTGCGCGCGCTTCCCGAGGGCAGCCTGGGGCACGAGTACGCCCGGTTCATGGACGACAACGACATCGACATCGTCTCGTTCGCCGAGGCCAGCTGGAAGAACATGGTGCGCGAGGACTACGCGAACGACGCCGCCTGGGCCTTGGCCAACCGCCTGCGCGACATCCACGAAATCGTCCACGTGATCTCGGGCTACGGAACCGACGTGCTGGGCGAGATGTGCGAGCTCGTCTTCAACATCCGCGAAGACCCACGGCCCAAGGCAGCCTGGCTGGCGGTGAAGACGAACATCGTCAAGTTCCGCCGGATGGGCGCGCCGCAGGCGGAGGCGGTGATTCGCGAAGCGCACGCGCGCGGGCAGCAGGCAGGCCTCATGGTGGGGACCGATTGGGAGGCCCTCCTCGACTGGCCGCTCGACGACGTCCGGCAGAAGCTCCACATCAGCCCGCCGCCGAGCTACACACCCATCCCCGGCCCGGGCGACCCTCCCCTTCCTCGGCCGACCCCTCGCGACCTCCTCTCCGCGCTTCTCCTCCGAACCCCGACGGCGTAGCACCCTCCAGTCCGTGGCCCGCGATCTGCGGGACTGCGCCATCTAGCGGATCGCACCGAGCCGACCACCGCCTCGCTTCTGGAGCTGGGCCGGCGAGACAACCCTCCCCCGCACCTGACGGCCACTCCGACGCGTCCCAGGGCTTCCCTCGAGTGAGATCCGGGCCCCGAGACGGGGGGTGGTAGAATGGCACGCACGTCCTGGAATGGAGGCACCTCATGCCCACGACACCCCCCAACGGCATGCCCCGAATCTCTCCGAACGTGTTCTACGACGACCCGGCCGCCGCCCTCGAGTGGCTGACCAAGGCCTTCGGCTTCGAGACCCGCACGTCGGTCCCGGACCCGAACGGCGGCATCATGCACGCCGAGATGCAGGTCGACGACGGCGTCGTCATGATGAGCCCGACCGCGGCCACCGAAACTTGGAGAAGCCCGAAGTCGTTGGGCGGCTCGGTCACCCAGAGCCTCTACGTCTACATCGACGACGTGGACGAGCACTGCGCCCGTGCCCGCGCCGCTGGGGCGAACATCGTCGCCGAACCCGAGGACATGTTCTGGGGCGACCGCACCTACGTGGCCGAAGACCTCGAAGGCCACCGCTGGACCTTCGCCCAGCACGTCCGCGACGTGCCGCCCGAGGAGATGCAACCTCCGACCTAGGGGGATCGTGAGCCGGAGCGCCCGCTCATGTTCCAACGTTCCCGCTCACGCTATTCGTCGACTTTACCGCCCACAAGTCGTAGCGAGCAGTCGAAGACCCTGTCTTCGATTTTGTTTCCCGTACCGCTATTCACTCGTCTCCACCGGCCGTTCGGCCTGCACATCAAGCGAGTGCTGGAGGACCAGTGGAAGTCGGGTGTGATTCGCTGGCCCTCCGCTTCGATCCACTCGTTGAAGTTGGCACAGACGACGCGCCGGTCGTTGATGTCCGCCGTGCCCGTGCACTCCCTCGTGTCGGTCTTGATGCCCGGGGAATCGACGTGGAACACCTGGCAGTCTTGGCCGCCATTCTGCGACGGGGTGTTCGTGAACATCATGTCCTCGTCCTCGTGATCGAGATCCGGCGCGCAATCGTCGTCCACAGCGTGCGTCGGCGAGTGGAACCGGCCGCCGCATTCGTGGAACCCCGGGGTCCTATGGAACGTGAAGGCGTTGCCATCGGGGGTTGGCTTGAGCGTCCCGTCGAGCGAACTGCGGCTACGCTTGAAGTCGAAATCGCAGCGCAGCCGGCGGTCGCACGGCTGGACCGTGCCACGGACCTCGATGTTGTGGAAGAATCCCTTGTGGTCCCGAAGGGAGTCGCCGAAGCCGAGCCTTCCAAGTCTCGTGGGGCCCTGCAGCCTTTTCGCTGTGTTTTCGGGATCCGTGGTCTGATGATTGCTGAAGTTCGCCGCGAACTCGATTTCGACCACGGAGAGGCGCGTATCGCCGGGCCCGCAATGCGGGTGGCTCGCGGTCAGAACCACGTCGTCTGCCCTCTTGCTCACTGCCGTTCCCTTGAGCACGACCTCCCTTCCCGTGTCGGGCCCGTCAATCTCAGCCCGCTCCTGGCCTTGAGTGATGGCCCACTGGACGTCTTGCACTCTGAGACCGGACGGCACTTCGGCCACGTAGATCCGACTCGTTTCCACCCCTCCGCCGAAGTCCTTCGGGATACAGGCCGGGGCCTCGGTGATCTCGACTCTACAGTCCTCCTCGCAGGCAAGCGGGTCCGGCATGGCGGCGCCAGCTTCCCGATTGATGTTGAACGGCCGCCCGTAGGCGTTGAAGCCCTGGGCCACTACCTGGATAGGCTGCTCACAACACGCGGTCTGTTCCAGCGTGCCCTCGAAGATGCCCTCTCCGACGGGGAATCCGTCCTCCACCTCAGCACAGCTCCCGCCCTCGGCCGTCATCTCCGTGGTCGAGCCGGGGCCTTGCGGCAGGGGGATTCCCCCAAGGCAGCGGCTGTAGCTGAGTACGCCTCGGCTCCCCGGGATCTCCGTAACGGCGACGGCGTCGATGCAGAATCTCGGGAAGGTGAGCTGTCCTCCGGAGACGTAGAACCAGAACACCGTCAAATCGATCCGGACGGTGAACGCAAAGACCAGGGCTCCGAAGCGAACGCGCTGCCCCACCCCCAGTCGCTGCAAGAATTCGTCACCGAGTTGTCCCGTCTCCGGGTCGAACAGGATGACTCGCTCCCAGCGGTAGTTGGCCAGGGTAGAGCGATAGAGAAAGAAGAGCTCGATCGAGATGCCGTTGAGTGCCTCTCCCGGCGCCAGAGTTCGTACGGCGAGGCCGTCCTCTGTGACGCTTGTCGTCTGCGGCAGGCGCAACGAGAAGTCCTGCACGAGCAGCTCGGGAACCACCATCCCCGCCTCGTTCGCATCGATGGGCTCGCCATTGAGCTCGGGACCGATCTCCTGCCCCGCTTCGACTTCGATGAGTTCAGCCGCCTCCGCGGTGACGCTCTGAGTGGCCATTCCGCTCTGACCCGGGGGCACGATGTCGATGCCGAGCCGAAGCGTCCGCCCCTCCGGATCCCTCACGACGAGTTCCGTGGGCCCGATGGGCGCGCTTGGGGCGACGTCCAGGATGGCGTTGAAGCGATCGTCCTCGTCGTTGTCCGCGGATACGATGCGCACTCCCGGTGCGGTAGCCGTCACACTGACGCCACTCAGGTTGAAGCCGATCAGCGACATCACGTGGGCCCCGCCGCGCTCGGGCTTCCCGGGCGTCCAGATGTCGACCATCGGTCCCGGAGGCACCACGCGCACACGGACCGGTTCGCGATCTTCCGGAAGCTGGGGGAAGCCGTTGTTCACCACGATGTTGTAGTAGTCCATCACGTTGGCGTTGCGCGCGTCGACTTCGATGCGCATCAAAGTTCCCAGGGCGTCGACCGAGAGGAGGCGGACACCTGGGAACACCCGCGGCGGTCCTGGGTTTTCGGGATCGGGCGGAGCGGTCGGGACGGAGATCGTCGCGCCCAGGAAGTTCTCGCCGCTGACTCTGATGATCGTGCGCTTCCCGCCAGGCAGCACCTCGGGCGAGGTGGTGTCGATCCGGGGCGGTGCCGTGTGCGGCTCCAGGAGCCTGAGCCGAACGGGGATCTGGCTGGTCTGCTGGCCCGAGGTTCCCGTGACCTGGAAGTGGATCATGTGCGGCGGTACGTCGGGCTCCGTTTCGATTTCGAGGCGCCCAGAGGCATCGCCTGTGAGGCTGCCGGGCACGAAGCGCGCCGTCACGCCGGGCTCGTCCAGGTCGTGGGACAGCCGTACGGTGCCGGTGAAGCCCGGCTCGGGCCGGAGGAAGACCGTGTAGGCCGTACTCTGACCCGGCAGGATGCGATGCGTGCGCGGGCCCACGCCGAGCTCAAAGCCCGGGACCGATCCCACCTGGATCGACGTCGGCGGAGTGAAATCCCCGAACCACCGCACGGCTTCGCGCACCATGCGCCATTGGAAGTCGTAGGCCTGCGGGCTCTCCGGCGCCGTGATCTCGAACGTGAATGTCTTCTGCTGACCTGGAGCCACAGCTTCCCCGGGCGGCAGGAGGACGCGCCCGATGCCCCAGATGAGGTTGTCCTGGGGGTTCTGGGAGCCGAGCTTGTAGCCGTCGCCGCGCCTCCAGGTCGTGTCACCGGTGTTGCGCATCGTCACCGAGACCTGGTGCGTCGCGCCGGGCTCGAGCGATTGAGGCACGTCCTGCGACACGAAGACCGCCCGATCCACGGGCTCGGTGATCTCGATCGTGACGTTCGGCGGCGTGAAGGCACCGAACCAGCCCACGGCCTCACGGACCATCCGCCACCGGAAGGGATAGGTGCCCGGGGTCTCCGGTGCCGTAATCTGGAAGGTGAACGTCTTCTGCTGCTGGGGAGCCACGGAATCGGAGGACGAAAGAAGCACTCGCCCCAAGCCCCAGCGCTCGTTGTCCTGCGGGTTCTGCGAGCCCAACCTATAGCCGCCATCCCGCGTCCACGTCGTGTTCCCGGTGTTCCGCATCGTCACCGAGACCGTGTGAGTGTCACCCGCCATCAGCGAGGTCGGCACGGACTGCGAGACGAAGGCCGCGTTGTCGACGGGCTGCGGCTGTATCTGGATCGTGCTG
>JAKSBN010000392.1 GCA_022361175.1 Pseudomonadota bacterium | reverse complement strand
GGCGGCCCACATCGCCGCCATGAACGACTCGGCCACGATCGGCCAGCGCTACATCGTCGCCGACGAGTTCCGCTGGATGCGCGAGGTGGCCGACGTGCTGCGCGCCGCGTACCCCGAGCGCAAGAAGATCCCGAGCCGCGGCATGCCCGACTTCCTCGTGCGCACGCTCGCCCTGGTGAACAGCGACGTGAAGACCATTGCCTCGGAGCTCGGCAAGCGTCGCGTCCTGTCGTCGGAGAAGGTCCGCAAGCTTCTCGGCCGCGACCTGATCGGTACGGACGACGCCATTCGCACCAGCGCGGCAACGCTGATCGAGTACGGGGCGGTCTGAGAGGGCACACTTCGGCTCGGAGCCGCCCGCGCGCCCCGGTCGTCAGCCGCTACACGCGGCGAAGCGCCGGCAGCGCGCCGCGGCCTGCCGGGCGCGCGGGAGGAGCCCCATCACGCTGCCGGCGAGTCCCTCAGCCCTCAGCTGTCGAGGCGTCCGCCCAGCCCCGAATCCCAACTGTCCGGCCCCACCCCCTCCAGCCAGCAACGACTCGGGCCGCCTTCCAGCTGGACCTCGCGTCGCTCTTCGAAGGACCGCGGCCACTTGGCGAGGATCAACCGGATCTCGTGGGCCTTCGCGATGACGTCTTCGAGCCGCTTGGCCTTCAGAGAGGCGAAGGGAGTGCCTTCGGCGGAAGAGGTCCGGAGGCCCCAGCTCACGCTGCCGCCTTCTTCCTTCTGGCACACCGGGTGCGCCCCGTCAAAGCTCCAGAGATACAAGCGACTGGCGTCGTCCAGGTGCGGCGTCTGAACGTCCCAGAACTCCATCTCGATACCATCGTCACGCACCAGGCGGACGAAGACCTCCACGGCGCCGATGGGCTCTTCGTTGTTGTCCCGAAACTCGAGGATGCGGACGCCCTCCAAAGCCTCGAAGCGCGCCAGGATCGCGCGGTGCTCGAAACCCTGGACGATCCAGTAGCCGATCAGGATCAGGACGGGCGAAACGAGGAAAGCGGCGACGAGAGACAGCGAAATCAAGAGCTTGGAGGCGGCCATCAACCGAGCGTATCACGCGCGTCGATTGTGGCAGCTTGCAATCCCTGCCGGGCCAGCCGTGGATCGAGGTCGTTTCGCGCAGGCGCGCGAGACGGCCGGCGAAGACCCGCAGACCGTCGCCAACCACATCTACGACGCGGCCGCCGCGCGGCTTCAGCCCGACCTGCGCAGGCGGCGGAAGACGCGACCTGACAGCTCGCGCAGCGGGGCGTCGCCCAGCAGTGCCACGCCGGCCGCCGCCACTACGGCGAAGGCAGCGCCGCCGACCGCCAAGTCGACGAGGGCGCCGGTGTGGCCGCCGCTGCGAGGCTGGACGAACCAGGCGGCGGCACCGGCCAGGGCCGCGATGCCGGCGCTGCGGGCGACGGTTCCCACCAGCGGCGGCAGGTCGGGCCCGCCGTGACGCACGCGACCCCAGACCAGGGTGGCGACGGCGTTGGCCGTCATGGCCGCGGCACCCGCGGCGGCCAGGCCTTCGGCGCCCCAGGTCTCGCGGCCGAGGAGATAGATGGGGAGCGCGGCCAACGCGATGCCCGAGCCCAAGAGCATGGCGCGCCAGAACTCCTCGCGGGCGTAGAAGGCGCGCACGGCGATCTGCTGGGCCACCCAGCCGGGCACGGCCCAGGCGAAGACCTGCAGCAGCGCGGCCACGCGCGCGGTGTCGCCGGCGCCGAAGCGGCCGTGCTCGTAGACGAGCACCACCAGCGGCCCGGCCAACACGCCGAGCGCGGCGGCCAGCAGCACGGAGAGGCCCACGGCCATGCGCAGGGTGCGGAGCAACAGGTCTTGCAGCTCGGCGGTGCGGCCCTCGTTCCAGAGGCGCGTCAACGTGGGCAGCGCGGCGGTGGCCACGGCCTGCCCCACGACAGCCACGGGCGCCTGCATGAGCTTGCGCGCGTAGCTGAGCCAGGCCACGGCGCCGGCGCCCAGCGCATCGCCCAGCACGCGGTCGTACCACTCGTCCACGGTGGTGAGCGAGACGCCCACCATGAGCGGCAGCGCAATCCACAGGTAGCGGCGGAAGACCGCCGCCGCGGGCCGGAAGCGCAGGCGCAGGCCCGTGGTGCGCAGCACGTCCACCAGCGGCACCAGCCACGGGCCCAGGACGGCGCCCACCAGCACGCCCCAGGCGAAGCCCTCGACGGTGCCCGTCAGCAAGCCGCCGGCGATGGTGGCGCCGTTGTAGAGCACGGGGGCCAGCGCGTGGGCCAGGAAGCGCTCGTGGGCCATCAGCACGGCGCGCAGGATGCCGCCGGTGACGAAGAAGAACTGGGCGGGCAGCACGATGCGGGTCAGCCGCACGGTGAGGGCGCGGGTCTCCGGGTCGAAGCCGCCGAAGAGCACGTCCACCAGCGGCTCGGCCCACCACCAGACCGCGACGGAGAGGAGCGCGATGACCAGGCCCAGGTTGCCCAGCACCTGCGACACCAGCGCGTGGGCCGCGGCCTCGCCGTCGCGCCGACGCACGCGGGTGTAGAACGGCAGGAAGGCGATGGTGAGGGCGCCGCCGGCCAGCAGGTAGTTCAGGAGGTCGGGCAGCAGGAAGGCGGCGTAGTAGGCATCGGCCTCGGGCCCGGCGCCCACCTGGTCGGCGAGCGCCACTTCGCGCAGGTAGCCCATCACCCGCGACAGCGCGACGCTGCCGGCCAAGAGCAGCGTGGCACTGGCCAGCCGCCGCCCCCGCCCGCTGGCGGGGGACTCGTTGGGTGACTCGCTCACCTCTCCCCCCCGCGCGGGAGTCTAGCCCGCCTTTTCCGACGTCCTCGCGAGGCGGTGGAGATCTCGGCGAATCGCTGCGGAGGGAAGCGGAGCCTCTGTGGTCGCCTCGGCAAGCCCCCGCCAGCAGGGATCGCAGCTCAGTCCAGGGGGTTCGGTTCGCGCCAGACCCGGCCGTCGTAGCTCTCGACCAGGACGTCGTCGCCTTCGCGGCCGCGGAGGTAGGGGTGCTGCAGGGGCACCTTGCCGTAGGGGGTGTCGAGGACGTACTGGGGGATGGCGAAGCCGCTGGTGCGGCCGCGCAGGGTGCGGAAGAGCTCGACGCCCGCTTCGATGGGCACGCGGAAGTGTGCCGTGCCCTCGAGCAGCTGGGCCTGGTAGCAGTAGTAGGGGCGCACGCGCATGCGCACCAGCGTCTCCACCAGCTCCTTCATCACCGCCGCGTCGTCGTTGATCCCGCGCATCAGGACCGACTGGTTGCCGACCGGGATGCCGGCCCGCAGCAGGCGGTCGC
>JAKSBN010000329.1 GCA_022361175.1 Pseudomonadota bacterium | reverse complement strand
GCGCGCCGGAACAGCCGAAGCCGATGAGCGTGTACCCTGTCCTCGAGGGTCATCGATCCCCCTCCATCGTTGGTGTCTCGCAACAACAACGTAGAGGAAGGGCTCCGATGACCCTCATCTCTTTCAGCTCAGAGGTGTCTACACCTTTGAGACACAGCTCACCCTAGAGGTCTACGAGACGGCCGCTAGGTGTTCTTGAGCTCGATCAAGAACTCGTGGTAGGTCTTCTCGCCCACGTTGAACGCCCACTCGACGCCGCCCTTCGGCACGGGCACCGTGTTGCCTTCGGGCGGGATCTTGCCGACGAAGGGGTCCATGGGGCTGTCCTTGGGCGTGACCCCGGCCACCAGGTCGCCCGACATGACCACCAGGTAGTAGTCGTGCTTGTGCTCGTGGAGATCGCTGTGCTCGCCCGGCTCGAGCTTCATCTCCCAGATGCGGACGCGCTCGTCTTCGAACAGAATTGTGTTGGCGACGTCGCCCACGGGATCGCCGGCGTGTTCTTCGCGGAAGCGCTCGATGCGTTCTGCCAGTTCGGGGGTGATCTCGGCGTACTCGGGTTCGCTGAAGCGCATGGGGTCTCCTGATGGGTCCGGAAACGGAGTGCCGATCCTACCAGAGGTTGTGAGCCCGGCTCCAGCGGAGTCGCGGTTCCTGAGGGCGCCGTTCTCGAACGCTCGGTCAGGCTATTTCTCGGGCGGTCGCGGACGCGGTGGCTTGGGCCGGGCGAGATAGGCCGCGATCGTCGCGCGCGGATCGACGTCTTCGACCTCGATGGCGAACGCCATGGGACTCGCCGGGAAGCCAACGCGATACTCGTTGCCATCGCGGGTGCGTTCCAGGTGCCCGTAGTCCACGAGATGTCGGCGCAGGGTGACGTGATCCACTCGGATGGCGGGAGCGACCTCGCGTTTCCACTTGCGCAGGAGCGTATTGATCTCGCGTTCGGAGTAGCTGCGGCTGCTGTCCAGGCCCATCACGATGCTCTTCATGAGGATGTGCCGGTCGCGCCGCTTGCGCGGAAAGCCCCTCGGCCCGCGGTCGGCCCCGAGCAGGCAGAGCCGCTCGACGAACTCTTCGACGCTGATCACGGGGCCTCCCGCTGGAGTGGGCGCGTGCCCCGGGGCGGGGATCGCGGCTACTCTTCGCCGCCATGGCCGGACAGGTGCGCGTCGAGACCGAGGGGGCGATCGGCTGGATCGTATTCGATCACGCGGAGCGCCGGAATGCCATCACCGGGGCCATGTGGCGGGCGATTCCCGCCGCGGCCGCACAGCTGGAGTCGGACGAGAGCGTTCGCGTCGTCGTGCTGCGCGGCGCCGGCGAGATGGCGTTCGTCTCCGGGGCCGACATCTCCGAGTTCAAGCAAGCCCGCAGCGGCGTCGGCGCGCGGGACTACGACGAACAGAACGCGCGCGCCTTCGGGGCCCTGGCCCGGCTGCGCAAGCCCGTCCTCGCTTGCATCCACGGCTTCTGTGTCGGCGGCGGGGCGGCGATCTCGCTCACGGCGGACGTCCGCTACGCGGCCGAGGACGCCGTCTTCGCGATCCCGGCCGCCCGGCTCGGGCTCGGCTACAGCGCCGGCGGCCTGCGTACCCTCGTGGACGTGGTCGGGGCCGCCAACGCGCGGGAGATCTTCTTCACCGCCCGGCGCTTCGACGCCGCCGAGGCACTGCGTCTCGGTCTGGTGCAGCGCGTGCTGCCGAAGGCCGAGTTGGACGGCTTCGTGCGCGAGACCGCCCTCGCGATCGCGGAGAACGCGCCGCTCACGTTGCGGAGTGCCAAGCTGGTGCTGTCCGAACTGGCGAAGCCGGAGGCCGAGCGGGACGCGGGCGCCATCGAGGACTCGATCCGCGCCTGCTACGTCAGCGAAGACTACGCCGAGGGTGTGCGCGCCTTCCTGGAAAAGCGCCGCCCCCAGTTCCGCGGGCGCTAGACGCCGTCAGCCGTCCGAAGGCCCCGAGCGCGCGGCGCGTACCAGGGCCGCCAGCGCCGCGTTGACGGGCGTCTCGACGCCCACGTCCTGCCCCAGCCGCTCCACGGCCCCGGACAGGGATTCGATCTCCGTCTCGCGGCCCGCGCGCAGGTCCTGCAGCATGGACGACTCGTGCTCGGCCGTCGCCGGCAAGAGCTCGTCGTAGAACACGCGGCGGTAGTCCTCGGCCCGTGCCCAGTGGGTGCTGAGCCCGTTGGCGCCCAGTACGTCGAAGACCTCGTCCAGTACGGCATCCATGACGGCGCGGGTCGCGGCGCTCTCACCCAGGACGCCGTAGGGGACGCCGCGCAGCGCACCCAGGGGATTGAGGGCGCAGTTGTAGAGGAGCTTGGCCAGCAGGTCGCGCGCGATGTCCTTGGCCGGGGCACACGGCAGGCCGCCGCTGGAGAGGGCCGCGGCCAACCAGGCGAGCGTCGACGGGTCGGCGCCGAACAAGCTCCCGACGTGGATCGCGTCCGCGTGCACGGTCACGTCGACCCAGTGCGGGGCCTTGCGCACGAAGCCGGTGATGACCCGCGCGCTGAAGACCGATTCGACTCCGAACGCCGCGCGAAAAACATCGGCACTGCCCCAGCCGTTGTGAAACAAGACCACCCGCCGCGGTCCCGCGAGCTGGGGCCAGACTTCGGCGAGCGCCCGGCACACCTCGGCCGACGCGAACGTCTTGGTGCACACCAGGATCGCGTCGAAGTGACCGCGCAGAGCCGAGATGCCGTCGCACACCGCGAAGTCGTCCGGCGCGCTCCGCGACTCGCCCAGGGCGCCGGTGCGCAGGATCCCGTGGCGTCGCCAGGCGGCGTCCGAGCCGCGACGGATCGCGAACACCACCTGAGCCCCGACGCCGGCCAGGGCCTGGCCCACGGCCAGACCCACTGCGCCGGCACCGATCACGGCGACCCGCTCCGGCGCCGTGGTCTCGCTGGGGTATGATTCGCGAGTCAATTTTCTCTTCCCCGGAGGAACATTCGCATGGGCCCCCTCAAAGGCTTGAAAATACTGGAGATCGCGGGGATCGGGCCGGGCCCGTTCGCAGCCATGATGTTGGCCGACATGGGGGCCGAGGTGCTCCGCATCGACCGCGCCCAGGCCGTGCGCGGAGGCGATCCGGCGGAGCCGCCCAAAGACGTGCTGACGCGCGGCCGCCGTAGCATCGGAGTCGACCTGAAGCACCCGGACGGCGTGGCCGCCGTGCTGCGCCTGGTCGAGCAGGCCGACGCGCTGCTGGAGGGCTTCCGGCCGGGCGTGATGGAGCGGCTGGGGCTCGGCCCGGAGATCTGCCTCGCTCGCAACCCGCGGCTGGTCTACGGCCGCATGACCGGTTGGGGCCAGGAAGGGCCCATGGCGCAGGCCGCCGGCCACGACATCAACTACATCGCCTTGGCGGGGACCCTGGACGGCATCGGCCGCCGGGGAGAGGCGCCGCTGCCGCCCCTCAATCTGGTGGGCGACTTCGGCGGCGGCGGCATGCTGCTGGCCTTCGGCATCGCCTGCGCGCTGGTCGAGCGCGGCAGCTCGGGCAAGGGCCAGGTGGTCGACGCCGCCATGGTCGACGGCGCCGCCGTCCTGATGGCGATGATGCACGGCATGCGCTCGATGGGCATGTGGAGCGACGATCGCGGCACCAACCTGCTCGACTCCGGCGCGCACTTCTACGAGGTTTACGAGACCAGCGACG
>JAKSBN010000183.1 GCA_022361175.1 Pseudomonadota bacterium | reverse complement strand
GCGCGTGCACGATCGCAAGCGCATGGTGCGACCGCGCATCGTCATCGCCGTGCCGTCGGGCATCACCGAGGTGGAGAAGCGCGCCGTCAAGGAGAGCGCGATGCTGGCGGGCGCGCGCGAGGTCTACCTGATCGAAGAGCCGATGGCGGCGGCCACCGGCGCCGGGCTTCCGGTGACCGAGCCTTCGGGCAACATGATCATCGACATCGGCGGCGGCACGACGGAGGTCGCCGTCATTTCGCTTTCCGGCATCGTCTACTCCAACTCGACCCGCGTGGGCGGCGACAAGATGGACGAGGCGATCATCAACTACGTGAAGCGCAAGTACAACCTGCTGATCGGCGAGCGCTCGGCCGAAGTCATCAAGATCCAGATCGGTACCGCGTATCCGATGGACGAGATCCAGACGATCGAGGTGAAGGGCAGGGACTTGGTGGCGGGCGTTCCCAAGACGCTGGAGATCAAGTCGGAGGAAGTGCGCGAGGCCTTGGGCGAGCCCATCAACGCCGTGGTCGAGAGCGTGAAGATCGCTTTGGAGCGGACGCCGCCCGAGCTGTCGGCCGACATCGTCGACAAGGGCATCGTGCTGGTGGGCGGCGGTTCGTTGCTGCGCAATCTGGACATCCTGCTGCGCGAGACCACTGGCCTGCCGGTCATGCTCGCCGAAGACCCGCTGACCGCCGTTGCGGCCGGCACCGGCCGGTGCCTGGACGAGCTGCGCCTGCTCAAGGACGTGACCATCCGGTCCTGAGCGACGCGGTCGAGCGGGTCGGGCGCCGGCACCGGGGGGAGCCATGCCCGACTTCTGGAGTCGCATTCGAGCGCCCATGGTCTTGGCGCTGCTGGTGGTGATCACCGTCATCACCATGGCCAGCGATCGCGACACCGTGCGCGAGGGCGGCCGTGATCTGCCCTGGTGGCAGGGGCTCGTGTTGGACGTGACGACTCCGCTGCGCAAGCTGGTGGCGGCGCCGGCCCAGTCGCTCGAGAGCGCTTGGGCCTCCTACGGCGACCTCCTCGACGTGCGCGAGGAGAACGAGCGGCTGCGGGCCCGGGTCGCGGCGTTGGAGGAGGAGGCGCTGCAGTACCGGGAAGCCCTGGTCACCAGCGGCCACCTCCAGAACATCGCGGCGATGCGAGACGACTTCGAGGTCCCGATGTTGGCGAGCGAGGTCGTCGGTCTCGATGTCTCGCCCTGGTTCCGTTCGGTGCTCGTCGATCGCGGCCGTCGCCACGGGCTCCAGGCGGGCTATCCCGTCATCACCGATGCCGGCCTGGTCGGACTCGTGACCGCCACGTCTTCCAACGCCGCTCGGACCATGCTGCTGCTCGATCGCCAGAGCGCCATCGGGGGCATCGTGCAGCGGAGTCGGGCCCGGGGCATCGTGCGGGGGACTGGGCGTGGCGAGCTCGAGTTCGAGTTCGTCGTCCGCGGCAGCGACGTGCAGGTCGGCGACGTGGTGATCACCTCCGGGCTGGGCGGGGTGTATCCCAAGGGCCTCCGCGTGGGCGAGGTGGTCGAGGTGTCGGACCCCGGGGCGCGCTTGCTCCAGAAGGCGACGCTGCGTCCCGCCGTCGATTTCGGGAAGCTGGAGCAGGTCTTCGTCCTGCTGCAGCGGGGGAGGGGCATGGATCTCCTGTTCGGTGCGGAGCTCGAGAGCGCCGCCGCCGTCTCGGAGCGGCCCGCTTCGTGAAGCTCGGCTTCGTCTTCCTCGCGTTGGGCGGGTTGGGCCTCGTGGTGCAGGGCGTGTTGGCCGAGCTGGTGTCTCCGCGCTGGTCTCCCGACCTCTCGTTGCTGGTCCTGGTGGCCATGGCCTACCACTGGCGCCCCGCGGCCAGCGGCTACGTGCTGGCGGCGACCCTCGGCTATGCCACCGACCTGCTCTCGGGATCCCTCCTGGGCCAGCACGCGCTCCTGCGCGTGGCGACGTTCGCCGGCGCGCGACTGGCCAGTCGGCAGCTCGATCTGCGCGGCACGCTGCCGCTGGCGGTCTTCGTCGCCGGGGTCACGCTGCTCTACGGACTCGGGCTCTTCTGGTCCTCGGACTTCTTCGCCGGCGAGGCCGGGCTCAGCTGGGGCGGCGTCGGAGGCGTGCTGGGGCACGCTCTCGTGAACGCCGTTGCGGCCCCGTTCGTCGCCGCGGGCGTGGGTCGCGTCGCCCAGTGGACGGTGGAGGAGGACCCCAACCGCGTCGTGCGGCTCGACCCGGAGCGGGGCCGTCCGTGATCGGCGGCCACGACGCGCGACTGGGGGCCGGGCACGATCCGCTCTTGGAGCAGCGGATCACGATCGTCGCCTTTCTGATGTTGTTCGCGTTCGGCGTGTTCGGCGTGCGCTTGTTTCAGCTGCAGGTCCTGGAGGGCGCGGATCTCTTCTCGCGCTCGGAGCAGAACTTCGTCCGCACGCAGCGGCTGGAGGCGCCGCGGGGCGACATCGTCGATCGCGAGGGACGGTTGTTGGCGGCGACCCGGCCGGCCTTCGGCGTGAAGGTCATCCCCGCCGAGATTCGCGAGCCCGAGGCCCTGTATCGCACCTTGGCCTCGATGCTGGACGAAGAGGCCGCCCTGCTGCGCGAGCGGGTGGGGACGCCGCGCGGCCGCGCGCGGTTCGCGCCGGTGATCCTCGAGGGCGACCTGGACGAGGAAGAGCGCGCCCGGCTGGAGACGCACCGTTTCGCCCTGCCGGGAGTCGTCACCGACATGACGCCCCGGCGCCTGTACGTCGAGGGCAGCAGGGCGGCGCACCTCCTGGGCAGCATCGGCGAGATCACGAAGCGCCAGCTGGCCCAAGCCTCCTACGGCGACTACAAGGCCGGCGAGATCGTCGGCCAGCGCGGGCTCGAGGCCCGCCAAGAGCCGCATCTCCGCGGTCGGGCCGGGGGGCGCAATCTCGTGGTCGACGTGGCCGGCCGCGAGCGCGAGCTGCTGGACGAAGTGGAGCCCGTCCCCGGCGGCCGGCTGGTGCTGTCGTTGGACCTCGACCTGCAGCGGGTCGCCGAGGAGGCGTTTCGGGCTCCGCCGCCGAAGCCGCCCGCCTCGCCCGACGAGCCGGCGCCACCGCCCGAGCGCGACAAGATGGGCGCCCTGGTGGCGCTGGATCCCCGCAACGGCGACGTGCTGGCCCTGGTCTCCCGCCCCGCGTACGACCCGAACGCGTTTGCGGGGGGCATCGACGCGGGCACGTGGCAGGGGCTGCTCGAGGACCCGTGGACGCCCCTGCAGGACCGCGCGCTCTCGGGCGAGTATGCGCCGGGCTCGACGTACAAGGCCTTGGTCGCGCTGGCCGGGCTGGCCGAGGACAAGATCGATCCCGAGGCGACGGTCTTCTGTCCCGGCTTCTTTCGCCTCGGCCGCCGCACCTATCGCTGTTGGAAGCGCGTGGGCCACGGTGACGTGAACTTCAAGGACTCGCTCGTGCACTCGTGCGACGTCTATTACTACAAGCTGGGTCTCGAGCTCGGCGTCGACACGCTCGCGAAGATGGCGCGCGCCTTTGGTCTCGGCCGCCCGACCGGGGTCGACCTCGCGGGTGAGAAGCCGGGGTTGGTGCCGACGCGCGCGTGGAAGGAGCGGCGCTTCAAGGAGCCCTGGATCCGAGGCGAAACCCTGTCGGCCGCGATCGGGCAGGGCTTCAACCTGACGACCCCGCTGCAGCTCGCCGTGGCCTACGCCGCCATCGCCAACGGCGGCCGTCTGGTGAAGCCGCGGGTCGTGCTGCGCCAGGAGAGCTGGAACGGCCGCGCGCTGTGGGAGTCCGAGCCGGAGGACCGGGAGCGCGTGGACGTGGTGCCCGAACATCTGGCGCTCGTGCGCGACGCCCTGGAGGCCGTCGTCATGGAGACGGGAGGCACCGGAGGTCGCGCTCGCGTCCGCGGCATCCAGGTGGCGGGAAAGACCGGAACCACCCAGGTCGTGCGTCTCGAGCGGGTCGAGGACCTGGAGGAAGACGAGATCCCGATCCAGTTCCGCGACCACGCCTGGTTCGCCTCCTTCGCTCCAGCGGACGCGCCCGAGATCGTCGTGGTGGCCTTGGTCGAGCACGGCGGCAGTGGCGGCTCGGTGGCGGCCCCGATCGCCCAGCGCGTCCTGAAGCGCTACTTCGACAAGCACCCGCGTGCCGCCTCCGACGACGTGCAGGCGGCGAGACACGCGCCGGGGGGCGACCGTGCTTGGAATTGATCGCCGCGTCGTCCAGAACTTCGACTGGGTGCTGCTGTTTCTCATCCTGCTGCTGACGACCTTCGGCATCGCGAATCTCATGTCGGCGACGGCGGCCGGCAGCGACGGCGCCGTCTCGGACATCGCCAGGCGCCAGCTGCTGGCCCTGGGCATCAGCGGCATCGCGCTGCTGGTCGTGATCTTCATCGACTACCGCCACTACGAGCGCTTCGCGACCCCGCTCTACGTCGCCATGCTGTTGCTGCTGGTGGGCACTCTCCTGTTCGCCCCGGTGACCCGCGGCTCGCGCGCGTGGCTCCTGGAGGGGCGCCTGCAACCCTCTGAGTTCGCAAAGATCGTCATGGTGATCGCGCTGGCCCGCTATTTCTCGCGCAACCCGCCGAGCGACATCACCCGGCTGCGCGACCTCGTTCGTCCGGGCCTCATCGTGGCGGCTCCCGTCGCGTTGATCATGCTGCAGCCCGACATGGGCGTGGCGCTGCTGACGCTGCTGGTGGCCACGACGTTTCTGCCGTTCCTGCGGATTCCCTGGCGCACCTGGGCCGTGGTGGCTGCGCTTGGCGCCGCCGCGCTGGCCGGGGTCTGGAGCTACGGGCTCAAGGACTACCAGCAGCAGCGCATCCTCGACTTCGTCGACCCGAGCCGGGATCCCTTGTCGTCGGGCTATCAGGCCATGCAGTCGCGGATCGCCGTCGGTTCGGGAGGGCTCTTCGGCAAGGGCTGGTTTGACGGGACCCAGACCCAGCTGCGCTTCCTGCCCACCCAGCACACCGACTTCGTCTTCTCGGTGCTGGCCGAGGAGTGGGGCTTCGTGGGCAGCGTGATCGTGCTGGGGCTCTACGCCACCCTGCTCGTTTGGGGGCTCTGGATCGCGAGGAACTCGAAGGACCCATTCGGAGCGCTGCTGGCGGTGGGCCTGGTGGGAACACTCTTCTGGCCCGCCCTGGTGAACGTCGCCATGGTCCTCGGCCTGGCCCCCGTCATCGGCGTCCCGCTGCCCCTCTTCTCCTATGGCGGCACCGCGCTGTTGGCGGCCTCCATCTCTCTGGGCCTGCTTCTCAACGTGTCCATGCGCCGCTACGTCTTCTAGCGCTGCATGCGCCGCCGGGAGACGGGCCACGTACCGGACGAATCAGGCCGAGCGGACGGGGACGTTGATGAGCATTCACTTCGCGAATCGGCGCGAACGCGCGAGGGGATCGCGGCGAAGCGAATGGTCACCAACGTCTCCTGTGGCGCCCCGCGAGCGAGGCGGCGAATATTCCCCGGCGTCCCAGCGGCTGCGGTGCTGTAGACTGCTCCCATGAGCACGGCCAACGGCGAGAGTGCCCTGGAGCGTCCGCGCCCCCGCATCGGGGCGTTCTTCGACATGGACAAGACCCTGATCGCGGAGAACTCAGGGTCGCTCTTCATGAAGCGGCTGTACGAGCGCGGCGAGCTCTCCAAGTGGGAGCTGGCCAAGGGGATCGGGGCCTATCTGCAGTACAAGGCGGGGATTCTCGACATCCGCGCCTGGACCCAGGACACCATGCAGATGTTCACGGGGCAGCGCGAGGCGGATCTGGCCGCGGAGGCGCGGGAGTGGACGCAGGAGGAGGTGGTCTCGGTCCTGTATCCCGAGGCCGTGGATGCGGTGCGCTACCACCAGGAGCGCGGCGACGTCGTGGCGATCGTGTCCGGGGCCACCCGCTTCGTGGTGGAGCCCCTGGCCGAGTACCTGAGCATCGAGCACTTCCTCTACACGCGGCTCGAGGTGGAGAACGGCGTCTTCACGGGCCGCGTGATCGAGCCCATCTGCTTCGAGGAAGGCAAGATCTACTGGCTGCAGCAGTTCATCGAGGAGCAGGGCATCGACCTGGCCAAGAGCTACTTCTACACCGACTCGGTGACGGACCTGCCGCTGCTGGATCTGGTGGGCCATCCCATCGTGACCAACCCCGATCCCTTCCTCTACCGCCAGGCCGTGAAGCGCCACTGGCCTGTGCGCTACTTCACGCCGCCGGGCTACGTGTCGGGCGAGCTCGGCTAGAGGCGATTCCTCCCTTCGCACGCGATGCTCTTCGGTGTGGGAAGCGTGGGCCGCGCGGCGGAGCCGGTCCGGAGGCGACACCCGGTCGTGACCGGGCGCCGCCGTCCGTGACTAGATCAGCTTCTGGATCATCTCCTCGAAGGCCGACTTCGGGCGGGCGCCCTGGAGCTGCTCCACCACCTGTCCGCCCTGGAACGCCAGCACGGTCGGAATCGCGCGGACGCCGTACTTGCCCGGGGTGGCCGGGGAGTCGTCCACGTTCATCTTCACGATCTTGACGCTGTCGCCGTGGGTGCCGGCGAGTTCCTGGATGATGGGGGCGATGGCGCGGCACGGAGCGCACCACTCCGCCCAGAAATCCACCACGACGGGCTTGTCGGAGTTCAGCACCTCGGTCTCGAAGTTCTGATCGGTGATCTCGGCGACTTCTGCCATGACTCGGTCCTTTCGTATGGCGCGCGATGCACCCGCTACACCCCGGTTCCTGACTGCGTGCTTGTGTGTGTACGGTTCCTTGTAGATGCCGGTCGGCCACAGGGGTGTCAGCGCGCGCCCACCGAACGGCCGTCAGCGTATCGAACTCCGCCGGAACCCGTCTGGGTGTTCTCCCGCGGGCCGCGAACATTGCTGGAACTGCCCGCGTGTGCTTGAGTTTTGCGACTCCCAGGAGGTTCGGTCCGTGACCCGTCCGCCGCCCATCGATCGTTCCCGCGTCAGAACCGTCTCCGCGCGCGCGCGCGCGAGCAAGCTCGAACGCCGGGACGAGGCCGCGCCCTTCACGCCGGGCGGCTCGTTGGCGGAGTTCCTGGAGCGGCTGCCGGACGTCCTCGGCGCGGCGGATCTGCGGACCGCCATCGAGGCCTGGGCCACCGCGGTGACCGAAGGGCATCGGGTGGTGTTCGGCTTCGGCGCGCACGTGATCAAGGTAGGGCTGGCGCCGATCGTCGTGGATCTGCTGCGCCGCGGGGCCATCCACGGCGTCGTCTTGAACGGGGCCGGCTGCGTGCACGATCTCGAGCTGGCTTTCCTGGGCCACACCAGCGAGG
>JAKSBN010000070.1 GCA_022361175.1 Pseudomonadota bacterium | reverse complement strand
GCCACTAGTGCCCCGTTCCAGAAGTTCGGCTGCATTCGAAGCCGCCTACGAGCCGCTCGCTGCGTTGCGCTCGGTCACCGTAGCTACGGCTATGCTTCCCTCGCGCGCCTTGCGAGCGGCTCGTAGACGGCTTCTCGGTGCAGTGAGTGCTCTGCGGACTACGAGTCAATGCGACGCCGAACTTCTGGAACGGGGCGCTAGCCGCGCCCTACCTCCACGAACGCGTCGCCAACTCTTCGCCAGAGCGCGGGCGCGCGAGCTCGAATCGACGACGAACGCGTGCGCCATCGCAGCTGGTCCGGATCGTCACGGGGGGTGCGACCCGGCTCGGTATCTCTCTGTCCTCCCGCAGTTGACTCGGCACGACTCGCAGCGGAGGAGGGTCTCGTTCCATGCGTCCGATTTGCCCGATTCTCGGCGCGGCGGGCCGCGGTGAACCTCTGACCGCTTTTTCGGATCGGGGAGCCTGTCACCGACACGGCCCGGGTCGGGCTCAGCCCACCTCGGCCCAGACGACGCAGTTGCGGCCGGCGTCCTTGGCGCGATAGAGGGCGGCGTCGGCGCGGGCCAACAACGTGGCGGCGCTCTCACCGCGACTCGCGCGGGCGGCGGCGCCAATGCTCACGGTGACCTCGAAGGGTTCGCCGCGGGCGTCCAAGAAAGGGCGCGAAGCGACCCCGATGCGCAGCCGATCCGCCAGCACCTGGACGCCGGCTGGATCCGTCTCCGGCAGCAGGACCACGAATTCTTCTCCGCCGAGGCGCGCCGCCACGTCGGTACGGCGCACGATGTCCCGAATCACATCAGCGATGTCCGACAGCACGCGGTCGCCGATGGCGTGGCCGTGCGTGTCGTTCACGTCCTTGAAGTGGTCGGCGTCGACCAGCAGCAGGCCGAGCATGTGGTTGTGGCGCCGGGCGCGCTCGACTTCCTCCTCGAGCCGCAGGCTGAAGCTGCGGCGGCTGGCGAGCCCCGTCAACTCGTCGGTGTTGGCGAGGCGTTCCAGCTCCTGGTTGGCGCGGCGCAGCTCTTCCTGCACCGCGAAGAGCGCCTCCTCGGCCTGCTTTCGGGCACTCACGTCTCGCAGCACCAAGAGGCGGCCGGCCGTCGGGGCCGCCAACAGCGCCACGCGGGCCTCGAAGACCCGCGTCTGGTCGGCCGTCTTGATCCGGAGCTCGCGACGTTCGTCGTCTTCCCCCAGCGCCAACAGGGCGTCGACACCCGGAACCAGATCGCGGACCGAGCTGCCGATCACCTTGGACTCGCCCTGCACCAGGGCGCGCGCCGAGGTGTTCAGGTCCGCCACGCGCGCTTGTTCGTCGATCACGATGACGGCGTCGGCCATGGCGTCGAAGAGCGTGGTGCGCGCGACCGGCACCACGTCGAAGAGGCGGTACCGAAACAGGGCGAAGCCCAGGATGGCGGCCCCGATGGCAAAGCTCAGCGGCGTCGGGTCCAGGTCGCCCAGGGGGTTGCGACCCGACAGGTAGGCCGCGTTGAATGCCAGTACGATCGCGGGTGCCGTGGCCACGCACGCGAGCTGGGTGCGGTGGTGCGGCGCGTGGACGAGTCGCCACAACGTGAGCAGCACGGACCCCGCGACCAGGGCGTAGCTGTAGACCGTGTGCACCGGGAACCACGGGCCGCGGGTGATGACGACCAGGGGCAGCTCGGCGCGTTGACCTGAAATCTCGCTCCAGACGAGGCCGTGCAGGTCGTCCGTGAGGACGAACGCGATCGTCACCAGCGGAATGGCGAACAGCAGCCCCGCCCAGGGTCGACGCAGCCACGCCTGCCAACCGTTGTACGAGAGCGCGAAGATGAGGAAGGCGACCGGGGTGGTGGCGACACCCAGGAACTGGATGCGTGCCAGCAGCAGCTTGGCCTCCGGCGCCAACACGGCGGCACCCACCACCTCGAGCCCCGCCCAGGTGGTGAGGCAGATCAGGAGGCCCACATAGGCCAAGCCGCCGGGCGAGGCGCGGCGCCGCCACACCCACGGCAGGGTGCCCAGGCACAGCAGGGTCGCCACGAGGGCGGGCACCGCATACGGTGTCCAGTGCAAGAGCTGGATGACCTCCACGAATCCGAAACGATCTGGTGTCCGCGAGGATCCCAAGATCGACCGGAAACACGCGATTGTTGAGGAGTTTTGCTTATTTTGCTCTCAGGTCTAACCCCGTGAGTGGGCGCCAAACGCGGCCGGATTGTGTGATTTTAGCCACATTTTGGTGGCTTGGTGAGGGGGTTGCCGGCGGCCTGCCGGCGGGTGCCGGGTGCCGCTAGCGGCCTCGGATTTCCGCGGGCGCTACGGCCCGTGGGCGCTGGTGACCGGAGCGGCGGGCGGGCTGGGCCAGGCCTTCGCCCGGGCACTGGGCGCGCGCGGCCTGAACCTGGTGCTCAGTGACCTGGAAGCGGAGCCGCTCGAGGCAGTCGCCCGGGCCGTCGAAGCCGATCACGGCGTCGCCACGCGCCCCCTGGCCCTCGATCTAACGCAGCCGGCCTGCGCCGAGACCGCCGGCGCGTTGGCGGCCGAACTCGAGCTGGGCCTGCTCGTCAACAACGCCGGGGTGAGCCACATCGGGCGCTTCGCCGACCTGCCCCTGGACGCGCACCTCCAGGGGCTGGAGCTGCACGGCCGGGCAGCCGTCACGCTCACGCACATCCTCGTACAACCCATGCGCCGTCGCGGCCGCGGCGGCGTCCTCTTCGTGAGTTCGGGCTCGGCGGCGGTGCACTCACCCTGGGTGGCCCACTACGCCGCCACCAAGGCGTACCAGTTGGCGCTGGCAGAGGCGCTCTACGAAGAACTGCGCCACGAGGGCGTCGATGCGATGGCCCTGGTGGCCGGGCTCACCCGCACCGAGACCCTGCTGCGCGCGGGCCTCGACGTTGGACGCGCGGGCGTGCTCTTGAGCGAGCCGCGGTTCGTGGCCGAGCGAACGCTGGATGCGCTCGGATCCGGACCGAGCTTCGAACCGAACCTCGTGGATCGCCTGTCCACGTTGGTCGTGGGACGCTGGCTTCCCCGCCGCTTCGCACTGCGACTCGTGCGCCGCTCCTTCGAGCGCCTGTTTCCGCGCATCGCGGCGCAGCGCGACGCCGGCGATCCCTGACTAGGGTGCGCCGGGGATCGCTTGGCGCTGGTAGCCTGCCGGCAGCTCGAAACGGGCCGGAGCCAGCGCCTCCTGGCGGACGGACTGGAGGCTCGTGGTTTCGCCACCGGCGGCGTTCTCCGTGCGGACCGGAATCCGGCCCAGCTCGCGCAGCCCGGGCAGCGCGTGGGCGGGACCACCCGGCATGCGTTTGACCGTCTCGCTGAAGAGCGCGAACAGATCCGCCAGAGTGCCGAAGTCGGCCGCGCCGAGGCCCAGCGCCTTGGGCGTGGCCAGGCAGGTGCGCTCGCTCGCGACCCCACCGCGCTTCACTTGGTAGTACTCACACGCAAAGCCGTTGATCTTCGCACTGGGGCCCGTCTTGACGACTTCGACCGGGGCCGCCTCGCCGGCGCCGCCGAGCAGCTGGCGCCGCGCGGCGGGCGGCATGTGGGCCAGCATGGCCTCGCGTTGCTCAGGGGGCAGGGCGGCCATGCGCGCCTGCATCTGCTTCATCGCGTCGCCCATGGCGCTGTTCATGGCGTCGCCCATCCGTTGCATCGCCTGCGGGTCGAGCGCCGTGTAGAGCTTGTTGGCGTGGTCGATGGCGTACAGCGTGCGGGTGTCGCCGTGGTAGAGGATCGAGGCGGCCGCATCGTCGCCCCTGGAGATGCTGACACGGTTGCCGCGCACGCTGATCGTCGAGACGCCGTCGTTGCGCTCCTCCATCACCAGCGTCACGTCGGCGCCGGCCGAAACCGCGAGCCAGAAGGCCCCAATCAGGCAGATCAACGCGAGGATCCTCGACGACATGGGCGCTCCTTTGGGCTGAGATCTCGGAGGGTAGCCGGCGCGAGCTCTTCGCGCGGCGCCCGGGGGGCCACGGGCGACGCCCCTTGTCAAGTTCCCCCCGCCGCGCCCAGAATGGCCGGCGATGAGCCTCCACGAGCGTCTCACGGAGGAGATCCGCAGCGGGCCCTCGGGCCCGAAGGTGGCCGCCCTCTTCGATCTCGATCAGACGTTGTTGGCGGGCTTCTCGGCCCCCGCCTTCATGCGCGAGCGTTTCGTCGCGGGTCGCATGGCGCCGCGGGAGGTGGCCGAGACGCTGCTCGGCACACTCTCGTTCGCCGCCGGCCGCACCGGCTTCTCGGGCCTGATGTCGGCCACCACGGCGGCCTACCGCGGGATGGCCGAGAGCGCGCTCGAAGAGCTGGGGCAGGAGGTCTTCGACAAGCATCTGGCCACGCAGATCTTTCCCGAATCGCGGGCGCTGGTGCGCGCGCATCGCGACGCGGGCCACACGCTGGCGATCGTCTCGTCCGCCACGCGCTACCAAGCGGAGCCCATGGCGCGCGAGCTGGGCATCCGCCACGTGCTGTGCACCCGCTTGGAGGTGGAGGACGGCGTCTTCACCGGCGAGATCCAGCGCCCCACCTGCTACGGGGAGGGCAAGGCCGTGGCGGCGCGGGCACTGGCCGAGAGCCACGACTTAGACTTGACGCGCAGTTGGTTCTACACCGACAGCCACGAGGACCTGCCGCTGTTGGAGATCGTGGGCCGACCGCGCCCGCTGAACCCGGACCGCCGGCTGGCCCAGATCGCCAAGGAGCGCGGCTGGCCGGTGCGGCGTTTCTCCAGCCGCGGCCGTCCGAGCGCCGGCGACGTGCTCCGCACCGGGCTGGTGTACGCGAGCCTGGTGCCCTCGGTGTGGGCGGGCGCCGCCGCCGGACTCGTCAACCGGTCGCGGCGCGAGGCCATCAACGTGTTGGGCTCCATGTGGAGCGATCTCGCCACCTCGCTGGCCGGGGTCGACCTGCGGGTCGAAGGCGAGCAGCACTTGTGGTCACACCGGCCTGCGGTGTTTCTCTTCAACCACCAGAGCGGACTCGACACGATTCTGGTGTTGAAGCTCCTGCGGCGCGACGTCACGGCCGTGGCCAAGAAGGAGATTCGCGCCAATCCGGTCTTCGGGCCGCTCTTCAGCGCGGCCGGTGTGGTGTTCGTGGACCGGGCGGACCGGGCCAAGGCCATCGACTCCCTGAAGGACGCGGTCGAGGCACTGCGCCAGGGGCGCTCCCTGACGATCGCGCCCGAAGGCACGCGCTCCGCCACGCCGCGCCTGGGCCCGTTCAAGAAGGGCGCCTTCCACATCGCCCTGCAGGCGGGCGTGCCGATCGTGCCCATCGTCTTCCGCAACGTGCTGGACGCACTGCCCAAGGACGCGGTGGTGGTGCGGCCGGCCAGCGTCGAGGCCGTGGTGCTGCCGCCGATCGACACCAGCCGCTGGACACGCGACGGACTCGATTCGGAGATCGAGGCGATTCGTCGTCAGTACCTCGAGGTGCTGGATCCTCTCGACGACGGGGACGGCGCTCCCTAGCGATCACACCTAGCGGACCGAGTCGTACGCCTCCGTGCGCGGTTCGCCACGGCTCCTTCCAGCTCGCTGAACGAGACGAACTCAGTCGCCGAGCAGCGCGTGGAGTTCCTGGAAGGTGCGCGCGCGGTAGCCGTAGTCGGGCTGTTCGGGCCAGGGGCCCAGGCCTCCGAGCACCAGACCGACGTCGTGCTCGCGACACGCGCTGCCCAGACGCTTGGCCACGTCGGCCAGCTGGCGGGCGTCGCCGGAACCGGAGCTTACGGACACGGCGAGCCAATCGGGCTTGCGGGTCTCCAGGACGTCGAGCAGTGCGTCCGTCGGGGTGGGCGCCCCCACCCACAGCACGGACCAGGCGCGTTCCTTCAAAGCCAGCTCCAACAGCGAGAGGCCGAGCGTGTGCACCTCGCCTTCGGCCGCGGCGATCACGCACTGAGGTGCATCGGGGCTGGCGGCCAGCGATGCGGCGCACGTCGCCAGACCGCGGCGGAGGCATTCCGTGGCCATGTGCTCCTCCGCCACGCTGCACTCGCCGGCTTCCCAGCGGGCGCCGAGCTCGTGAACGACCACGCCGATCGAATCGGCCACCCGCCACCAGCTTCCCGCGCGGGCGCGCTCGGCCAAGAGAAAGGACTGGACGGCGTGGGGATCCGCGTCGCCCGTCAGCAGCAGCGCCAGCAGCGAGGGCGCATTCGCGGTGTGGGCTTCGAAATCGGAACTCGCGATCTGGCTCTTGGCGGCGTAGACCGCGTGGCGTTCGAAGCGCCGATGTCCACCCGGCGTGCGAACGCACGGCAGGCGTCCCTCGTTGGCCCAGCGCTTCACGCTGCTCGGCGTGACGCCGAGGATGCGGGCCGCGACCCGAGGCGAAATCAACTCGGTGTCCGGGCGGTGCTGCATCACAATGAAGTTTACCCCCGCACGGTCCACGCCAGCCAGGTCGAATCGAAATCGGCCATTTCGGCCGAGGCTGGGAATTCGAACCAAGCGCCTCGTCTGGGGGGCCACCCGCGCCCCGCCGCGGGCGATTCGGCGCACCGTCGTTCAATCGGTCTTCCGCACCAGGGCGGCTCCTCGCCGAAATCGGACGATCTGGAGACGCGGTGCGAAGCGGACGCTAGCGCCCCGTCACCTTCACGGTGCCGAGGATCGCGCGGCCGGTGACGTGGAAATAAGGTCGCTCGACGCTCGGTCCCGGGGCGGGGAGATCCTCCTCGCGCTCGCCCGTGACCCACTCGCGGATCTTCTCTCGCGCCCCCTTCCGGCGCAGATGCTGTTCGATGCTCCCCAGGACAGGGGTTCCGTCGATGTCCACGTCGGCGCCGTCGGGCACGATGATGTGTACCTCGCCAAAGATGGCCGAAGCATGGATCTCGACGGTTCCGCTCGGCGGCAGCTCGGCCCGCGTGAAGTCGAGCGTCACCTCGCCGAAGACGGCCCGCGCCTCGATCTCGTCGGAGGCCTCCCAGCGACCGGCGCGCTGGTGGGAGCTGAAGACGGCTCGGAACGTCTCCGTGAAGACGTCCGTGTCGGCGGTCTGGAGGGCGGAGCCGGTGTCGCCCGGCGAGGTGGGCGCCTCTGCCGGCGTCCGAGGCCGCGCGGGGGCAGGGGGAGGAGTCGGCATGGAGAAAGGATGGCAGACAAATCGCCGTGAATCACCCCCGAGCCCGGGGGCGGCCGCCGTGCGGGGAACCTCCGCGACGGTGTAGATTCGGGATCTGTCGGGGCGGGCGGCTGGAGAACCGAGCGTGCGAATCGCGGACAAGCTCTCGGGCGTTGAGCTACTCGATTGGCGGGGAGAACGGCGGAGGCTCGGAGCGTTCTGGGAACGCCGCCCGGTCGTCCTGGTCTTCATCCGCCACTTCGGCTGACTCTTCTGCCGCGAGCAAGTCGCGCAGTTGCGCGGCCGGATCGACGTCATTCGCGCGCGGGGTGCCGAGCTGGTGATCGTGGGAAACGGCGCAACGAACTTCGCCGCCGCCTTTCGGGAAGACTTCGAGCTGGACGGCCCGCTGCTGGTGGACCCCGAGCTGGTGGCGTACCGGGCCGCGGGTCTGCGGAGGGGGCGGGTGGAGCTCCTCTCCCCGAGGCTCCCGTGGAACGCCCTGCGGGCGCTTCGCGCAGGCTCTCGACAGACCGGGATCCAGGGCGACCCGTGGCAGCTCGGCGGCGTGTTCGTGCTTCGGCCGGAGGGCGAGGCGACCTACGCCTACCGAAGCCGCGAAGCCGGCGACCATCCTCCGGTCGACGAGATTCTGGCGGCGCTCGACGAGGACGCCGACCCGATCGAGGAGACGGCCGACGCCTCCGCCTCGCGGGTCTGGCTGGGCCGCATCCTGAGTCGCGTCGTCGACCCCTTCATCGTGTCGTCCTTCGACCGGACCGGGTTCCGCATCCACAGTCTCACCTTCCAGCCCGACGACCTGGACGTCGATCTCTCGCAGCGCCGCTGCGTCGTGACGGGAGCCAACTCGGGGATCGGCTACGAGACGGCCCTGGCCCTCGCCGACTTGGGTGCCCGTGTCGTGCTCGTGTGCCGCGACCGCGAGCGGGGCCAGGAGGCGGTCGAGCGGGTGCAGAAGCAGACGGGGAATGCACGTGTCTCGTTGGAGGTTGCGGATCTGTCCGTGCTGGCGTCGGTCCGGTCCGTGGCGGATCGGCTCGGCTCCGAATCCGTCGACGTGCTGGTCCACAACGCGGGCGTGCTCCCCGACGAGCGCACCGAGACGGCAGACGGTCTCGAGTTGACCTTCGCCGTGCACGTGGCCGGCCCCTTCCTGCTCACCCGTCTGCTGCGACAGCGCCTCGAGCAGTCTCCGGACGGCCGGGTTCTCTGGGTCTCGTCGGGCGGGATGTACACGCGCCGGCTGCAGCTCGAGGATCCGAACTGGACGAGCCGCGACTACGACGGCGTCCTCGCCTACGCCGAGACCAAGCGGGCCCAGGTGGTTCTCGCGGAGCTCTTCGCGGAAGAGCTCCGCGGGACGCGCGTCGTGGTCAACGCCATGCACCCCGGGTGGGCGGACACGCCTTCCGTGAGAAGCTCGCTGCCGCGCTTCTACGGAGCCACGCGCCACTTCTTGAGGACGCCCGCCGAGGGCGCCGACACCGTCGTCTGGCTGGCCGCCTGTCCGCGCGCCGGGGATGAAACGGGCCGCTTCTTCTTCGACCGCCAGCCGCGGCGCACCCACCTGCTGCCGTTCACCCGCGAGTCCGAGCGCGACCGCCGGGCGCTCTGGCGCCTCTGCGAGCAGCTCACCGCGGAGCGGCCGGAACGGGGAGCGCACGCCGAGTGAGACGCGCGCCCGGTCGAGCGATCTGCCTGCTGCTGGCTGCCGCGGCGTTTCTGGCGGCCCCGTCCGTCGGGGCCGACGACGTGGCGCTCGGCGATGCGGCGTGGGCCAGTCGCGCGGAGGGAGAAAGCGGCGGTCGCCCGCGGCCCGACCGCATCTTCGCCGCGGTGGGTTTCTACGAGCGCGCCCTCAAGGCAGCGCCCCAGGACCTGGAGGGGCGCTGGAAGCTCCTGCGCGCGCTTCATTTTGCGGGCGACTTCGCCGTCCAGGGGGAGGAAGTGCGGGAGGTCTTCGGGCGAGCGCGGGAAGTCTCCACGGCCGGTCTGGCTCTGCTGGAGGATCGCTTGGGGACTGCGGAACCGCTGGAAGAGCTCGGCCCGGAAGCACTGCGACCCCGGCTGGATGCGGCGGGCGTCCGCACGCGGGACGTGGCTCGTCTCTACTTCTGGTCGGCCATCAACTGGGGCGCCTGGAGCCGTACGGTCGGGCTGCTGAGCGCGGTGCGGCGGGGCGTGGCCAACCGCGTCCACCGCTACACGCTGATGACGCTGGCGCTTGAGCCGGACTACGACGAGGGAGGCGCATTTCGGCTGTTGGGCCGCTTGCACGCGGAGCTGCCGCGCGTCCCCTTCGTTTCGGGCTGGGTGGATCGCGGCCAGGCGGTCCCGTTGATCGAGCGCGCCTACGCGCTCGCGCCCGCCAATCCGGGCAACCGCCTGCTGCTGGGGATCACCCTGCTCGACCTGGCTCCGGACCGGAGCGACGAAGCGCTGGCCTTGCTCGACCAGGTGCAGCAGCTCACGCCGCGCCCCACGATGCGGATCGAGGACCTCGCGATCCGCGAGCAGGCCCGCGAGCGGCTGCGGGCGGAACGGGCGGCAGCGACGTGACCCGCGGCATTCACTGGTTTCGCAACGATCTGCGGCTGCAGGACAACAGCGCGCTGTACGCCCTGGCGGAACGCGCGACGGAGTGGCTTCCGGTCTTCGTCTTCGATCCGCGCCTGGACGTCGGCGCCGGGCCCCGCCGGCATTTCCTGCGCGACTGCCTGACCCGCTTGGAGCGCTCGCTCGCGCGGCGGGACGTCCCGCTGGTGGTGATGCGCGGTCGGCCGGAGCGAGTTCTGCCCCGGATTCTCCGCGAGACCGGCGCGCGGCTTCTCAGCTTCAACGAGGACGTGAGCCCCCTCGCGAGCCGCCGCGATGCGGCGGTCCGGCGTGCCGTCGAGAAGGCGGGCGCGACCGTGCTGTCTCGCGTGGACCGGGTGGTCTACGCCGCGGCGGACATCCGGACGGGGTCCGGTGGCGGGTACTCGGTCTACTCCCCCTATCGCAAGCGCTGGTGGCAGCGATGGGTCGACGATCCGCGGCCCCCGCTGCGGAGGCGGCGCCTGCCTCCGGCCATCCCTCAGCTGCCCGCCGGGCTCGCGCCAAAGGCGCGGGTGCTCGAGCGCGGGCCGGACGCTCCGCGAATACCCACCGGAGGAGAGGAGGCCGCGAAAAGACGCCTCACCGCGTTCCTGGAACGCGCCGTTCGCCGCTACGCCGAGGACCGCGATCGGCCGGACCTGGATGGGACCTCCCGGCTCTCTCCCTACCTTCGCTTCGGCGCGATCTCGGTGCGGCAGTGCTTCGACTCCGCGGAGGAGGCGGCCCACGCCGATCCGCGCCTGCGGAGGGGAGTGGCCAAGTGGCTCGACGAGTTGGTCTGGCGCGAGTTCTACGCGGCGATCCTGGAGCAGCATCCCAGAGTGCTGCGCGAGAGCTATCGGCGCGAGTACGATGCCGTCGCCTGGGGCGACGATCCGAAGGAGTTCGAGGCTTGGTGCGAGGGGCGAACGGGGTTCCCCATCGTCGACGCCGGCATGCGCCAGCTCCGGGCCACGGGCTGGATGCACAACCGGGTGCGCATGATCGTGGCGAGCTTCCTCACCAAGGACCTGCTGATCGATTGGCGCGAGGGCGAGCGGTTCTTCTTCGAGCACCTCGTCGACGGCGATCCGGCGTCGAACAACGGCGGCTGGCAGTGGGCCGCT
>JAKSBN010000044.1 GCA_022361175.1 Pseudomonadota bacterium | reverse complement strand
CAGGCGAACCCCGATCGCCGCACCCCCCAGCGCCAAGCCAACCCGCCACGGCCCCGCAGCGACGAGAGGTCGCCGCCGGCCCCGGGCACCGCGCGCGCGCCGACTCCGCCCGGTCTCCGGGCTACTCGCTGCCGGCCGGAGTCGGGACGTCGTACTCGTCCTCGATCTCGCCCACCAGCTCTTCCAGCACGTCTTCGAGAGTCACCACGCCCAGCAGCGGGCCGTTCGGCCGGCGCACCAGCGCCAGGTGCTTGCGGCCGCCGCGGAAGAACCGCAGCGCATCGATGATGGGCACGTCCGGTCCGATCTCCACCACGGGACGGACGGCGTCCGGGAGGATCACCACGCCCTCGCGCGCGTAGACGTGAAACAGGTCCTTCGCGTGGAGGATCCCCACGACGTTGTCGAGCTCGCCCTCGTACACCGGAATGCGGGTGTAGCCGCGGTCGCGCAGCGCATCCAATAGCTCGTCGGGGGCGATGCTCTTCTCGATGGCGAAGACGCCGGCGCGGGGCACCATGACGTCCGACACCCGGGTTCGAACCGTGCGAAACACGTTGCCGAGAATCCGGCTCGTGTACGGCCGGATGCGGCCGGCGTCGCTGGCCTCCGT
Source organism: Pseudomonadota bacterium (assembly GCA_022361175.1). Taxonomy (GTDB): domain Bacteria; phylum Myxococcota_A; class UBA9160; order UBA9160; family UBA4427; genus JAKSBN01. Next base: position 5,912 of record JAKSBN010000044.1, on the reverse strand, counting down.
CACCAGCAGCGACAGCTCTTCGGGCGAGTGCGCCGCCTCGTGACTCGAGGCCGGGGGCACACCCAGCAGCCGCACCACCGCGTTTCCGGCGCCGTTCATGACCGCGAGAAGCGGACGAAAGATGCGGCCGAAGATGAGCAGGGGAGCAGCACATATGAGCGCCACGGGGCCCGGCTGGTCCAGGGCCACGGCCTTGGGCGCCAGCTCGCCCAACACCACGTGCAGAAACGTGATCAGCGCGAAGGCGATGCCGACCGCCGCGGTGTGGACGGCCGCCTCGCTCTCGAGGCCGATCGACGCCAGACCGGGGCGGAGAAGGCCGGCGATCGCCGGCTCTCCGATCCATCCCAGGCCGATGCTCGCCACGGTGATTCCAAGCTGCGTCGCCGCGATGGCGTCGTCCAGGGTCTCGAGGCTCCGGGCCACGGCGGCCGCGCCGCGGCGGCCTTCGCGCAGCCACAGCGTCACCTGGCTGCGGCGGACCGCAACCAGCGCGAATTCGGTTGCGACGAAGTAGGCGTTGGTCAGGATCAGCGCTGCTACGGAGAGGAGTCCGACAAGACTCCACCCGAGCTCTGGATGCATTCCGGCCTCCGTCACAGTCCGCGCCCGCCCCCGTCGCCGTGCAGGCGATGACGCCCGACCCAGTCGTCCACGAACTGCCGGGCCACCCGCCCCGAGCGGCTCGAGCGCCGCAGGGCGAAACGCAGGGCCGCCTCGCGCACGTCGTCCAAGCTGTCGGCGACTCCCGCTCGTTTCAGATGATGCTCCACGATGGAGAGATACGTTGTCTGATCGAACCCATAGAACCCGAGCATGAGACCGAATCGCTCGGACAGGGCGAGCTTCTCGTCCAACACCTCCCCCAGATGCAGATCTCCCTGGTCGTCCAGGTGCGCAGCCCGGTTGTCGCTCTGGGTCTCGGGCAGCAGGTGGCGGCGATTGCTCGTCGCCACGATGCGCACGTTCTCCGGCGGGCCCTCCAGGCTGCCCTCGAGCGCCGCCTTGAGCTCTCGGTAGCCGGGCTCACCCTGGTCGAACGAGAGATCGTCACAGTACACCAGAAATCGATACGGCATGCCGCGCAGGCCCGCGAGCACCCGCGGAAGTTGGACCAGGTCGGCCTTCGACACCTCCACCATCCGCAGGCCGCGGGCGGCGTAGCGGGTCAGAAGGCCGCGCACGGCCGAGGACTTTCCCGTCCCCCGCTCGCCGTAGAGGAGCACGTGGTTCGAGGGGAGCGCCGCCAGGAATTGTTCGGTGTTCTCCACCAGGCGCGCGAGCGGCCGCTCGACGCCCACCAAGCCCGAGAGCTCGAACGGAGCCGGGTCTGGGATTGGCACCAGGCGCCCGGGCCCCAGGCGGGCGTCGAAGCGAAACGCCGTAAACTGCGCGAACGCGGCCGAATCCGGCGCGGCGCCCGTCTGTTCTTCGAGCCAGCGCTCCGCCAGCTGCAGCACGCGTGCCAAGCGATCGAGAAGTCGCCGCCGCCCCATGCGGGGATTGTAGACTGGAACCACCGAACCCCACACTCCGCGAGGGCTCATGACGTCGAGCCAATCCGACCCCAGCGTGGGTCTGTGCAGCCGCTGCCGGTTCGCCCGGGTCACTCGCAGCGCGCGCGGAAGCTCGTTCTGGCGCTGCGGCAAGGCGGACGAAGACCCCGCCTTCGCCCGCTATCCGAGCCTTCCGGTCGTCCGCTGCGGGGGGTTCGTCGCGGCCGAGGCGCCGCCCACCGAGGGCGGTTAGGCGCGCGGGGCGCCCGGCCCGATTCTGCGCCATCCTTCCCGTCCGCCGTCTCGAAGGAGCTCCCGTTGAGGAACTGGTTCATCGTCTCCGCCATCGGCCGCGACAAGCCCGGATTGGTCGCGGAACTGGCCCGGCTCATCTACGACTGCGACGCCAACCTCGAAGATTCCCGCATGACGATTCTGGGAACCGACTTCGCCGTCATCCTGCTGTGCTCGGCTGCGGACGAGACCGCCGGCGACCGGATCGGGCGGGGGGCCAAGCATCTCGAGCGCGACCACGGGCTCACGATCCTCGTCCGCTCGCTCGCAGAGGGGCCGCGGCCGTCGGTTCCCGCCCCGGGAATGCGCCTATACCGCGTCCAGGCCGTGGGCGAGGACAAAGCGGGAATCGTGGCGGGCATGTGCGGCGTGCTCGCCGAACACGGCATCAACATCACCGAGCTCGCTTCCACCACCCGACCGGGACCGGGCGGCACGCCGATCTACGAGCTGTCGCTGGCCGCCGAGGTGCCCGAGAACGTCGACACTCGCGGGCTGCGGGACGCCTTGGAGCGCGAAGCCGACCGTTTGGTGGTCGACGTGGCACTCCTGCCGGACTCCCAGAGCTAGGAGCCTGACCCGCTTCCCGACTCGGGCTCTCTGCCCTCCGCCCAGTGGCCATCGGGCCAGCGGGCCGGCAGCGGCTGTCCGACGATCTGGAAGAACATCTCCACGAAGCGATAGGTGAGGCCCCAGACCACGTGCCGCCCCGGCTCCCCCACCAAGATGCCCGGAAGGTCGATGGTGAGGCCGGAGCTGCGGTGGGTGACGTGGCGCGAGCTGTCCAGCAGCGAGGCCAGCGGGAACCAGAAGGCCTGCTCCACCTCGTGGTTGGGCTGCAGCGGCGCCCGGCCCTCCCACCGATAGACGTGCGCCGAGATCACCAAGCCGCTGGGCCGTCCCGCCTGGCGCCCCTGGAGATCGTCCAGGCGCCCCAGGTGCTCCGCTTCCGCCAGCGAGAGACCGACCTCCTCCCAGGTTTCGCGCTCGGCCGCCGCGCGTGGACTCGGATCGCCCGGGTCGACGCGCCCACCCGGGAAGGCCATGTGCCCCGACCACGGGTCGCCTTCAAAGCGCGCCCGCTCGATGAAGAGCACCTCGGGTGAGGCCTGGCCGGGCACGGGGCGCAGCACGACCGCCACGGCGGCCCGCTGTGACGCCTCGGACGAGGTGGCGCGGTGCGCGCCGAGGGCGTCGCGAATGGTTTCGAGCTGGAGCATGCCCCAACGATAGTCGACCCGGCCTACGGACGCGGGCCCTCGGGCGGGCCACAGTCGAGGGCGATCTCGAGCAGTCGCTCCTCGACCCCTTGCGCGGTGGTGCGTCGCTGGCCGATCACGAGCACGGCGCCGTCCGGTGTGAGCGTCGCACCGGTGGGCTCGCCCCAGTCTCCCCACCGAGCGAGATCGAGGGAACCGGTCTCGTCGCCGGCCGTCCAGTACCACGACGCCGCGCGCAAGCGGGGTGCAAGCCCGCGTGCGATCTGCAACCGACCCCAAGCGAACCCCAGCGCGTGCGGCAGCTGCGCGGCAAGACCCGTGCTGCGCGCCCGGGCCCCGACCGCCAGCCCGCGATCGGCGCGAACACCGTGGCCCGTGGCGGCGGCACCCGTTTCGAGCTCGACCTCGACCTGGCCGGTGGCCGGATCGATGCGCAGGAGCCGGCCGGTCGACAGCGGCTGACCCTCGATCACGAAAAGAGCGCGCGCGTCGCGAGACCACGCCAGGGGAGCCGTCCAACGCGTCTTGCCGGCGTAGAGGGCGCCCGGGTTTCCGAGCACCACGCCGCCGTGCCCCGTCTGCAGCGAAGCGGAGGCGACGAAGTAGCCCCCCGGCCCGGACCGCGACCACACCAACAGCCCGGCCCGCGGCGCCGGGATCGCGCGGTCGTCGGGTCCGGGCGAGAACGTGAGCCGACGCGCGGCCAGTCGCGGACCGGCCTCGGGCGTCGCCGCGCCGTACAGCTCCGTGTTCACCGGGGTCTCCGCGGAAACGTGGCGATCACTGTCGAAGACCACGCTCCCGCCCGAGGCGTCCGGCGCGGGGCGTCGGTTGTTGCCGGGCTCGTCGCAGGTCCAACAGAGGTCCTCGCCGCGGATGCGGTCCAGTCGCCGGACCTGGCGGCGGCCGGAGGCGGGATCCAGCGCGTCGTACCAGAGCCAGCGTCCTCCCTCGCCGCCGAACCGCGGGTGGGCCCCCTGCGACGTGAGTGCGCGGACGCGACGGGGCGCCGACTCACACGCCACGACCGGCTGGGTCGCTACCTCCGCGTCCAGATCGTAAACGGCGGTGGCCAGCCGTTCGCCGCGGTTGCGTTCGGGCGCACGAAGCTGCGTCGCGATCGCGGCGGCGACGAGCCCCACCACCGCACCGCCGGCGACGGCCCCGGCCGCGACGCCGAGGGCGCCCGCCAGCGACGCGGCGCCGCGGCGGTGAAACCCCAGCCCCAGTCCGACCGCGAGCACGACTGCGGTGAGAAGCAGGAATCCGGCGGCTCCGGGCGCCACGCCGAGATCGGCCAACGCGATCGCGGGTGCGCCGAAGCCCCCGGTGCCGGCGGCCGTCGCCAGGTGCAGATCGCGGTCGGGGTCGTTGTGGCGCCGGCGCAGAGCGCGAACCCCGCCGGCCAGGAGCAATCCGGCGGCCGCGGCCCCGGCCCACCGCCAGAGCCCGGCCCCGGGGCCCAGGAGAGCGACGGCCGCGAGCCAACCCAGAGGGAGACCCCAGACGAAGCACCAAACGAAGCACCACAGCGTGTAGAGCAAGCCACCTCCCGAAGAGCGGCGCACACGTTACTCCAAGGACCCCCTGTCGAGCGACTGCGCTAGCGTGCCGGCATGTCGGACCTCCCGTCCTCCCCTCCCGACGTACGACGCCTGCTCGAGCTGGCCCGCAGCGACCGACCCCAGGCGGAGCGCGCGCTGGCCGAGCTCTCGCTCGAGCAGCAGGTCTCCACCGTGTGCGACGCCCCGCTCGCGACGCGGGCTCGGCTCCTCGAGCTGTTGCCCCACCCGGAGGACGTGATCCCCGCCCTGCCGGAAGCCGAGCTCTGCTTCACCGCGCGGGCCGTGGGGCTGGCCGACGCCAGCTGGATCCTGGAGCACGCCACGCCAGAGCAAGTGGTGGCGTGTCTCGATCTCGACGCCTGGCGGGGCCTGGAGGCGGATCGCGGCACCGCTCTGGAATGGCTGACCGCCATCGCCAACGCCGGCGAAGCGACGCTGCTGCGCGCGGCCCAGGCGCTCGACCCCGAACTGCTGGTTCTGATCCTCGCCAGCCGCACCCAAGTTGTCCAGAAGCCCAACGACGACGAGGGCTGGGAACCGCCCGTCGGCGGCCAGACGTTGGAGGGCCAGTTCTATTTGACGGCCGTGCAACCCAACGACGACCTGGCTCCGATCCTGCGCATGCTGAACGTTCTCTTCCGCAAGGACTACTGGCTCTACTTCCGCCTGCTGCAGGGCATGTGCTGGGAGCTCGAGAGCGATCTGGAAGAATGGAGCCTGCGGTGGCGGACGGGGAGGCTCGAGGATCTCGGCTTCCCGGCCTGGGACCAGGCGTTTCGCATCTACGCCTTCATTCGGCCCGAGCGGCGCGCCGACCTGCTGCCCCAGCCGAACGCGCTCGATCTCGGCCTCGACACCGGCGTGCCGGCGCGAGTGCCCGAGTTCGGCCCCGCCGAGGGCCCGCTGGCACGCGCCGTCTCGGAGCTGGAGGAGAGCGAGCGGCACGCGTTCTTCCAGGCGTTCATGGTCATGGCCAACAAGATCGCAGTGGCCGACCGCATGCCCCTTGGAGACGCCGAGACGCTGCCCGGCGCGGTCGAGAAGGCCAGCCTCGTGATCGGGCGCGGCCTCGAACACGTGGCCCGCGAGAACGACGTCACCCTCGGTGACGCACTCCGTCGTCAAACGCTCGAACGGTTGTTCCAGGTGGGTGCGAACCTCGATCCCGAAACGAGCGGCCCGAGCGAGCCTTCGAGCTGACCCACCCGCTTCCGCCCGTCCGGAAGCACACACATCCGCGCTCGTCTGTATGCACGCGAGGGCCCCCCAATGCGAAAGGGCCCGCCCAAGCGAACTGGGCGGGCCCCCGTACACCAACTCGAGCGCGGCGAGGGCTG
>JAKSBN010000320.1 GCA_022361175.1 Pseudomonadota bacterium | reverse complement strand
CTGCCGCCGTGCTCGCGTTCTTGCACTTCGCCTGGGCCACCGAAGAGCCGTTCGGCGTGGTGCTCGCCTACGGCCTGGCCGTGGCCCTTCCCTTCTGGCTGAACACCACCCCGCGCGCCGATGCAGCGCGGCCCGCCCGCACACCTCTCACTCGCACACGGGACGCCCAATGATGGACCGCCTGCGCTCTGGCTTCGTTCTCCTCGGCCTCGCCCTGCTGCCCGGCCTCGCCGGCGCCGCCAGTCCGGGCGACGTCAACACCGACGGCGTCGTCGACGGCCGCGATGCGGTGCTGCTGCAGCGCTTCCTGGTCGGCGACGCCACGCTCTCGGCCGCGGGCGAGGCCGCCGCCGACCTGGGACCGCTGGTGGCCGGCGCCTACGCGCCGGACGGCAGCGTCAACTCCGGCGACCTGGTCGTGCTGCTGCGCGCCATCGCCGGCGAGGTGGATCTGCCGGTGGCCCCGGCCGCGCCGGTGCTCGATGCCATCGTAGGCGCGGTCGCCCAAAACCCCTTCCTGGCGGAGGGCACCGCCGAGCCCGGTGTGGACGTCACGCTGTACGTGAACGGCGAAGCCCAGCAGACTCTGCCCGCCGACGGCAGCGGCAATTTCAGCATCAACGCCATCTTGCTAGACGGGCCCAACACGCTCTTCGCCATCGCCACGGACGCCAACGGCATCGACAGCCTGGAGTCGAACGCAGAGGTGGCGGACTACCAGCGCCAGAACCCGCCTCCGCCGAAGTTCGAAGCACTGAACGCGTTCGAGGTCTGGACGCCCGGCAACGGAGACCCGTATCTCGTGCAGCCCGGCTTCTCGATCGGCAGCACGGGACGGCTCGTGATCCGGCCGGGCACGGTGATCCGAGTGGCCGACGGAGTCCAAATCCTCGTCTCGGGTGAGCTCACCGCCCAGGGCAGCGAGGGCAACGAGGTCGTCTTTACTTCCACCAGGACCGCGGACACCATCCCCCCCGCCGCACGCGGGGACTGGTCCGGAATCCGCTACGAACAGAACAGCGGAACAGGCTCTCTTCGCCACGCGGTGATCGAATACGCCACCGATCCCCTGTACATCATGAGCGGCACCGACGTTGACGTCACGGACGTCAAGATCCGCGAGTTCACGGGCACGGGGCTCAGAACCTCCCCCATAAGCCAGCGGACCTTCCGGCGCCTGACGATCGACAACAGCGCGGGGCCGAGACAGGGCAACGGGATCCGCTTCATCGGCGCGGTGTACTCGGTCGTGCTCGAGGAATCGTTCATTGGCGGGTTGAGCACCGGCATCCTTGCCCAGCAGGGCCAGGGCCCCACCATCCGCAACCAGAACATCATCACGAACAACAGTACGGGCATCCGCATCAGCCAATGCGCGGCGCGGGTCCTCGACGGAAACACCATCAGCCACAACGACCTCGGCGTCTCGGGCGGCGGGACCGCGACGACCCCGCTCGTCAATGGCAATATCTTCGAGTTCAACACCGTCAATTTGTCCCCGGCCTCGAGTTCGACCTTCGCCGTCTTCGACGCCCGCAACAACTATTGGGGCACCACCGTCGTCGCCGACATCGCCGACACCATCAGCGACCGCACGGACACGGGCATGGGACCGGTCGTGGCGTTCACCCCCTTCTTGGCCCTCGACCCGGACGGCAACCTGATCCCCGTTCCGGGCAACTTTCTGACGGGGAGGCTGATCGGCACTTACGGGATTCCGGAAGACGGCCTGCCCTACCAGGCCGTCGGCGCGCTGACCATCGAAGCGGGCACCGCGGCCACGATCGAAGCGGGCGTGACGATCGAGTTCGGGGCCGGCACATCGTTGATCGCTGAGGGCACCCTGACGGTCGCGGGGACGGTGGACGACAAGGTCACGCTCACCAGCGCCGCCAAAGCCGGCCAGAGCGACTGGGAGGGCGTCCGCATCGAGCCCGAAAGCGCGAACACCGCCATCGACTTCGCCGTCATCGAGTATGCCAACACCGCCGTCCATCTCGTTCAGGGTGGGCAGCCGGTCTCCGTCACCAACAGCGACATCCTGCACTTCTCGCGAGGAATCCGGGCCTCCGATTCGTCGGGGCACGTCTTCGCGAACAACCGGTTTGAGGTTGGGGATACCCCTGGACTCACCGAATCGGGCATGGTGCTGACTGGCGTTGCCGCCAGCATCACCGGCAATACCTTCACGGGCCATCCGACGCAGGGCCTCGGCACAGCCATCCTCGTTCAGGGGGCCTTCGACAACGGGGCGCTCCAGACGGAGATCCTGGGCAATACGATCTCCAACAGCCGCTTCGGCATTCAAATCCTCTCGAATCAGCTGGACGCCGACCTGGCCCTTCGGCCCGTCATCAACGACAACGTGTTCACGGGCAACTTCGACGCCAACCTCTACCTGGCAGGCACCTGGGAGCTCGGCGCGAACCACGTCATCGACGCGCGGCGGAACGACTGGGGCGTCACCACGGTGGCGGGCATCCGAGCCACGATCGAGCTCGTCGGCGATTCGAACGAGACGCCCGTGGATTTCTCCGACTTCCGGGACGAATTTGGGGTGATCATCCCCGGCGTTCACTTCACGACGCCGCTGATCGGGGTGGTGCACGACCAGGACGTCTTCAAGCCGGGGCTGGGAGAGCTGGCCACGATCCAGTTCGAGCTGCTGGTGCCCGCCACCACTACGCTCAGCATCTACCCCGAAGACGACGACGTGTTGGGGACGCCGCTCTACGAAGAGACCGTGGCCCTGGCGGCCGGCGCCCACTCGCTCACCTGGGACGGACGAACCGACGCGGGCGAGTACGTCGTTCCGGAGGCCTACCAATACGTCGTCACCGCCGTGACATCCGACGGCACCGACTTATTCTCTCCGTTGCGCCCGGGTGGCGGCGATCTCCTCGGTCGCGTCATCTTGAGTCGCGACATCCCGCTCGATCTGGAGTTCAACACCCACCGCAACGACCATCTCGTCTTGCACCTGGACGTCATGGAGGTGCGGCGGCGCGCGGGCGGTCTGGTGCGGGTCGAAACGCCAAACGGCCCCGTCTCCGTCGATCTCTACAACCGCGCCCTCTCGCCCGGCACCCACGTCATCACTTGGGATGGCCGAGTGCCCTTCAGCGACGACCTGCCGCCGGGAGTCGTGCCGGGCGAGATTCTCGAGGGCGAGTTCCCGCTGAACGGGGGCGTGACCAGCAAGAACATGCGGGTCAACCACGTCGTGGTGGAGGGCACCGCGCCCACCATCCTGACGGCGGAGCTGCCCCCCGTGGTGGCGGTGCAGTCGACGCCTTACCTCATCTATCACAGCTACCACCAGATCTCCGAGATCGCCTACCGCTTGGACCAGGACTCGCAGGTGACGGTCAAGATGCTGCCGCCCGGCATCTACGACCCGGCCGACCCTAGCGCCATCACCCTGATCGACGATCAGCTACAGCCCGCCAGCAACGGCTTGGGCGAGCCGGAGACCTATCTGGCCGTGTGGACGGGCTTCGACGAGTTAGCCGGGCCGGACGCGGGCAACGACCCGCTCTTCTGGGTGGACGAAGACATCGACACCGCCTTCACGTTCACGATCGAAGCCACCAGCGTGCTGACGGGCCAGCAGACCGTCTACCGCGGTGTCCTACAAGCGCGGAACTAGTGTCCTGTCCCAGAAGTTCGGCTGCATTCGAATCCGCCTACGAGCCGCTCGCCGCGTTGCGCTCGGTCACCATAGCTACGGCTATGCTTCCCTCGCGCGCCTTGCGAGCGGCTCGTAGACGGCTTCTCGGTGCAGTGAATGCGCTGCGGACGACGAGCCAATTCGACGCCGAACTTCTGGGACAGGACACTAGCGTGGGAGCGGCCTGGCAACGTCACCTCACGCTTCTCGCCGCCTGCGTGGGCAGCGGCTTCGCGTTGCCCGCCGGCGCGGCATCCGAAGTGGAGACGAAGCTCGCCTACCTCGGCGTGGCGGGCGACTACTGGCAGCTGGTGGTGCGCGAAGGCGGCCAGGATCGGGTGGTGACGCGTTCGCCTCGCGACAAGACGCGCTGCTCCTGGTTCCCCGACGGCAAGGCGGTGCTGGTGAGCTCGCAAGACGGGGTTCTCTTGCGCGTCGACCTGGCGTCGGGACGGGAGGAGGAGATCCCGCTTCCCATGGACGACGCCTTCGATGCGGTCGTCTCGCCCGACGGGGCCTGGATCGCGTTGTCGTCGAGCCCGGCGGATTCGCGTGACGACAATGAGATCTGGCTCCTCCGCGCCGACGGCAGCGGCCTGCGCAAGCTGACGCACGCACCGGGCCTCCAGCACCACCCCGCCTGGAGTCCGGACGGCCAGTGGATCTACTACCTGTCCGGGCTGCTGGGCGAGCCGCACCACGAAGTCTGGCGGATGCGTCCGGACGGGACCCGCCAAGAGGCGCTGACCGCGGGCCGCGGCTACCACTTCGACGTGGCCGTCGCCGCCGACGGTCGCTTCGCCTTCTCCAACAACCGGAGCGGCGACTACCAGATCTTCGTCCAAGAGCCCACGGGCGCCCTGCGAGCGGTGACGAGCGATCCCGGCTTCGACGCCTACCCGGTCTGGTCGCCCGACGGTCGGCGCCTGGTCTTCGAATCGGCCCGCACCGGCGAGCTGCAGCTCTTCGAGATCGACGCCGACGGCGGCGAAGCCACGCAGATCACCCACGGCGACGGCGCACGCCGGGCGGCGTGGTGGTCGGGAGCATCGCCGTGAGGCGCGCCTGGATTCAGGGGACCGTGGCGTGCGTCGCGCTCGGCTTCGCGGCCGTGGCGGCGGCGGATCTTCGCATCGAGCGCGTCCGGCACTCTCGCGGGGCTTTCGATCCCGCGGCCGGCGAAACGGTGGATGTGGATTTCCGCCTCACTCGATCCGCGTCCGCGAGCCTGGAGATCTACGACGGCCGCGGCCTGCGCATCCGCCAAGTGCAATCGCCCGGCGAGCTGCCCCGCGGCGAGCACCGCCTCTCCTGGGACGGCCGCGACGCCCTCGGGCGACCGGTCCCGCCCGAGGCGTATCAGTACACCGTCACGGCGAAGCCTCCCGGCGGCCCTTCCGTCGTGCATGACCTCACCGATCTCACGGGCACCGAGGCCCTGCCCCTGGCCCCGCCCGACTGGGACGTTGACGCCAAGACGATTCGCTTCCGGCTCTCGAAACCGGCGCGCGTGCAGATCCGCCTGGGGCTGACGGGAGATGGCCCGCTGCTGCGAACCCTGGTGGATTGGGTGCCGCGCCCGGCGGGTGCTCAGGCCGAGCCCTGGGACGGCTTCGACAACTCCGGCCTGCTCGATCTCAGCCGGCACCCGAAACTGGGCGTCACCGTGCGCGCCATCTCGCTGCCCGACAACACGATCCTCGTCCTGCCCCGGAGCCAGGAGATCCAGCTGATCGACGTCTCGGGCTTCGACGCGCCCGTCCGCCCCGAGACCCCCCAAAGCCGCCGCTCGCAGCGCCTGCGCCGCGTTCAGGCCGTCGACGCCGAGCGCGACATCGGCCTCTCGCTCGAACTTCCGGCCGGGCTGCGACGCACGACCGATGGCGTTCCCGTCATCACCGAGCCCGTTGCCGTGCGCCTCCGCGCCGATCGCGAAGACCTGCCGCGCATTCTCTCCGAACGCTTCGAGACCGTCTTCTACGTGGACGGCTTCTTCCGCTTCGAAAACTCCGTGGGCTTCCTGCCCACCACCTGGCGCTGGGACCCGAAAGACCTGGGCCCCGGCCTCCACTACATCACCGCCAACGTGCTCGGCTACCAAGGGCACTTCGGCATCACCACGAGCCAGGTGTGGGTCGAGGCATCGCCCGATGCGACCGCCTCTTCCACGCTCTCTTCACGCGAGCCCCAGTAGAAGGACAGCGTCATGACCGCCGCTCCCCGCTCTCTCCACATCCCGCTTCTGCTCGCCAGCCTCGTCGGCTTGCTGGCCCTGTTCTCGGCCGCGCCCGACCTCGCCGGCGCCACGGACGTCGGAAGCTCCTTCTTCCGTCCGTTCAGCGGCGGCCAGGACTCGGGCACGCCGGCGGAGGGCTGCAGCGCGGAGAACAAGGACAGCACCTGTGGGTGCGATCCCGATGTGCAGTGCTGCACCAAGGGCCAAGGAACGTCCAACACAGACGGACCGAACGCCAACCAGCAAACGGGGACCCAGGGCGACCCCGTCTGGGTCGCGACGGGACGCCAGTTCCTGCGCCGCACGGATCTCGTGGTGAACGGCGTCTTTCCCATCGAGGTCGTCCGCCGCTACGACAGCCAGAGCCGCTACGACTCGCCCCTGGGCTACGGCTGGGCCTTCACCTTCGACCAGCGACTCTTCGAGTACCCCAACGGCAACCTCGTCTTGCGCCGGGCCTGCGGCGAGCGAACCGTCTTCCTCGATGCCGGAGGCGCCCACCAACCGCCTCCCGAGCGCGCCGAAGTCGTCACCCAGACCGCGACCGGCTACACCATTCGCGAGCGAGGCGGCCGCAAGGCCGAGTTCGACTTCGCCGGCAACCTCACGGCTCTCGTCACCCCACAAGGCAACCGCCTCGAGTTCACCTACAGCCCGACGCACGTGCCTCTCATCGGATCTTCGCCCTTCTCCGTCGATCCCGGTCGTCCGTTGACCGTGTCTCGAGCTCCTCAGCTCGAGCAGATCGCCGAGAAGCTCGCCGACGGCACCGTCACCGGGCGATCCGTCACCTTCGCCTACAGCCCCACGACCGGCCGCCTCACCTCGGTGACCGCCAGCGATGGTCGAGTCGTCCACTACGAACACGACACCGTGGACGTCGACGGTCAGACGCTGACCCAGGGCAACCTCGTGCGCGTCGTCGGCCTGGAGGCCATCGAAGAGGCCTACGCCTACGAAGACCCCCACGACGTCCACAACGTGACGAGCATCCAGCACGGCCAGGGCACCACCCCCGTCGTCAACACCTACGACGACCAAGACCGCGTGATCCGCCAGGAGTTCGGCGAGAACGTGACCGTCGGACCCACGACGACCTTCGACGGACAGGTGTTGACGTTCGACTACGCCCTGGAGACGGACCCGGGTACCCCGGTGGAGTTCATCACCACCGTCACCCGCCGCATCATCGATGGTGTCGATGCCCAGGCCAACCCGATCAACGAGCGCTTCGCCACCACCGTCTACGAGTTCGACGCCAACCACCGCTACGTGACGATCGTGGACGCCTTGGGAAACCGTTGGGAGTACGACCGAACGGGCGGCTTCATCACCCAGCTGAGGATCCACCACAACCAGGGAACGGTGGCCGCTCCCACGCTCGTTCTCCAGAAGACCATCGACTACGGCTACAACACCGATGGCGACCTGACGAGCTCGGCCGTCACGCTCTCTGGCACCGGCGAGACCGTCACCCAGAGCTGGACCTGGGACCAGGGCTGGCTCGCGAGTCAGCAGGTGGTGTCGTCGGCCGATCCCACCAAGGTCTTCCGGACCGAGTTCACGTTCGATCGGGAAGACGACCTAGACCCCACGTCAGCGCCGATCAACATCCGCGAACGGAGAAGGCGAAAGGACGACGGAACGTTCGCGGTCACGTCCTTCGCCTATGACGCCAACAGGCAACTGGAGACCATCACGCCCCCTGCCGTCGTTCCCGACGACGGCCTTCAGATCGTTCGCACGTACTACGATGGAAGCGAGCCAGGCCAGGAGAGCAGCGTCGGGCTGCTCAAAGGCACCCACCTCGAAGTGGGCGGCACCAAGGACGAGCACCTGGAACGCGCGTTCACCTACGATGCGCG
>JAKSBN010000247.1 GCA_022361175.1 Pseudomonadota bacterium | reverse complement strand
GGACGAGACGTCGCACAGCACCACCAGCTTGGGCCGCTCCTTGCGGCGCTGCTTGAAGACGACCTCGAACGGGATGCCGCCACGGGCCATGTTGCGGCGCAGCGTGGTGTGCAGGTCGAGCTTGCCGCGCTTCAGGCGCTTGCGGCGGATCGAGAGGATGTTCTTGATGCGCTGCGCCAACCGGGTCACCACCTCGCGCATGCGCCGGATCTCGTCCTCGGTCAGGTGGTAGAAGCTCTTCTCCGTGAGCATCTCACGGCGGAACTTCTCCATGTAGTCGTGGTTCTGGGTCTGGAGCTCCCGCTCGGTGTTCTGCCGAACCACGCGACGCAACGTCTCCATCAGCTTCTGGATCATGTTGCGCATGGCCTCGACCTGCTCGGGCGACATCCCGGCGGCCTCGAGACGGGCGGCGAGATCCTCCAACTCCTGGCCCGCGCCCTCCATGTCGAGCTGCTCCAGGGTGCGACGGCTGAAGAAGCCGATCTGCAGCATGTTCTCGATGCGGCTGGCCCCGGCCTGCTCGGAGGCCTCGCGGATCAGGTTCTCCAGCGTCGAGAGATCCTGGGTCAAGAGCGCCTTGGCCAGCTCGGACAGGTCCATGTCCTGGCCGTCCATCTGGCCCATCATCTCGGCGATGGCGCGCAGGAGCTCGTCGAGATCGACGCCCTCGCCGCCGAGCTGCTGCGACATGTCGCCGAACGACTGCCGCAGGTTGTCGTAGAAGCCCGACCAGAAGAGGTCGAAGAGCTGGTCGTAGGTGTCGATGTCGTCCCCGCGCTTGACCATGGTCGAGCGCAGGGCGTCCTTGAAGATCTCCCGATCGCCGAGCGAGAGATGATCCAGGCCGTCGAAGGCATCGATCGCCTCGGCCACCGAGACCCGAACGCCGCTCTTGCGGAGCAGGTTCGTGAACTCGACGATCTTCGACTGCATGGTCAGTGGAGCACCCCCTTCTTCGCGGCCGGCTGTTCGGGCGCCGGCTGCGGGCCGGCGGCCTTGGCCTCGGCCTGGCGCTTCTCCAGCAGCACCGAGAGCTCCTTCTGGGCCTTCTGCACGTCGCCCTCGTACTTGAGGATCACGTTGAGCGTCTCGGAGACCATCTCGCTCTCGAGATCGTTGGCATTGAGCGCCAAGAGAGCGCGCGCCCAGTCGAGGGTCTCGCTGATGGACGGCGTCTTCTTGAGATCGAGGTCGCGGATCTTGTGCATGACGTCCACGACTTCGCGCGCCAACCGGTCGTCGATGCCGGGCACCTTGGCGTCCAGGATCTGCACCTCGAGGTCCGGCTCCGGGAAGTCGATCCACAGGTGCAGGCAGCGCCGCTTGAGCGCGTCGCTCATCTCGCGGGCGTCGTTGGAGGTGAGGAAGACCAGCGGCTTGTGCTTGGCCTCGAAGGTCCCGATCTCGGGCACCGTCACCTGGAAGTCCGACAGCACCTCCAGCAGGAACGCCTCGAACTCCGGGTCCGACTTGTCCACCTCGTCGATCAAGAGCAGCGTGGGGGAATCCGACGCGATCGACCGCATCAGCGGCCGCGGCACGATGAAGCGGTCGGAGAAGAAGACCGTGTCCTCGTTGCCCACGCGCTCGGCGGCGTCCTTCAGCGTCTTGGCGCCGCTCATCACCTCGGAGAACTTGTCCTTCAGGATCTGGGTGTAGAGCAGCTGCTTCGAGTACTCCCACTCGTACAGCGCCTTGGCCTCGTCGAGCCCCTCGTAGCACTGCAGGCGGATCAGCTCGCGACCCGTCGCCGCGGCCACCACCTTGGCCAGCTCGGTCTTGCCGACGCCCGCGGGCCCCTCGACCAGAACCGGCTTCTCCAGCTCCTGGGCCAGGTAGACCACCGTGGCGATCCGCTTGTCGCAGATGTAGCCCTGGTCGCCCAGCTCCTTGATGACCGCCTCTACCGAATCGAACATGCAAACTCCTTCCGCGCGAACCGCGGCATCGCTCGTCACCGGGCCTCAGCCCATGAGGTTGAGCACGTGGCCCAGCTTGTCCTTCTTCGTGCGCAGATATTCGAGATTGCGCTCGTTGGGCTCGATCTCCAGGGGCACGCGTTCGACGATCTCGATCCCGTATCCCTCGATGCCGGCCCGCTTGCCGGGATTGTTGGTGATGAGGCGCAGCTTGCGCGCCCCCAGGTCGGCCAGGATCTGGGCGCCCACGCCGTAGTCGCGCAGGTCGGCCGCGAAGCCCAGCCGGTGATTCGCTTCGACGGTGTCGAGCCCCTCGCTGTCCTGCAGCGCGTAGGCCTTGATCTTGTTCTTGAGCCCGATGCCGCGGCCTTCCTGGCGCATGTAGAGCACGATGCCGGCGCCCACCTGGTCGATCAGCGCCAGCGCGGCGTCCAGCTGCTCGCCGCAGTCACAGCGCATGGAGCCGAACGCATCGCCCGTCAGGCACTCGCTGTGGACCCGCACCAGCACGGGATCGTCGCCGGAGACGTCGCCCTTCACCAGGGCCACGTGGTCGACGTGGTCGATGTCGTTCTCGTAGACGATGGCCTGGAACTCGCCGCCGGCCCGGGTGGGCATGCTCGAGGTGGCGGCGCGTCGCACCAACCGCTCGTTGCGCAGGCGGTACTGGATCAGGTCGGCGATGGAGACGATCTTGAGATCGTGCTCGCGCGCGAAGGTCGCCAGGTCGGGCATGCGCGCCATGGTGCCGTCGTCGTTCATGATCTCGCAGATGACGCCGGACGCCTGGTAGCCCGCCAAACGCGCCAGATCCACCGAGCCCTCGGTCTGGCCGGTCCGGCGCAGGACGCCGCCCTCGCGGGCCCGCAGCGGAAACACGTGCCCGGGGCGCACCAGATCGTTCGGCTTGGCCTCCTCGGCCACGGCCGTGAGGATCGTGTGGGCGCGGTCGTGCGCGGAGATGCCGGTGGTGACCCCCTCGCGCGCCTCGATGGAGACGGTGAAGCCCGTCCCGAAGCCCGAGTTGTTCTCGTAGTCCGGCACCATCATCGAGAGCCGCAGCTGCTGCAGCCGCTCTTCGGTCATGGACAGGCAGATGAGTCCGCGCCCGTACTTGGCCATGAAGTTGATGGCCTCGGGCGTCACCCGCTCGGCGGCCATGCACAGATCGCCTTCGTTCTCGCGATCCTCGTCGTCCACGAGGATCACCATCTTGCCGTCGCGGATGTCGGCGATGGCGTCCTCGACCCGAGCCAGATGGGGCCGGTCGCTGGGAACGGTCTTCAAGCGGTCCTGGTTGCGCGGAGCAGCCATGCGGATCGTCCTCCCGTACGGACCGCGCGAAGCGGTTCCGGCGGCGAGCGCGCTCGCCCGCGCGCTTGCCCGTGTCGGAGTGAGCGCACACCCCGTGTCTCCCGGCCGTCACGCGGCGCACCAAGGCCCCGAGAGACTATTTCCGGAGGACTGCCGGCAAGTTACGGCAGGCGATGTCGGAGGGTATGGGTTGTTGATACCAGTGTCAACGTGCGGCAACGCCGGGAATCGCCGCCGCGGAGGGACTGTGGCGACCCTTCGCCGAGGTCGCCGCTAGTCGGTGGGAGCCGGCGGTGCGGTGCCCTTGAAGTTGCCGAGGATTCCCTTCAAGAAATCCTCTTCGGACACGCTGAACTTCGCCTCGAACTGGTGACGTTCGTTGAGCCCTCGATAGAGCTCTCGAATCAGCTCGCGGAAGGTCTCGATGACGCCTTCGCCCCGAAGGGCCACGGCCGGGAAAGTGGGAATCCCACCCCAGGCGTCCCGAATCTCCTGCAACGGCTTCACATCCGGCAGGTCGCGCTTGTTGAACTGCACGACCTTGGGGATCTCTTTGAAGTTGATGCCGTTGGCCTTGAGGTTGGCCTCCATGTCGCGCCAGGAATAGGCGTTGGCGCTGGCCGAGGCGCGGTCCGAATCGCAGATGAACGCCACGGCGTCGGCGCCGGCCAGCACCACCTTGCGGGTGGACTTGTGCATCACCTGCCCGGGCACCGTGAAGAGCTTCAGCTTGACCGTGAACCCACCCGCAGTGCCGAACTCGACGGGAAGGAAGTCGAAGTACAGCGTGCGGTCGTCCTTCGTATCCAGGGTCACCATCTTGGTCCGGTTGCCCGGATTCATGAGGTCGTGGAGCATCTGCAAGTTGGTCGTCTTGCCCGACAGGGCCGGACCGTAGTAGACCACCTTGACGGTGATCTCCTTGCTGCTCATGTTGATCTGGACCATGGACTTGGCGTTCTCCGGCATTTCCCGCACCGGAACGGATACGGGACGGTCGAAGATCTCTGCAGGGTGCATCGGCAGGTCCCTGCCACAGGTGTAGAGACAAGTGGGCCTTCTGGCCTTTCGCCTCAGCCCTCGGCGTCCGTCGACCGGAAGATCGCCAGCAACTTGCGCGCAGCGGCTGCCGGCGTGGTCTTGAGCGCCTCTACGTCCCGTTCCAGGTCGGGGATCTCCGCGGCCACGCCCGGATGAGCGCGAAACGCGGTCTGGAGGCCCTCTTCCACCAGGGTCCAGAGCCAGGCCCGGGTCTGCTCCCGGCGCCGCCGCTCCAGCTCTCCGGCGGCCTCCAGCCGCTGCCGGTGGTCCAGAATCGTGCTCCAGACCGCGTCGATGCCGACCCGATCCCGGGCGCTGGCCTGGAGGGCGACGGGGGTCCAGGCGGGCGTCGAGGAGCGGATCAGCTGCAGCGCCTGCGTGTAATCCACCCGCGTGCGCTCGGCCGCCGCCAGGCTGTCGCCGTCGGCCTTGTTGACCACCAGGGCGTCGGCCAGCTCCATCACGCCCTTCTTGATGCCCTGCAGCTCGTCCCCCCCGCCCGGCAGCAGCAGGACCAGGAAGAAGTCCACCATCGAGGCCACCTTCACCTCGGACTGACCGATGCCCACGGTCTCCACCAGCACCACGTCGAAGCCGGCCGCCTCACACAGCAACAGGCACTCGCGGGTTCGGTGCGCCACTCCCCCGAGGGATCCACCCGACGGGGACGGACGGATGAAGGCGTTGGGGTGGTGGGCCAGCTCCTCCATGCGGGTCTTGTCCCCCAGGATGCTGCCGCCGCTGACCGGCGAGCTGGGATCCACGGCCAGGACCGCCACCCGGTGACCCTGCTCGACGAGCGCCAGGCCCAGAGACTCGATGAAAGTGCTCTTGCCGACGCCCGGCGGGCCCGTGATGCCGACCCGCACCGCGCCGCCCGTGTAGGGCACCAGCGCTTCGAGGATGGCCTGCGCCTCGGCGTGGCGGTCGGCGCGCGTGCTCTCCAGCAGCGTGATGGCCCGCGCCAGGCTGCGGCGATCGCCGGCTCGGACGCCTTCGCGCAGGTCGTCCCCCGAGTCGCCCGGCCGATTCGGGTGCAGGCTCATGCGGCCGCGGCCCGCTCCCGCACCACCTGGAGCACCTCGCGGGCCGCCTTGGGGATCGGGGTACCCGGTCCGAAGACGGCCCCCACTCCGCGCTCGCGCAAGAAGGCGTAGTCCTTGGGCGGGATGATCCCACCGACCACCACCGCGATGTCCGACGCCCCTTCCGCCGCCAGTGCGTCGATCAGCAGCGGTACCAACGTCATGTGCCCCGCCGCCTGGCTCGACACGCCGATCACGTGGACGTCGTTCTCCACGGCCTGGCGCGCCGCCTCCTCGGGCGTCTGGAAGAGCGGGCCCACATCCACGTCGAAGCCGATGTCGGCGAAGGCCGTGGCGATCACCTTCATGCCGCGGTCGTGGCCGTCCTGGCCGAGCTTCACGAGCAGGATGCGCGGGCGGCGCCCCTCCTCCTTCGCGAAGGCGTCCACCTCCGCGCGCACGGAATCGAACTCCTCGTCTCCTTCGTACACGGCGCCGTACACCCCCGAGACGGAGCGGACCTCGGCGCGGTGGCGCGAGTAGACCTTCTCCATCGCCTCGGTGATCTCGCCGACGGTCGCGCGCACGCGCGCGGCCGCGACCGCAGCCTCGAGCATGTTGCCCTCGCCGCTCTCGGCGAGCTGCGTGATGTGCGCCAGCGCCTCGTCGACGGCGCCCTGGTCGCGGCCCGCGCGGATGTCCTCGAGCCGGCGGCACTGGGACTCGCGGACGGCGGTGTTGTCGATGTCCCGGATCTCGATCGCGTCTTCCTTGTCGAGCCGGTACTTGTTGACGCCGACGATCACGTCCTCGCCGCTGTCGACGCGCGCCTGGCGGCGCGTCGCGGCCTCCTCGATCCGCAGCTTGGGCATGCCCTG
>JAKSBN010000486.1 GCA_022361175.1 Pseudomonadota bacterium | reverse complement strand
GTCGGCCAGCACCGAATCCGCCATCTCGTGCCAGAGGTCGTTGCCTTCGCGGGTGCGCTCGCCCACGCCGCCGAACACCGAGTAGCCGCCGTGCTGCTTCGCGATGTTGTTGATGAGCTCCAGGATGACGACCGTCTTGCCCACGCCGGCGCCGCCGAAGAGGCCGACCTTGCCGCCCTTGGGGTAGGGCGCGATCAGGTCGACGACCTTGATGCCCGTCTCGAGCGAATCGACGCTGCTGGCCTGGTCCACGAACTCGGGGGCCGGCCGGTGGATCGGGTAGCTCATCTCGGACTCGATCGGCCCGCGCTCGTCCACCGGGTCGCCGATCACGTTCATGATGCGGCCCAGGGTCGCGGGCCCCACCGGCACGCTGATGGGCGCGCCCGTGCTCTTCACCGGCTGGCCGCGGCGCAGCCCTTCGCTGGTGTCCATGGCGATGCAGCGGACCGTGTTCTCGCCCAGGTGCTGGGCGACCTCGATCACGAGGTTGTCCTCGCGCTCGTCCACCGCCGGGTTCGTGGTGCGCAGGGCGGTGTAGATCTCGGGCAGCTCCCCGGGCGGGAACTCCACGTCCACCACGGGCCCCATGACCTGCACGATTTTTCCGGTCTGCATGCGAATCTCCTACTCGAGAGCCTGCGCGCCAGAGACGATCTCGACCAGTTCCTTGGTGATCGCCGCCTGTCTGGCGCGGTTGAATTGAAGGGTGAGCCGTTCGATCAGTTCTTCCGTGTTGCGCGTGGCGCTCTCCATGGCCGCCATCCGGGCCGCGTGCTCGCCGGCCTGGTTCTCGAGCAGCGCCCGGAACACCTCGACTTCGACGGCCTTCGGCACCAACGTGGCCAGCAAGGCCTCCGCGCTCGGTTCGATCTCGTAGGGCAGGGCGGCGTCTTCGTCGGACTTCTCCGCGGGAGCCACCGGCAGCAGCGGCACGTCGCGGGGGGTCTGGGTGAGCGTGGAAACGAACTCGCTGTACACCAGCACGACCCGATCGACTTCACCCGCCTCGTAGCGCTGCATCAGCCTCCGCGCGACGTCCGCCGCCTGGCCGTAGCCCACGTTGTTGCCGGCCTCGCGGGCATCGACGCTCTTGAAGCCGCGCCGGGTCGCAAACTCGGCGGCCTTGCGGCCGATCGTCGAGACCTCGACCTGCAGCCCGTCGGCTTCCAGGTCGGTCACGACGCGCCGCGCGTGCTTCAGCGAGTTGCTGTTGAAGGCGCCCGCCAGCCCGCGGTCGGAGGTGATGATGACCACCTCGGCGGTCCGCACCGCTTCGCGCGGCTCCATCAGCGGATGCTGGGCGTCGCTGGTGGCGCCGGAGACCTCCTCCAGCGTCTCCCGCATGCGGACGGCGTAGGGACGCGCGGCGGCGATGGCCTCTTCGGCGCGGCGCAGCTTGGCCGCCGCCACCATGCGCATGGCGCTGGTGATCTGCTGCGTCTTCTCGACGGTGGTGATCCGCCGCTTGATGTCCTTCAGGCTCGGCACGTCTAGGCGGCCTCGGTCTCTCTCGACTTGCTCGGCTGGAACGCGCCGGCGAAGTCGTCGAGGGCGGCCTTCAGCTTGTCCTCGGTCTCGGAGTCGAGCTTGCCGCTGCTGCGGATGGCGTCCAGGGCCGCGCCGTGATGGCTGCGCACGTACTCGAGCATCTCGGTCTCGTAGCGGCCGATGTCCTCCAGCTCGAGCTCGCGAATCCAGGACGTGCGATCCGACTGGGGCGTGGCCGCGTAGATCGACACGACCTGCTCCTCCATCGGCAGCGGCGAGTACTGGGGCTGCTTCAGGATCTCGGTCTGGCGTTCGCCGTTGGCCAGCTGCTCCTGGGTGGCCTTGTCCAGGTCGCTGCCGAACTGTGCGAAGGCGGCCATTTCGCGGTACTGCGCCAGGTTGAGCTTCAGCGTGCCCGCCACCGACTTGGTCGCCTTGGTCTGGGCGGCGCCGCCCACGCGCGACACCGAGATGCCCACGTTGATGGCCGGCCGGATGCCGGAGTTGAAAAGATCGGTCTCCAGGAAGATCTGGCCGTCGGTGATGGAGATGACGTTGGTCGGGATGTAGGCCGAGACGTCGCCGGCCTGGGTCTCGATGATGGGAAGCGCGGTCAGGCTGCCGCCGCCCATCTCGTCGCTCATCTTGGCGGCCCGCTCCAGCAGCCGCGAATGCACGTAGAACACGTCACCCGGATACGCCTCGCGGCCCGGCGGTCGCCGCAGCAGCAGCGACAGCTGGCGGTAGGCGACCGCCTGCTTCGAGAGGTCGTCGTACACGATGAGGGCGTGCTTCCCGTTGTCGCGGAACCACTCTCCGATGGCGCAGCCCGAGTACGGGGACAGG
>JAKSBN010000347.1 GCA_022361175.1 Pseudomonadota bacterium | reverse complement strand
GCGGTAGTCGACGGTGGTCATGGGCTCCTCGGGGGCTGCGGGCGACCGCAGTTGCCGGCGCCCGGTGGAATGCTAATCGACCCCTAGAACCTGTTCCATCTTCCTCTCGGAGGCTCTCCCAAACGCCCATGGCCACACCCGATTCGCGCACGCCCGTCCTGGTCGGGGTGGCCGCCGTCCAGCGGGCGCGCTCCGATTCCGACCCCAGCCTCGAACCGGTGACGCTGATGGCGGAGGCCCTGGAGCGCGCCGCCGAGGACGCGGGCCGGCCGGAGCTCCTGGCCCGTGCCGACTCGATCCGGATCCCGCGCGGCTTCTTTCGCGACGCCGATCCAGCCCGCCAGCTGGCCGAGCGCTTCGGGGCCGCGGGCGCCCGCACCGAGATCGCCGAGATCGGCGTCCTGCAGACGACGCTCCTGGGGCGCGCCGCGCGGGACATCGCCGAGGAGCGCGCCGACGTCGTGCTGCTGGCCGGGGGCGAGGCCCGCGCCACCGGGGGACAGAAGGCGCGGTGGCCCGGGGCGCCGACAGGCGCCGACACCCAGCCCGACACGGTCTTGCGACCGGAGGGCGAGATCCTGAGCCGGGCCGAACTGCAGGCCGGCCTCGGCATGCCTGTCACCCAGTACGCGCTGGTCGAGAACGCGCTGCGCGCCGCGGACGGGATTTCGCTGGAGGAGCACCGGCGCCAGGTGGACGATCTCTGGTCCGGGTTGAGCCGCATCGCCGCAGACAACCCCGGCGCCTGGGCGCGAGACGCGATCGCACCGGAGGACCTGAAGGCCGGCGAAGCGAATCCGATGCTGGCCTTCCCGTACACGAAGCGCCACTGCTCCCAGTGGAACGTCAACCAGGCGGCCGGCCTCGTGCTGTGTTCGCTGGGGACGGCGCGAGCGCTGGGGATCGCGAAGGATCGCTGGGTCTTCCCCTTGGCCGTGGTCGACAGCAACGCCATGCGCCCGCTGTCGGAACGCGCGGCGCTTCACCGCTCGTTCGGCTTCGCGCGCGCCGGCGAAGCCGCACTGGCCGCGGCGAAGCGGGATTTCGACGGGGCGCACCTGGAGCTCTACAGCTGTTTCCCCGCCGCCGTCCGGATTCAGCAGCGCGAGTTCGGGCTGACCCCCGAGCGTCCGGCCTCACTGACCGGCGGCATGACCTTCGCCGGCGGCCCGCTGAACCACTTCGTGCTGCAGGCGCTCGATCGCATGGTGGCGGCGCTGCGAGGCGATCCCGGGAGCCTCGGCGTGGCGACGGCCGTGAGCGGCATGCTCACCAAGCAGGGCGTCACCCTGTGGTCCAGCGAGCCCGGCCCGGGCTTCCAGTTCCTCGACGTCAGCGACCGCGTCGCGGCCGACACCGCCGTCTCGCCGGTCCACCCAGAGGCCGAGACCCCCGACCGCGTCGTCTCTTACACGGTGCTCGGCAAACGCTCCGGCGGGCCGCGCGGCGTCCTCCTGTGCGAGGACGAGAGCGGTCTCCGCCGCTTCGTCACCACCGACGATGCGACCGTGATGGCCGAGCTGCAGATGCGCGAAGCCTGCGGTCGTCCCCTCCACGCCACACCCGAGGGGCAGTTCGCGGGCTGGGGCTAGGGAGCCTGCAGGGGGGGTCGAGCTCGTTCGGCGCGGGGGCGGCGAGGGAAGCTCCGGCGAATGGCTCGCGTGGGCGGTGGCGACTCGATTCGGGTCGGGAGTCCGGCGGGTGCTTTGCTGCGATCGGGCTCGGGTGGGCTGCGCTTGATTTCGCCTCCGTTTCCCTCGCCGCCCCCGCTCACGCCGTGCTGGGCCGACGCCGCCCGGGGGCGCCCCACCGGGCTGGGCTATCGTCCGGCGGCGCAACTCCCCGCGGCGGGCGGCATCGAAGAGCCCGCGCGCCCGCCCCAGGAGGCTCCCGATGATCGATCTCTACACGGCTCCCACCCCCAACGGCTGGAAGGCGTCCATCACGCTGGAAGAGCTCGAGCTCCCCTACGAAGTGCACGCCGTCAATCTGACGGCCAACGAGCAGAAAGAGCCGGCGTTCCTGAAGATCAACCCCAACGGGCGCATCCCCGCCATCGTCGACCGCGACGAGGGCAACCTGCCCATCTTCGAATCGGGCGCGATCATGATCCACCTGGCCGAGAAGGCCGGAAGGCTGCTCCCCACGGCCGCCGGGCCGCGCGCTCGCGTGATCTCCTGGTTGATGTTCCAGATGGGCGGCGTCGGGCCGATGATGGGCCAGGCCAACGTCTTCTACCGCTACTTCCCCGAGAAGCTGCAGCCGGCCATCGACCGCTACCAGAACGAGTCGCGCCGGCTTTTCGAAGTACTGGAGAGCCGCCTGGCCGAGAGCGAGTGGCTGGCCGACGACTTCTCGCTGGCGGACATCGCCAACTGGTCCTGGGTGCGAACCCACAAGTGGTCGGGCGTCTCCATCGAGGGCCTGCCGAACCTCGAGCGCTGGCTCGATCAGATGCGAGCACGCCCCGCCTGCCAGCGCGGCGTGGAAGTGCCCGTCCGCATCCCCGACCTCTCCGACGACACCAAGGGCGCCGAAGAGTTCGCCAAGAACGCCCGCACCATGCTCCAGCGCTAGACCCGCTCCCCTCGCCGCTGCACCGCGCGAGCCATTCGCCGGAGCTTCCCTCGCCGCCCCCGCGGCGAACGAGCTCGACGCTCGCGCCGGGAACCCGGCCTACTCGTCCGTGTCGGACAGGAGCGCCTTCACCACCCGCTCGGCCGCGTCGTCCGCCAGCTTGCGCATCTCGTCGTCCGTGCGGTCCTGGATGGGGTGCGCCACGTAGACGGCGGGCGGATCCGCGCCGAGGGCGCGGGCCTGAGCGTTCGCGCCGTCCTCGAACTCGACCGTGGCCACGAACACCGAGGGCACGCCCCGGGCCTCCAGGTCCGCCATGTCGTGCACACTGCACGACGTGCAGCTGCCTCAGTCGGCGAGCGCTTCCACCACGGCTTCGCACTGGGTGGAGATCTCGTGGCGGAGATCCACCGGCGCGGGCTTGGTGAAGGTGGGCTTCTTGAAGCGGGCCACGCGGGCGCCGCGTTCGCGCAGGCGCTCTTCCAAGCGGTCGAGGAACACGTCGCCACGGGCCTTGGAGATGTCCAGCAGACCCACCTGGCGTCCGTCCAGCGACGCCAGGCGCGGCGCCCGGGGGCGCACGGCCAGCTGTCGCTCGCTGGTGGGATCGAGTACGAAGCGCGGCGAGCTCATGGTCGGATCTCCTGCAGGACGGGCTGGCTGCCCGTCTCTCCGTTCACCCAGCCACCGATCATGGCAGAGAAGAGTCCCGCTCCGCCACCGCAGTGGACGATCAGCAGACCGTCGGGCCGGAACTTCGGCAACGTCGCGGCCTTCAACCCCTCGGGCATGCCCTCTTCGATGCCGCCGGCGCCGCGGATCACCTCCTCGCCCGGAATCTGCAAGAGCTCGTGGAGGCGCGTCACCAGCCGCTCTTTCGACCAGCCCGCCTCCCGGAAGACGCGCGCGTGCTCGGGCCCGATGGCCAACAGACAGTCGAAGGCGATCAGCAGCTTGGGGTGGTGAAGCGTGCGCAGGTTCACGGCGAACGTCCGCGCCAGCGACTCGGGATCGCGCGAGATCTGGTCCACGATCGTACGCGGGCCCTCGCCCGCGAACACGCACACGGCGTTGGTGCCGGCCACGCCGCCGCGGTCTACCGACAGCGGTCCCCACGGCGAGCCCTCCTCGTCTTCGGCGAAGCAGAAGCCCACCTTGCCCGGCTGGCCGTGGGTGGCGCGGTCCACCTCGCCGGGGCGGCCGCCGCCCACGTTGCGGATCACCAGCTGCAGCGCGCGGCCGATGGTCGAGTTGGGGCGGTTGCCCTGCCCCAGCACGTTCTTGTCCGAGTTCATGCCGATGGCGCGCCGGATCGGACCGTTCACCACCACCACCGGCGCCACCGGCATCGTGGTCGCCAATACGCCGTGGATGTTGAAGGCGTCCGTGCAGACCGCCTCCACGGCGGCCAGGACCACGGGCAGGTACTCCGGCTTGCAGCCCGCCATCACGGCGTTGATGGCCACCTTCTCCACCGTGCACGGCACCAGGTCGGGCGGCACCACGGCCACCACCTCGTCGGGCTTGCGCGACGTGCCCTCGAGCATGGCCAGCACGCGCGTCTCGGTGGGAGGCACGACGGGCAGCCCGTCCGTCCAGCCGCGTTCGAAGAGCGCCTCGCACTCGTCCTCCTGGGACGCGATCTCGACCCGCCGCGAGTGCAGACGCGAGCCTTCGAAGCGCACGCGCAGCTCGGCCTCGCGCAGCGGATCCACCGACAGCGAGCCGCAGCCCGGCCGCGTCTCCGGGAGCTCCGGCCCGAGGCCCGCAACCCCGGTGAGGGCTTCCCACTCGCCGCGGTGCCAGCCGAGGACGCGCTCGGCCTCCACGCCGTCCTCCACCCGCAAGAGCGTCGGCACGGCTTCGATCTCATGGTGCCAGGACAGCGCCAGCGACGTGTCGTCCTGGGCGGGCACGCCCTCCGGAAAGCTCGGGTCGTCCTGGGTGTAGACCGTGAGCGCCTTCGCCTCGTGCAGCTGCGCCAGCACCGGGGCCACCAACTCGCAGGTGGGACAGTCGCGCTTCACGAAGGCCACCAGGCCCGAGGGAAGTGCCGGAGCGTTGGGTCGAGACATCAGACCTCCCGGCGCCGTGCCGGCGCCCGCCGCAACCGCCGCTTCAGGCCAGGCCCTCTTCCAGGGCTTGGCGAACGCGATCCGGGTGCGAGCGAATCTGGTAGTCGCCGGCCTGGTCGATCCAACGCACGGTGCCGCCCGCATCGACCAGGAACGTGGTGGGAATCGGCATGGGCTTCAGGCCCTTGGGCGTCACGTTGGTGTCGTTCCGCAGGTTGTAGCGATCCGTCACCTCCAGCTCTGGATCGGAGAGCAGCGTGACCCGGGCGCTGTGCTTGGAGCGTCCCTTGCGAAGCTCGGCCGGCGTGTCGGTGCACACGGCCACCAGCTGGACGCCCTTCGCGTCCAGCAGGGGCCGCAAGTCTTCCCATCGCCGCAACTCGGCGACACAGTACGGTCACCAGTGGCCGCGAAAGAACTTGAGCAGGAATGGGCGCCCGGAGAGCGAGGCCAGGTCGAAGGGCTTGCCCTCGGCATCCGGCAGCGTGAAGTGGAGGATGGGCCCACCCACCCGGACGGAGGGCTCGCGCGCTTGTTGGGTGCTCTGGAGCCGCAGCCCGACGAAGATGCCGCCGCCCAAGAGAGCCACGGTGCCGGCCAGACCACCCAGCCAGCCCGACCCCAGCCAGAGCCCGAACGCCCCCAGCGCGGCCCCGACGCCCATGGCCGTCAGGTATGCCGTGCGGTCGTGCGGAACCCGAACCTGACCCATCCGTCGAAACCACGAGACGCCGGCGGCCAGGACGACCCCGAGGCCCGCCAACGACAGCAACGCGCCCATCTGAGACTCCCCTCGGCCGCCCTCGGGCCGCAGGCGTCACAGCGTAACACCGCCGCGTGGCTCCCGCGCCGTCGAACCCGGTGGCGGGATCCGATATATTGGCACCGTTTCTGCCGCTACCTGAAGCCCCCGAAGCCAAGCTCTCTGAAGCCCCCTCTGAAACCGATTGGAGACTGCCGTGCCCGCCCGCATCCCCCCTTCGCCCGAGACCGACGGACGCGTCCAACGCGGTGCCCGCAACCGCGAGCGCATCGTGGACGCGCTGATGGAGCTGATCGGCGAGGGCGAGCTGATCCCGACGGCCGAGCAGGTCGCCCTGCGCGCCGAGGTCGGCACCCGCACGGTGTTCCGCCACTTCGACGACATGGACAGCCTGTTCGCGGAGATGAACGCGCGCCTCGAGGCCGAACTCCTGCCCTTGGCGGACAAGCCCGTGCCTCCGGGCAGCGTCGAAGAGCGGGCCCGCGCTCTCGTGGCCCAACGGGCGACCTTGTTCGAGCGTCTGGCACCCTACAAGCGCTCGGGCGACCTGCAGCGCTGGCGCTCACCATTCCTGCAATCCAACCACGCCCGCATGGTGCGCCGCATGCGCGCCCGGCTGCTGAAAGTCCTGCCCGAGTTGGAGGACGCCCCCTCCGCAGTGCTGGAAGCCCTCGACCAGGCGACCTCGTTCGAGGCCTGGAACCGCCTGCGCACCGATCAGCGCCTGGGACGCGACCGCGCCGCCGAAGTCATGGAAGCCGCCGTACTGGCGCTCGCCCGACGCTAGCGGCCCTCAGAACACAGCCTGCCCTTAAAAAGCCGGGCTCGCTAGATGATGTCCTCATGAGTGATCGCGAGGATCGGTGCGCAGTAGTAGGAAATCTGTGCCACTCCGGGCAGCTCCTTGAGGATTCCGGCCTTCTCGAGTCGACGCAGATCTGATCGAGCAGTCGGATAGCTCACGCCGTGCCGTCGCTGTACGTGCGTAACGATTGCTACCGGTGCATCGAAGAGATCGTCGACAATCGCAGACAAACGAACGCTTCCACCGACCTCGGCAAGTTTGTCGTGGTAGGTTCGGCGCAAGGCCAGTAGTCGATCGCACCTTCGTTGAGTGTCGGCTGCCGTCTCGACAACGCCCTGGAGACAGAAGCGAATCCACTCGCTCCAATCGCCGTGCGTGCTCACTCGAAACATGCGGTCGATGTAGTGATCCTTGTTGCGGTCGAAGTATGCGCTCATATAGAGCCACTGGTTGGTGAGGCCGCACCACTCCGCGATACACAGTGCGAGAAAGAGTCGTCCCACGCGTCCGTTCCCGTCCGAGAACGGGTGAATGGCCTCAAACTGGTAGTGCACCAAGAAGGCCTCAACCAAGGGATCAAATCGGTGGTCCTGGTGAAGGTACTTCTCGAAGACATCGAGGAGACCAGCCAGGCGATCCACAGGCGGGGGTACGTAGCGGGCAGGCTTCCCGACTTGATTCTGCAGCCTGCGGAACTCACCGGGAGTTTGATCGGCGCCTCGCACACCATCCATCAGAACTGCGTGGAGCTGGCGGATTAGGCGCAACGAGAGAGGTAGCTCAGGGCTAGCCAGACGGATGCGCAAAGCACGGCCGTAGTTGAATACCTCCCGCTCCGCGTTGACTGGATCCTCAGGTGATGCCGGATAGCGAGGTTCGACCTTGAAGAGCGCCTGCTGCTGCGGATCGGTGACGGTGCCTTCGAGGCTTGATGAGCGGTTCGCTTCTCGATTCTGCAGAGGAGTCAACAGCAGTTCCGGGTTCGGGAGGTACCTTCCGATTGCATCCAGGCCCGCAAGAGACGTTCGCGCCTCGAGTAGCAGCGGCCAGAGATCCGTAGGCCATTCCCAGGTCGTCGGGAGTGGGTTCGGAACGAAGGCATGAGTGACGCCAGGCATTCCGGAAACCGAGACCAGCTCACCGGTCTTCGCAGCTGTAAAAACACTGGGCTTCACGATTTAACAACCACTCATGCGATCAAGATTATTATTAAAATATAATACTACTAATTTTAATTCATGAATGAAGCACTTAGGCATTCCTTAAGATCGACCCCTCCCCTAGGGGCATAGTCGGTCTCTTGCGGCCACCGCTGCCCTCGCCGTGCCTCGAACCCGGGCTGCGGCGGGTTAGGCTGGGGGATGCCCACGCCCGAGCCCCCCGGCGAGAGCAGATCCGAAAACCCCGCGGAGCGGTGGCTGTCCGTCGTGCTGGACGAGCCCTTGTTGTGGCCGCTCGGCTTGGTGGCCATGGCGCACGTCGTGGTGTTCGTCGCCCCCGTCATGCTGTTGGCCTTCCGCGACCTGCGCCCGGCCGCACTGGCGGCCATGGCCATGCTGGTCTTGGGCAGCGTCGGACTGATACACGCCGCGATCCGACGCGGGCGAGCCGGGCGCGTCGAGGTACTGGCCGGCGTCTGCTGGCTGCTGTCGGGCGGGGCCGCGTTCGCGGCCTCCCGCCTGAACCTCTTCTGAGCGGCCCGGCGCCGCGGGGAGACCGATGTCGATCGACACCGAGAGCTACGAGACCCTCTCCATCGAGCAGGACGGTCCCGTGTTGCGCGTCTGGCTCGACCGCCCCGAGCGGCGCAACGCCGTCGACGAGCTGGTGCTGATCGAGCTGGGCGACCTCTTCGCCGAGCTGGAAACGCAGTTCCAGGTGCGTGTGGCGGTGTTGGGCGGCCGCGGGCCCGCCTTCTGCGCGGGCTTCGACCGCAAGGCGGTCTCCATCACCAGCGGCCGCGAAGAGCCCGTCGGCGCGCGCGAGCGCCGCTGGCTGAGCCAGGTGGGGCGGCGCGCCTGCCGCGCCATCGAGGAGGCGGAGGTGGTGACCGTGGCGCGCGTGCACGGCTACGCCGTCGGGGGCGGCCTGTGCCTGGCGCTCTCGTGCGACTTCCGGGTGGCGGAGAAGACCGCCTTTTTCGAGCTGCCCGAGGTGGAGCTGGGGCTGCCGCTTTCCTGGAGCGCCACCCCGCGGCTGGTGCACGAAATCGGCGCGGCCCGCGCCCGCGAGCTCATCCTGCTCGGCAGCCGGATCACGGCCGAGGAGGGCGAGCCGTGGGGCCTGGTCCACCGCGCCGTAGAGCCATCCGACCTGGACGCCGCCGTCGAGGAGGTGGTAGCGGCGTTGGCGACCCGGCCCGAGCTGGCCGTCCACATGACGCGAACGCAGCTGCGCTCGCTGGCCCGCCAGGCCTCCAGCGGCGACATTTCCGAGACCGACGGCGACCTGGTGACGCTGGCCCGGCGCGATCCCGAAACGCGGCGGCGCTTCGGTTGGAACGGCGGCGACTAGCGCGCCTCCCCCGACAAGGCGCCCACCGTGCCGGCCCCATCGGGCAACTGCTGCAGGATGGGCCGGTAGTCGATCTTGCGACAGATGGGCGTCAAGCCGTGGACCGTGTCGGTCGCGTGCACCGTCCGATCGGACCAGGTGTGCATGCCGACGACGAAGTGTCCGCGCGGGCACAGGCGCTGCCGCGGCACGCCGGTATTGCCGCCGCGCGGCGGAGTCCGGTGCGTGGGCACGGAGGCAGCGCTCGACGCCCAGTCCTGCGCGTCGGCACAGATCGCGCGCACCTGGTCCAGGCGCGCGCCCGAGCGCACCTGAAAACCGACCACCGCGTCCGCGAAGATGTCGTCGCAGTAGTCCTGGAAGTAGCTGCCACCGGGGCCGCCCACCTCGGGCAGGAGATGCAGCTTGTCGAGATCGGCGTCGATCTGCAGCGCTCCGAAGAAGCCGGCTCCCCGGGTCGGCATGCACTCGCCCCCCAGGCGGTCGACCTCGCCACCCGCCCGCCCGAGAATGCTCACCATCACGCCGTTGCCCAGACAGTGGCGACGCTCGGAGCGCCCTCTCGCCGTCCCCAGGCGCGGCAGATTGATGGGGTTGCCGTGGGGCGTCGTGTCGAGCGCCTTGCAAACCACGCGCATCTGGTCGATGCGCGCGCCGTCGCGGCCGTAGACGTGCTTCACGACTTGATGGGGCGGGCACTGGCGCAGGGAGACGTCGCCCGTGAACTCGCCGCCCAGATAGCCGAAGGTGGAGAGCGCCTGGCTGCCCGCGCGCACGTCGTCGATGTCCCCGCACAGCGCCAGGAGGCCGTTCACGAGCGAGCCGCTGGCGGCCAGGAAACCCACCAGCGCGTCGCCGGGGGGGCACTGGTAGTCGACCGTTTCCGTAGAATCGGCCGTGCTGCCGGCGCTCGGCGTCAGAACCGCGTTGCAGCGCAGGGCCAGGCGGTTCACCCGCGTCGCCGAGGCCTCCACCCGCGCGCCGCGCGCGATCTGTCGGTTGGTGCAGCGGAGCTCGTAGGGCTGGCCGCCGCCCCCGCCCACGTGCGCGAGCTCGGTCTCGTTCGTGAGCGAGCTGCGGGCCAGGAAGTTCGGCTCGCCGACGGGCCAGAGAGGCGGGAAACCCAGACAGTGCCCCACCTGCACCGGCACCGTGAACGAGTAGGCGAACGAGTGGTCGGGATGGGATCCGGAGCGGGGAGGGTGGAACCAACCCTTGGTGTGGGCCACCTCGTGCACGATCGTGCCCGCCAGGCCCTCGACGGGGGTCGTAGAGGCCTGAATGTAGCCGTGGAAGAGGTTGATCTCTTCGTGGGTAGGCCGGCCGATGACGCAGCCGTCGTTGCCCGCGCCGCACACCGAGGCGTCGACGCAGTGGATCTTCGTGGCCTCGTTCTCGCGGATGCGGCGGACGATGGCCTCGGGCGTGGCGTGGTTGTCCCAGACCATCACGGCGTCCTCGACGCACTCCCGGAACTCGCCGCCGAAAAACTGCGATTCGATGTGCGCCATCGCAGCTAGGATCTTCTCCCGTTCGGGATCGCTGCAGCCCGAGCCCCAGATGACGTCGCCGTTCAAGGCCCACGCCGTCGGGGCGGAACACAGGGCCAGCAGGAAGAGGCCGAGCGCGAGCACTCGCGTTCTTGAAGCTGAGAGCGTTTTCGGCACGGGAAGCCTCCGGTGGTGCGCAGGGGGCGTGCGGTTCGTCCGCGGCGACCTTACCCCCAACGGGTGCCGGGTCGGCATTACCGGAGACGGATCATTTCCTGAATGGAACGTGCAACGGGGACGCGGCGGCTCTGCGCTAGCCCGCCTCGTCCGGCGAGATGGCCTTGGGGTCGTAGCCCTCGGCGCGCAGAGCGCCCAGCAACTCCTCCACGTGGTCGAGGCCCCGGGTCTGGAGCACGAACTCCACCTCCGCCGACTTGAGCGAGAGCCCCGAGAAGGCCCGTTGGTGGTGCACCTCGACGATGTTCCCGTCGGCCCGGCCGATGCATTCGCAAACCGCGGCTAGCGCGCCCGGCTGATCGGGCACCTCGAGCCGTACGCGCACGAGTCGCCCGCTGCGCACGAGACCCCGTTGCAGGATGGAGGCCAGGGGCATCAAATCGACGTTGCCGCCCGACAGCACCAGCCCCACCTTGCGCCCCGCGAAGCGCTCGGGCGCGTCCAGGACGGCCGCCAGCCCCACCGCTCCGGCTCCCTCGACGACGGTCTTCTCCACCTCGAGCAGCAACAGCAGAGCCTCCTCGATCCGCTGCTCGCTCACCAGGCGAATCTCCTGGACGGCGTCGCGCACGACGGGCAGCGTGAGCTGGCCGGGTTGCTTGACGGCGATGCCCTCGGCCAGGGTGGCCGGACCGCAGGTGATGGGCTTTCCGGCCAGCGCCTGGTGCATGGATGGAAAGCGCTCGGCCTCGACCCCGACCACCTGCATCGACGGGGCCAGCGCCCGCGCCGCCGACGCGACCCCCGCGATGAGGCCGCCGCCGCCCACCGGCACCACCAGCAGCTCGAGTTCGGGCTGCTGCTCGATCATCTCCAGTCCGACGGTGGCCTGGCCGCGGATCACGTCCTCGTCGTCGTAGGGATGCACGAACACCAGACCCCGGCGCTCCGCCTCCGCCACGGCACGGGCGTGTGCGGCTTCCAGGTCGTCACCGTGAAGGATCACCTCGGCGCTGAATCCGCGGGTGTGCTCGACCTTCACGCTGGGCGTAAAGCGAGGCATCACCAACGTCACCGGGACCCCCAGACGCTGCCCGTGGTAGGCCAGGGCCAGGGCGTGGTTGCCCGCCGACATGGCGATGACACCGGCCGCGCGCTCGGACGCGCCGAGTCCCAGGAGCTTCACCAGCGCACCTCGCTCCTTGAACGACGACGTGAACTGGTGGTTCTCGAACTTGCAGTAGATCTCCGCGCCCGTGATGTCGGAAAGGGTCCGCGAGTGCGCGGTGGGAGTCCTCACCACCGCGCCTGCAATGGCCTCGGCGGCGCGGCGAATCTCTTCCAGGGCGATCGCCACGACTCTCTCCTTCCGCGCGGAAAAGGAGAAAGTAGGCGCTCTCCGGGTCGGCGCTACGGCGAGGTAAAGCGGGAGCTAGGCTTCGACGGGCGTGCTCTGCGGTGCGAGCTCCGGCTCGGGCTCCGCGCGCCGCTTCGAGTGGCGCCAGAGCCAGAAGACGGCGCCCCCCACGATGGCGAGCGGCAGCACGCTCAGAAAGACCGTCATCCAGATGAAGGCGGCGGCCGATTCGTCCTCGCGGCCGGCGCTGCAGACGGAGCAGGCCAGGACGACGCGCGGGGAGAGGAGGACGGCCGCCGTCACCAGCGCGGTCCAGAGCGGCTGCAGGCGGGCGATCACAGGTACACCGTGAGGTAGAGGACCGGCCACACGCCGACCACGAAGTACCAGAACACCTCGGCCGTGGCGAGCTGGCTGGAGACCAGCCAGCCGCGCTGCAGACGCCGCCAGGTGTACCCGAGCACGGCCAGGGCGGCGATCACATGAAGCGCGTGCACGCCCACGATCAGGTAGAAGAAGCTGCCGAGCGTGCTGGAGGTGAGCGTCAGGCCCTGGCCCAGCATGGCGACCCACTCCGCCCCCTGGAAGACGACGAAGAAGGCGCCGAGGGCCATGGCCAGGGTGAGGGGCTTCTTGGCGCTCTCGCGGTCGCGGTTGAAGGCCCGGCGGGCCCAGATGAGGCAGCCCGCGCTGGCCAGCAGGACCAGGGTGTTGAAGGCGGTGGCCTCGACCGGCAGTCGGGGCTGGCCGGGCGGCGGCCACACCATGGATCCGGCCCGCACGATCGTGAAGGCGCTGATGAAGCCCGCGAAGAACATGGCCTCGGCGGCGACGAAGAGCAGCATGCCGACGACGCCGTTCGAGGCGATGGACTCGCGCCTCGATTCCGAGACGACTCGGATGTGCCCGCCGCTTCGGGTTCCCGCGTTCATGGCCGCCTCCTAGTGGTGGCCGTCCCCGTGGTCGTCGCCCTGATCCACGGCCGCCGACGCCGCCTCGGCCTTCCAGGCCGGCTTCTCCCACTGGGTGCCCTCGTCCTTCATCACGTCGGGCGCCACGCCGGCGAAGAAGAGCAGCATGAAGATCAGCACGGTCGCCATCATGTAGGGGATGAAGCGCTGCTCCACGTTGATGTGCATGAAGTGCTTGGCGACCATGTAGGCCTTCACGACCGCGATGCCGAACGCCGTAATCAGCGTGACGACCCGAATCTCGAGCTCGGGCCCGATGATGCTGACGATCAGCAGCACCAACAGAATGGCCCAGATCTTCACGTAGTGGCGGTCGCCGTGTGCGCCGTGCTCTTCGCTGTGCTCTTCAGACATGACGGTCCTACTTTGCGATGTAGAGGAGAGGGAAGAGGAAGATCCAGACGATGTCCACGAAGTGCCAGTAGATGCCGATCAGCTCGACCCGGTGGAGCTCCAGGTTCTTCCGCGCGTCGTTGGCCACGATCACCATGATGATCATGCCGGCGATCACGTGCAGCGCGTGCAGGCCCGCGGCCGTGTAGTAGAAGGACCAGAACGTGCTGGCCGTGATCGTGAAGCCGTGGAGGATCTCGGTCGTCCACTCGTAGGTCTTCACCGCCAGGAAGATCCCGCCGCCCAGGCAGGTGTACATGAGCAGCTTGGCGGCGCGCGGGCCGTCCCCCCGCTCGGCGGCCTGGTGCGCCAGCACGGCAGAGAGACTCGAGGTCAGCAACACGAAGGTGTTGAAGGCGCCGATCCAGGTGGCCGTGTTGGCGGCCTCCGCGGCCCACGCGTCGTGCGCCAGGCGGTGCATGATGTAGGAGGCGAGCAGCCCGCCGAAGATCACGATCTCAGAGGCGATCAGCCACCAGACGGCCAACCGTCCCGTGGGCATCCCCGCCGCGCTGCGCGTCGTTGCAATCGGTCTCGTCGACATGCGTCCGTCCTGGTCAGCCCGGCACGTTCTGAGGCCAGTAGTCCTCGTCCCGGTCCGGGTGGCTGTATTCGTAGGGGCCGCGGTACACGGTCGGCAGCTCGGCGCCGAAGTTGCCGTGCGGGGGCGGCGACTCGGTGATCCACTCGAGCGTATTGGCCTTGAAGGGGTTCTTGCCGGCCTTCTTGCCGCGCCGCAGGCTGATGTAGAAGTTGATGAAGAACACGACCTGGAAGGCCAGCATGATCACCAGCGCGATCGTCGCCAGCTCGCGCAGGGATTGCATCCAGGGCAGGGCCAGCTCCGGGAAGTGCTCGTAGCTGTAGATCCGACGGTGCTGGCCGGCCGCGCCCAGCACGAAGAGCGGGATGAAGATGAAGTTGAACGGGATGATCGTGCCCCAGAAGTGAATCTTGCCCAGGGTCTCGTTCATCATTCGCCCGAACATCTTCGGGAACCAGTACGTGACGCCCGCAAACGTCCCAATGATGGCGATTGGGAAGAACGTGTAGTGGAAGTGGGCCAGCACGAAATACGTGTCGTGGAAGTAGATGTCCGCGCCGCTGGCCCCCAGGAAGATGCCCGTCACGCCGCCGATCAAGAACTCACCCAGGAAGGCCAGCGCCCACAGCATGGGCGTCGAGAGCGTGATGGACCCGCCGTAGAGAGTGGCCACGTAGACGAAGCACATCTCCGCGATGGGAATCGATATGAGCAGCGTCGTCACCGTGAAGATGTTCGCCATGCGCGGGTCGATGCCGGCGATGAACTGGTGGTGCGCCCACACCGTGAAGGACAGGACGCCGGTGCCGAAGACCGTGTAGAGCACGGTCTTGTACGCGAAGAGCTTCTTGCGGGAGAAGACCGTGATGATCTCGGCCACGATGCCCATGGCCGGCAGCAGCACCACGTACACCTCGGGGTGGCCGAAGAACCAGAAGAGGTGCTGCCAGAGCACGGGGTCGCCGCCCCGGTTCGGGTCGAAGAAGGCCGTCCCGATGTTCTGGTCCATGAAGAGCATCACGGCGCCGGCGATCAGCGGGCCGACGGACGCCATGAAGAGGATGCTCGCCACCACGATCATCCACACCACCATGGGGACGTCGTACATCTTCATGCCCGGCGCGCGCGAGTTCATGGCCGTGGTGATGAAGTTGATGCCGCCCAGGAGGAAGGCGACGAACTCGAGCGCCACCGCCACTAACCAGATGCTCGAGCCCAATGGGGTCAGGCTGTACTCCGCTTTGGAGGACAGTGGTGGGTAGGCCGTCCAGGCGCCGCCGAAGGCCCCGCCTTCCACGAAGAAGGACGCGAGCAGCACGACCGCGCTCAGCAGGAAGATCTGATAGGAGAGCCGGTTCAGCCGCGGAAACACCATGTCGTCGCAGCCCAGCATGAGCGGGATCAGGTAGTTCCCGAAGGCGGCGATCAACACCGGCATCGCCACCCAGAAGATCATGATGGTGCCGTGGTTGGTGACCAGCGAGTTGTAGTCGGTCGGCGAGACCAGCCCGAAGCCCGGCACTTCCATGCCCGGGAAGGCCAGCTGCATGCGGAAGGCGTAGGCGAAGAAGCCTCCGATCAGCGCCATGAACATGCCCGTGAACATGTACTGCATGGCGATCATCTTGTGATCGGTGGAGAAGACGTACTTGCTCCAGAAGCTC
This sequence comes from Pseudomonadota bacterium, assembly GCA_022361175.1. Classification (GTDB taxonomy): domain Bacteria; phylum Myxococcota_A; class UBA9160; order UBA9160; family UBA4427; genus JAKSBN01. The sequence continues at coordinate 18,746 of JAKSBN010000347.1, read as the reverse complement.
TGCTCGTGGTGCTCGTCGTGCCCCTCGTGCTCGGCGGGCGTCGCGGCGGACTCGGCCATGGCTACTCCTGTGCAGACGCCGGGGGCGTCGCGGCGGCCAGAGAAACGGGCGCGTGCTGGGCCATCCACGCCGTGTGCTGTTCGGGCGTCTCGATCACGATCCTCGCGCCCATGATCCCGTGCCCGATGCCACAGATCTCGGTGCACTGGATGTCGTGGGTCCCGGTCTTGGTCGGTTGGAACCATCCGGTGATGACGCGGCCCGGGATCACGTCCTGCTTCAAGCGGAAGACCGGCACCGAGAAGCTGTGCAGCACGTCGGTCGACTCGAGCTTGAAGTGGTAGAGCGTGTCGACCTTGACGTGCAGCTCGTCCACCAGGGCGATGTCGTCGGCGGTGTCGATGGCGCCGTCCGGACCGGGGTGCACGAAGGTCCAGGCCCACTGCTGCCCGATGACGCGAATCGTCTCCTGCGCGGGCGGGAGGTTCTGCTTCACGTCGTACCAGACCACCACCGCGTAGTAGATGATGAAGACGTCGCACACGAGCACGAGCAAGTGGGGGATCGTGATGAAGCGCTTCTGGCTCTTCACCTCACCGGTGATGTACTCGGCCTTGACGCCGTCCTTCTTGCGGTAGCGGAAGATCAGGTAGAAGAACACGCCGATGGTGAGCGCGAACCAGACGCCCACGAGCCAGCCCACCAGATCGATCACGAAGTCGATGTCCGCGGCGTAGGTCGAGGCGGCGACGACGTAGCGCTCAATCATTCGATACCCCTACAGAACGAAGAGAAAGACGGCCGCGATGAACGACGACACGCCCGCGATCGTGATCCAGAAGGTGCGCGATGCCAGCGCTTCCGGCGAGTATTCCTTGGCCATGGTCTCCTAGCTCCCGGGCTCGGTTTTCTCGCCCAGCGAAACGATGTACGCGATGACGTCCTTCATCGCCTGCTCGTCCGCGAGAATGAGCGCCATCGGCCGCATCAGGAGGCCGGTCTGGTCGAGCGGGTTGGTGCCGCGAACTCCCGAGCGGAAATTCGCCAGCTGGGTGAAGAGGTACCAGTCGCTCACGTGAGTGAGCGGCGGGCCGTTCAAGAGCTTGTTGCCCGAGCCGTCGGCGCCGTGGCAGGCCCCGCACGGCGTGTAGAGCGCCTTGCCGCGCTCCGGATCGCCGCCCTCCAGGAGCGACTCGGGCTGCACCTTCGGCAGCGACGCGACGTAGGCCGCCACGGTGGCCACGTCCTCATCGCTCTGCAGGCTGCGCGACATCGGGCGCATGCGGAGGCCGGCCAGGTCGTCCGGGTGCGCGCCGCGGGCGCCGCTGCGGAACTTCTCGAGCTGGGATTGGACGTACCAGGCGTCGAGCCCGGCGATGGCCGGGGCCAGCGCCAGCGGGTTTCCCTCCCCGGAGGGCCCGTGACACTGGGTGCAGAGCCCGAACAGCGTCTCGCCGCGATCGTCGTCGGCGGTGGCCGCGCCCGCCGCGAAGGAAGCCGCCAGCAAGAGGGCTGCGCCCAACGTGAGCCAAGTCGTGCGGTGTCTCATTCGATTCGACGCCTTGCTTGTGTTTGCCTCGGAGGATCCGTCCCTCGCGAACCCGTCTCGTCGGCTGTTCAGCCATCGATCTCCAGCCCCACGTGGGAGGAGGAGCCAATGGAGCGATGGAGGGAGGATCCACGACGATCCGCTCAAAGCGTCCAACCTCGCGGGAGCCCGAGCCGCGTCGGAGGTAGCCCACTCGTACTCGATCCACAAGCCAAACGGGCGTCTTCTGCAGCGCTGCGTTGCGCTCGGGAGCATCGGCAAAAACACTGGGCGGGCGGGGACCTGCGAGGATGTCCGCGCAGCGTGGCGGAAGGCCACAGTGGCTACGCCGGAGCGGGGTTCAAGGGGTAGAGCAGTAGGTAGATCAGCACCCCCGTCACCGAGACGTACATCCAGATGGGCCACGCCACGCGGGCCAGCCGCCGGTGCCGATCGATGCGGCCGCGCAGGCCGTGGGCGATCAGGAGCACGGCCAACACGGGAACCGCCATGGCCAGGGTCACGTGGCTGGCCAGCAGCACCAGGTAGGCCGCCTTGGCCCAGCCCTCGGCGTGAAACGTGGTGTTCTCGAAATTCCGCGAGATCTTGTGCAGGAGATACAGGGCGAGAAAGGCCGTCGAAACGCCGAAGGCCGCGAGCATCCGCCGCTTGTGGCCCTCCACGTCGCCCAGCCGGATGCGAAGGCGACCCGAGAGCAGCAGCGCGGTGGCCACCGCGTTCAAGGCGGCGTTCAAGGTGGGCAGGAAAGAGAGATCCACGGGCTAGGCCTCCAGCTCGGGGGTTCGATCGGGCAGCCAGCGTCCGGCGAGAGCCACCGCCAGCACCAAGCCCGCGGCCAGCCAGAACGGCAGCGACACGCCGCGATCGTACAACCACCCGGCTGCGGCCGGCCCGAAGACCCGCGCCAGGGAGCCCGCCGCCTGGTACGTGCCCATGACCGCGCCGCGCGTGGCGGGTGTGGCCACCACCGACGCCAGCGACATCAGCGAGGGTTGGATCAGCGCCCGGCCGACGGCCGACACCAGCAACGGAATCAGGAGCAGGGCGAAGGAGAAGACCGGCGGAATCGCGGCGAAGCCAAACGCCAGCAGGCCGCAGCCGGCCACCACCAGGGTCCGCTCGCCGAAGCGCGCCGAGAGCGGCTTCATCCCGCCCCCCTGGATGCCACCCATCACGACGGCCATGCCCACCAGCAGAGCCGCAAATTGTGGGGTTTCGAACCCAAACCGGTCAGACATAAAGTATGGGAACACGGTCTCCAATTGCGTGACCGCCAGCGCGAAGGCCAGATTCGCCAGGCAGAGGCGTCGAACGGACGTGGAGCGCAGCGTTCCGAGCCGCGTCTGGTCGGGCGACGGGGTCGGGGCCCCGCCGGACTCGTGCGGGGGTTCGCGCAACGCCACGACCGCGTAGAGAAAGTTGATGCCCGCCAGGCCGGCCGCGGCCCACAGCGGGGCAGAGGGCGCGACGGGGGCCAGGGCGCCTCCCAACGCCGGCCCCAGCACAAAGCCGATCCCGAAGCTGGCGCCCAGGAGTCCCATCCAGCGCGTGCGCTCGGCTTCGTCGGTGGCGTCGGCGATGTAGGCGGACGCGACGCTGACGTTGGCGGCGAAGGCGCCTCCCAGCAGCCGAGCCGCCAGGATCCAGACCAGCGACTCGGAGGCCGCCAGCAGGGCCAGCGACAGCGCCGTCCCGGCGATGGTGGAGAGCAGCACCGGCCGGCGCCCGAAGCGGTCCGAGAGCCGGCCCCAGACGGGCGCGAACAGGAACTGCGTGGCCGCGTAGGCACTCAGGATGCCGCCCAGGACCGTGGCGCTGGCCCCCAGGTCCTTTACCACGAAGGGCAGCACGGGAATGACCACCCCGAAGCCCACCAGGTCGACGACCACGACGCTCAGGAGAATCGGGAGGCTGGCTCGCGCAGAGGAGGACGGAATGAGGCCCTCGCTCAGGCTCCGATCAGGAGCTCCACGTTCATCGCCAGGAAGAGCGAGAACAGGTAGGCCAGCGACACGTGGAACATGCGGCGGGCCGCGGCATCGGTCCGCTCCCGCAACACCTGCACCGCCGCGAACACGAACCAAGCGTTCATGCCGAGGGCCACGGCCAGGTAGATGGGCCCGAGCAGTCCCAGGGCCACCGGCGCCAGCGTCACCGGCACCAGGCCGAGCGTGTACCAGAGCATGCGCCAGCGGGTCGGCTGGTCACCGATCACGCTGGGCAGCATGGGGATACCCGCGGCTTCGTAGTCTCGCTTGCGGTAGAGGGCGATGGCCCAGACGTGGGGCGGCTGCCAGAAGAACACGATGGCGAAGAGCGTCAAGCCGGCGAGCCCGACGCTGCCGTTGACGGCACCGTCGGCGATCAGCGGCGCCGCCGCGCCGGCGGCCCCGCCGATCACGGCATTCCAGGCCGAGCGGGGCTTCAGCCAGACGGTGTACACGAAGACGTAGAAGAGGATGCTGGCGATGCCGAGCCCCGCCGCAGGAGCACCCGCGACGGCACCCAGGAGCAGCGTCGAGGCGACGGCCAGCACGAGGCCGAAGCCGAGCGCGGCGCCCGGCGCGATCTTGCCGGACGGCAGCGGACGCTCGCGGGTGCGCTCCATGAGCGCGTCCTTGTCGCGCTCGATGTAGGCGTTCAGGGTGTTGGCCGAAGCGGCGGCCAACGCGATGCCGAGGAGCGTCAGTCCGGCGAAGCCCAGCGAGGGCTCACGCCCGGCCGCCATGCCGAAAACGGGCAGTCCAGTGAAGAGCACCATGGGGAGCAGGCGCGGCTTGGTGAGATCCGCGTAGGTACGCAGCACTGAGAGAGCCGATTGCGACACTTCGATCCCCGCGTTGCTGCCCGGGCCGCCGGCGACGGGGGCCGGGCGAGCACCTTCGGGCCCGATTGCGCGAAATCGCGGAAGGCCCCGCGTGCGCAATCAAAATCGCCGCTCGGAACGCCAGAACCCGGCCGGGAAGCGGCGCAATGGGTAACACAGCCCCGCAGACCGGTCGACCGCCGAGCCGCCGCTCCGCAACCGCTGGCTGCCCTTCTCCCGCGGGGCGGCTCCGACACTGGAGCGCTACGGCTCTGCAGGCAACTCGATCCAGACGCAGGTGCCCCCGCGCTCGCGGCTCGGACCCAGGCCCATCTGCCCGCGGTGCCGGCGAACGATCCGGTTGGCGAGAGCCAAGCCGAGACCCGTGCCGCCCTCTTCCGAGCGCGTGGTGTAGAAGGGTTCGAAGACCCTGGCGCGCACCGCGTCGGGAATCCCCGGTCCGTTGTCCTCGACCCGGATCCGCACGCAGCCGGACGCGGGCTCGCGGCTCAACCACACGTCGACGCCGAGCGGCCGCGATTCGGCGGCGTTCTGGATCACGTTCACCAGCACCTGCTCCAGCTGCACGGGATCGGCCTGCACTTCGATCTTCCCGGGCTGGAGGCGCGCGTGGAGCTTGCCGCCGCGCGCCTCCACCAGGGGTCGCGCCACCGCACAGGCGCCGGCCAGCACGTCGTCGAGGGCCACGCACCAGCGTTCGCCGAGATCGCCTCGCACCAGCCCGAGCAGGCTCTTCACGATGGCGCCGGCGCGGCGTGCCTCCTGCTCCACTGTGGCCAGTGCGGCGCGCGAAGACCCCGCGGCTTCGGGCTCCGCCCGCGCGTCCTGGGCCGCCAGCAAGATCGCCCCCAGCGGGTTGCGGATCTGGTGCGCGATGCCGGTGGCCAGGGTCCCGATCGACGCCAGTTGCCGCGAACGCTCGAGCTCGCGGGTGCGCTCTTCCACCAGCTGCTCCAGCTGCTCGCGATACGCCGCCAGCTCGCCCTGCTGGCCGCGCTGCTCGATGAGCGCGCTGCGCAGCGCCTCTTCGCTGGCGCGCAGTGCGCGTTCGGCGCGATCGCGCGCGCTCTCGACGATGGCCAGGATCTGCAACACGGCAACCGGGTGGGACACGACGGCCCAGAGTTCGATCACGCCATCGCGGTAGACGCCGGCGGCCGAGCGAAGCCATGGATCGGCGAACGTGAGCGCGGCCACCACGAAGACCCCGCCCGCCAGGCCGCGCTGGGCCAGCCCCGTCCCGGCCGCGCGCGCGCGCCGCACCAAGGTCAGCGTGACCACCGCCAGCACCGGGACCTCGACGACGAGGGTGAGCCAACGCGCAAGCGCGAAGTCTCCCCACGCGAAGACACCCGCCCGCAGCGCAGCCGCAGCGAGGCCCAGCGCCAGGATGCGCCGACATCCGGGCTGGCCGACGAAGCCCGCCACTCCGGCCCACAGGAGAAACGCGGACAGCGTCCCGCACGCCTCCCCCGCGGCGCGCAGCGGGACCGGCACCAGCGGATCGCCGGTCCAGCCGGAAAGCCAGATGCAGATCCAGAAGACGACCCAGGGCGCTGCGGCGCGGGAGCGGTAGCGAACGCCGACGTAGGCGAGCATGAGTACGAGCAGAGCACCAAGAGGTGCGACCACCAGGAAGTCGCTCATCCGAAGACTCTCGGGGGGGAGGCGTTCGTCGCGAGCTGGGGGACGTCTGGAATCCGCCCAGAGAATGGCTCGGCGGCGCGCCGCGTCAACGGCTGGCGATGAAGTCGCTCGACGTGTGCGCCTTCTTGCTCAAATCGCTCGAGTCCGGCCGCCCGTCGCGCCAGCCTAATAGGCCACGTCGAGCTTGCGATGATCCCAGCTCAGGATGCGCTCGGGGCGGATGACGACGCCCGTCTTCTTGGGTGCCTGGGCCCGAGAGACCTTCTCCAGGGCGGATTCCGGCACGTCCGGCGTGTTTCGGCGCAAGACGGCCATGGACAACTCGTGCACGACCTCTTCGTCGCCCTTGAGCTCGGCCCGTCCCTTGATGGAGACGCCGCGCAGCTCGTGATAGACGTCACCGTCTTCGAAGAGCAGCGTGCAGCGCGGGTCGCGCGCCAGGTTCACGATCTTCTGAGACTTGGTGAACGTCTCGAACACGATGGCGCCGTCCACGACGGCGAACCACAGGGTCACCAGATGGGGCGTCCCGTCCTTGCCGATGGACGCGAACTGCATGCTCTGTTGGGTCTCGATGAACGACCACACCTCGGCGTCGGTCATGCGAACGAGATCACGTCGCTTGGGCATCGCCTTCCCTCCTCGCGTCGGTCCCGTGCGGGACCAACAACTTCATCAGCGCGTCGACGTGGGCGTCCAGGAAGGCCGGGTCTCGCGGGCTCTGGCGCGTGTGCTGCTCCACCTCGGCCTCGATGGCCATGGCGAAGGTGAGCGCCCCGATCAGGATGTAGACCAGGTGGTCGACCGAAGCCTGCGGCAAGAGCCCCCGCTCTTGCGCACACGCCACCAGGGTGCGGGCGTCCCGGTGGTTGCGCCCCATGTGGTTCTCGTCGAGCCAGGCGTAGCGGTCGCCGCGGTGCGACGCCTCGCGCAGCACGATGCGCAGGTACTCGGGATGGGAAGCGATGCCGTGCGCGATCGCCCGCAGCGCGCGTCCCAGGTCGTCCCGCGTCTTGAGACGCTCGGGATCGAAGCCGCGGCCGCCGTTGCCCGCGGCTTCGGCCACGGCCGTCTCCATGCGTCGCCACACTTCGTCGACGGCCGCGCGCCAGAGCTTCTGCTTGTTCTCGAAGTGGTACACGATGAGCGGCTGCTTCACGCCCGAGCGGTCGGCGACGTCGCGCATCGTCGTGCCCTCGAAGCCCTCCTCCGCGAAGACGGCGATGGCGGCGTCCAGCACGATGCGACGCGTGGCCGAGGCACGTGCCTCGCGACCGCCCGCGGCCACGCCGGCGCTCACGCCGCGCCCCGCTCCGCCAGCGCGCGCTGCAGCGTGATGGAGGCCAGGTTGTCGCGGTCCATGGTGTGGTCCGCCGGCAGGATCCCGTAGTGCTTCATCTGGAGCCCGACGCGCGCCATGATCGCGCTGAAGCGGAAGAGCGCGAGCACTTCGTAGTACTCCAGGTGTGCGGCCTCGCGCCCGGTGCGCTCCTCCCAGCGCGCCACGGTGGCCGCCTTCTCGGGGAAGCCGGGCAGCCGGTCGATCCCGATCCCCTCGTAGAAGCAGCGGTCGATGGCGAGCCACCAAGCCAGGTCGTCGACCGGGTTGCCGAGACGGACCATCTCCCAGTCGAGGACGGCCACGCACTTCAGGCCGTCGAAGATCTGGTTGCCGAGCCGCGCGTCGCCCCAGCACACACCGTCCGGCTGGTTCTCCGGGGCCGCCTCCCGCAGATACGCGAACGCCCGCTCGAGCAGCGGGTAGCGCGACCGATCGAGCCCCCAGTCGAGGAAGGCGTCGTACTCGTTCAGCTGCTGCTGCAGAAAGCCGTCGCCCGCCTCCGGGTGGTCCAGGAACTGGAAGCCCAACGCGCGCCAGTCGAGCCGGTGAACGGCCGCCAGGGCGTCCAGCCCGTTCCACCACAGGGCGGCCTGGTCCTCGGGCGACAAGTCGTACACCCAGCCGCCTGTGTGCATGGGCGGCGAGTCGGACGGCACCCGGCCGGCGACGCGGTCCATCACGTAGAACGGCGCCCCCAGCGGACCCGCGCTGGCCTCGAACCAGCGCATGCGCGGGACGGGCACCGGGGTATCGGCCAGCGCGTCCATCACGCGGTACTGGATCTCGACGTCGTAGTGCTGGAAGACGGTGAAGCCGCTCGGCTTGAGGCGCGCCACCAAGGGCTCGCACGCCTCGCGGCCGGCCCGGCGGTAGTGGGCGTCGAAGAGCAGCGTGTCGCTCGAGAAGCCGGTCTCCGACGGGCCCTGCAAGCCCTCGATCCGGACCGGGCCTTCCGCCTCGAGCCGGGGAGCCAGCCAGGCTTCGAGCTGGGCCTGGGTCTGCGCGAGATCTCGATCCTTGGGTCCGGGCATGGAGGTGGGCTCCCGTGGCGAAAAGGTCTATTTGACTGAACATTTAGTCAGTATTTTGGCATGCTGTCAACCACACTCAGCGGAATGCATTCCAGCTCCTGGAGGATCGGCACTGTGGCGGGCTTCGCTCTTCGTTTCGACCTGCGCGCTCCGGACATCGGGGCGCCGGCGCCCCGGCTCTACCGCGAGGCCTTGAACCTGGCCGCCTACGCGGACCAGCACGGCGCCGGCGAGATCATCGTGTCCGAGCACCACGGCTCGGACGACGGCTACCTGCCTTCGGCTCAGACCTTCGCCGCGGCGGTGGCGGCGCGCACCGAGCGGTGCCGCGTGGTGGTGGGCGCGCTCATCCTCCCACTCCTGGATCCGATCCGCGCCGCCGAGGAGACGCTGGTCGTGGACCACGTGAGCCAGGGTCGGGTCGAGGTGGTGGTGGGGCTCGGCTACGTGGCGTCCGAGTTCGCCATGTTCGGGCTCCAGTCGTCCCAGCGCGCCGCGCTGCTGGACGAGAAACTGCCCGTCTTCGCCGCCGCCCTCACCGGCGAGCCGGTGGAGTACCGAGGCGCCCGCTTCCGCGTGACACCGCCCCCCGTACAGCGGCCCCGGCCCCCGGTTCTCGTCGGCGGCGGCGTTGCCGCTTCGGCGCGCCGGGCCGCGCGTGTGGGCGACGGTTTCATGCCGATGCTGCCCAAGACCGAGCTCTACGCGATCTACGAAGATGAGTGCAAACGCCTGGGGCGCACGCCGGGGCGCCTGCGAAAGCCGGAGGGGCCCATGCTGGTGCACGTCGCCGAGGACCCCGAGCGCGCCTGGAGCCAGCTCGGTCCGCACGTGTTGCACGAGATGAACGCCTACGGACGCTGGGCCACCGAGGGCAACGCCGACACGCCGTTTCGGCCCATGGAGGACGTGGCCACGATCCGCCAGCTGGGGCTGCACGCGGTGGTGACGCCGGACGAGTGCGTGGCTCTGGCGGAGAAGCTCGGTCCCGAGACGCCGCTGCTCTTCCATCCGCTGGTGGGCGGGCTGGATCCCGACGTGGCGTGGGAGAGCCTGGAGCTGTTCGTGTCGGCGGTGCTGCCGCGGTTGTAGCTTCGCGGTTTTGTCTTTGTGGTTGTGGCTTTGCGAACGGGGAGCTCGGTCGTCAGCGGGGGCGGCGAGGGCAGCTCCGGCGAATGGCTCGCGTGGTGGCGGAGGCTCGATTGGGGCCCGGAGTCTGGCGGAGATTTTGCTGCGGTCGGGGTTGGTGGGGCTGCGCTTGATTTCGCCGGAGCTGCCCTCGCCGCCCCCGCTTGTGCGGTGCAGGTTCGGGTGGGGCACGGGCGGCACGGCCGAGGGGGGATTTGGGGTTAGGACTTGGGGTTGCGGAGGGTGAGGGCGGCGGGGAGGACGATGAGGTTGCCGAGGACGGTGAAGGCGATGCCGATCACCAGCAGGACGCCCAGGCTGGCGACGCCGCGGTGGGAGGAGAAGGCCAGGCTCCCGAAGCTGGCCACGGTGGTGATGGCGCTGTAGAAGACGGCGCGGGCCGTCGTGTCCCCCAGCAGCTCGTTCGGCGAGGGCGCGGCATCGCGCGCGCGCTGCACCAGGTGGATCCCGCTGTCCACGCCGATTCCCAGCAGCAGCGGCAGCACGATCACGTTGGCGAAGTTGAAGGGCAGCCCCAGCGCCACCATGCTGGCGCCGGTGAGCGCCGCGGCCAACATCAGGGGCAGCAGCACCAGACCGGCCTCGAAAACGCGGCGCCAGATCAGCAGCAGCAGCGCGGTGATCACGACGACGGCGGACACGAGCGCCTGCACCAACGAGTCCGCCGTGGTGCGCCCGAACTCGACGATGTCCACGGCCATGCCCGTCGCAGTGGGCTCCACCGCGCGCACCTCGCCCACGAACGCCTCGAGCGCGTCCCCGCGATCGAGGCGTTCGCGCGGGAACACCTGGATGCGCGCGGCACCGGAGCCCGACAGCATGCGCCGGGTGAGGTCCGGCGGCAGCGTTTCGCGGGTAACGACGTCCGGCTCGAGCGCCCGTCGCAGCCGAGTCACCTGCGCGGGAAAACCGCCGAGAAGCGTCTCCTCCAGCCGGGCGAGCGCCTCCTCCGGTTCCTGCCCCTCCTCGATCCGCGACAGCAGCCGGTCCAGATCCGCGCCGAGCGCGCTCAGGCTGGTCGCCAGCACCCCCTCGGAGTACGCGGCCACGCGAGCCGCGTCGCGCAGCGCCCGCAGGGCCTCGAGCTGCTCTTCCACGCTGGCGCCGGGCCACGGTGGCGTGCCCGGCCCGCCCCCCGTGTCGAGCAGGAAGGCCGCGTCCGCCAGGATCTCGCGCTTCTCCTCCTGGTCGCCGGGCACGTAGGAGGAGAGCGTGATGGTGCGCTCGACGCCGGGCAGCGTCTCCAGCCGCCGCGCCAACCGATCCGCCTCCTCCAGACTCGGCGCCACCACGCTGACGTACCAGGGCGAATTCACGCCGCGTGCGGCCAAGAGATCGTTGAACGCCTGCACCGACTCGGTCTCGGGATTTCGCATGTCCACCACGTTGGAGTCGAAGCGCAGGTCGGGGGCGAAGAGCAGCGCGCCCGCCCCCAGGCCGAGGGCCGCCCCCAAGACCGTGCGCGCGTGTCGCGCGACCCACGCGCCGGGATGGCGCCGAAACGTCAGGGGCAGGTTCGGATCGATCCCGTCCGGGCGCAGCGCGGTCGAGAGCAGCGCCGGGAAGAAGGTGAGCGTGAGGCCGAAGATGATCGGCATGCCCATGCCCGCGATCAGCCCCAGCTCGGCCACGCCCAGGTAGTCCGTGGGCACGAAGACCAGAAAGCCCACCGCCGTGGTGACGGCGCACAGGAGGAGCGATGCCCCCACGTCCGAGACCGCGCCGACGAGAGCGGGTTCGTGCTCGTCGCCGTCGCGACGCCGTTCGGCGTAGTGCATCCCCAGATGGATGGCGAAGTCGACCCCCAGGCCGATGAACAGCACCGCGAAGGCGATCGAGATCAGGTTCAAGTGGCCCACGACGGCCGTCGCGAAGGCCGCCGTCTGCACCAGCCCCACCAAGAGCGTCACCACGGCGGCGGCGGCGATCCGCAGCGAGCGCAGGGCGCGGTAGAGGATGGCGGCCACCAGCAGAAAGCAGAAGACGCCGGCCCCGGCGATGTCGTAGAAGAGGCCGACCATCTCCTCGTGGTTGAGCGCCGGATTCCCCGTCACGCGGACGCGGACGCCGGTGTCGGAATCCAGCCCGAGCTCCGCCACCGCCGCCCGGATGCGCGCCAGCGCGGGGCCCGCCGGCAGCAGGGCGCCGAACTCGAGCACGGGCTCCGCCAACACCACCCGTCGTCGCGCCGTCTCGATCGCCGAGCCCTGGAGGAAGATCTCCTCCCACGAGACGAAGACGGGATACTCCTCCACCACGGCCACGGCGGCCTGACGCACGCGATCGATGACCGGTTGGACGCGGGCCGGATCCTGGCCGTCCGACAGCTGCGGCAGGGCCTGCCGCATCAGAGCGGCGAGATTCGAGAGCGTGGGCTCGGCCTCGAGCGACCCGATCACGGGCTGGAGGCGCGTCAGCTCCAGCGCGAAGGCCTCCACCTCGTCGACGTCCCGATACAGGAGCGCGTGGCGCTCGAAGAACGGGCCCGCGCCGGGGATCGTCACCTCCGTGAAGCGGTCCGTCTCGGCCCCCAGCCGGGCGGCCAGGCGCGCAGCGGCGTCGCGCGCCAGCTCCGGGGTCTCGGCGTCGATCACCACCAGGAGCGAGTTGCTGAGAATGGGAAACTGGCGGGCGTAGGCGTCGCGAATCTTGCGGAAGGGCAGCTCGGGCGAGATGAGCTCGACGTTGTCGGAGTTGACCCCGAGGTTGCGGGCGGTGTAGATGCCCAGGAACACCGTGACGAGGAGCGTCCCCGCCACCACGAAGCGCGCCCGGGCGAGCACCCAGCGCGTGCCGGCGGCCAGCCCTCTTCCCACGCGAACGTCGATCCGGTCCGCCACGCGCACCCCGCCCCGGCCCGCCCTTGCGACGAGTGCCGTCGCCGCGGCAGGGCCCAGCCGCACGGTAGCCATCTCCGCGCCGCCGCGTCGAGCGGAGGAACGGTCGCCTCAGGCCAACGCGAGGCGCTAGTTGGCGCCCGCGTCGATCCAAGCGCCCACGGCGGTGGTCCCGACCTCGTCGACCAGGTCGGTGGCGAGCGGCGGCATCCGATCGCTGTCGGTGGCGTTCATGCGCTGGTAGAGCACGCTCCCCGCCGCGTCGCCGGGATCGATCCGGGGCCCGCCGCCGCTGGCCGCGGGCACGTCGATCGCGCGCAGGTTGAAACGCGAGGTCTCGAAGCGCAGGTCCATGTCCACCGGCGTGCCGCCTCCGGGCTGGTGGCACATGGCGCAGTTGGCGGCCAGGTAGGAGCGGGCGCGCCCGGCCAGCGATGCGGTCGCGTCCGCCGGGTCGGAGTAGGCAGGATAGTTGTTCGGCCGGGACAAGTTGCGGTCGAAGAGCTCGATGTGGTTCCAAGCGCGCAGCTGATTGTCGACGATCACCGGATAGGCGAAGTCGCGGTTCAGCTGGCCGGTCCGCACGCCGAGCACGCGTCCCGCCTCGCTGGTGTGGCACGCGAGACACTGGGTGCGGCTCGGGTAGTGCCACACCTGCTGGCGCTCGCCGCCCGGGGCGTCCGGGTCCTGGACGGTGAACTCCTCGTCTTCCGCCTCGTCCAGCAGCACCGCGTCGGTCTCGTCCTCGTTCCAGCGGTAGGTGTACCCCTGCCAGCCCCCCGTGTGCCGGAAGAAGACGCGCGTCTCGAGGCGCGCGAACTCGCCCGGCGCCGTCTCCAGCTCGAAGTGCTTCACCAGCGCCGTGCCGACCGGGAACGTCCACGCATCGCTGCTGCGGAACCCGATGCGCTGCGTCCCGGGCAGCGCGAGGAAGCGCCGCTTGCGCGCGTTGTCCGACCAGAGCGGTGCGTTGACTTCGTACTCGATCAGGCCCGGTGCCGGCTCGAACGCGGCGGTGTCCGCGAAGAGCCCCGTTTCCGACAGCAGCTCGGGTAGGCCCGGGTCGCCCCCACCGCCGTTCTCGACCAGGCGCGTGATGGTCCCGAAGATGCCGACCAGGTAGAGCTCGCCGGCGGCGTCTTCGCCGAACGCCGCCCCGCGGTTGACGTTGGCGAGGAGCGTATTCGAGATGCGGACGCCGTTTTCGACGCGCAACGCCCAGATGGGCGCGTTGTTGCCGAAGTCCCCGTACACGTAGGCCCCGATCAGGCCCGGCAGGTTCGAGCCGCGGTAGACGTAGCCCCCGGTCACCGACTGGCCTTCGGCGTGGGTGTAGGTGTGGATGGGGCCGTCGAAGGCCGACGGCGGCAGGTTGCCCGGGTTGTGGAAGGGCCGGTCTCCCTCGTAGACCCCCCAGCCGTAGTTGCCGCCCCGGGTCACGATGTCGATCTCCTCGACGTCGGACTGGCCCACGTCGCCGACGAAGAGCGTCCCCTCCTCGCGATCGAAACTCATGCGCCAGGGGTTGCGAAAGCCGTAGGCCCAGATTTCGCCGCGCATGCCCGGCATGCCCACGAAGGGGTTGTCGGCCGGAATGTCGCCGTCGTCCTCGAGCCGCAGGATCGCGCCCAGCAGGTTGGAGGGATCCTGGCCGTGGTCGGCGGAGCCGGGGGCCTGGCCGCCGTCGCCCACCGAGGCGTAGAGCATGCCGTCGGGCCCGAACGCCAGCATGCCGCCGTTGTGGTTCGAGCAGCAGGAGGGCTGCGGAATCTCGAGCAGCACGTCCTCCGAGCCCGCGTCGGCGCGGTCCGGGTCCGCCGAGACGCGAAACCGCGAGATGCGGGTTCGGCGCGGACCGTCGTCGTCCACGGAGTAGTAGACGTAGAACCACGGCGAGGTGGGATAGTTGGGGTGGAAGGCCAGCCCGAGCAGCCCGGCCTCGGTGCCCGGCGACGGCACCCGGTCGCTGATGTCCAGGAAGATCTCGGTGGTGGTGGTGGCCGGGTCGTTGTCGAAGAGGCGGATGACGCCCCCCTGCTCGACCACGAAGAGGCGGTTGCTGCCGTCGCGGGCGGACGTCAGGAAGACGGGAGACGCGAAGTCGAGGGACGGAAACGCGTCGACCGGGCTGTACGTGCCCGGATCGGGCAGGGTCAACGGGAACGCGAGGGGCGCCACCGGAACCCGCACCTCCAGACCGAAGGGGCCCGTGTCGGGCGGGGGCCCGTCGTCGTCGCTGCTGCCGCCGGAGCCGCCGCCGCAGGCGAGGGCGAGGGCCAGGAGGGCCGCCAGCGCCCGCCGCGGGCGCTTGGGTGTGGAAACGAGACTGCGGTGAGAAAGACTGCGCTGCACGAGTGAGAGCTCCGGGCCAACTCCTGGGTGATCTTCCCAGGCTGCATCCATCCCCCCACCCCCTCCTATATTTACGTCTCGGGGAGGCCGGGGCGAGGTGTGCCCGATCACATTAGCGCCGTCGCCCGCGGGCGGCGGCCCTACCGGGCCAGCGCGGGCGCCCGGCATCGAATCGTGGCACGCTCCCTCGCGGCGAGAGCGCCAGGGAGGGCCGATCCGATGCAGCGACGCGTGCGAATCGAGACCACGAGGCTGTGGCGGCTGGGCGTCGCGGCCGCCCTGCTGGGGCTCCTCGCCCAGCCGGCGCTGGGCGGCGACGACCGCTCGCTCCTGCAGTTCGAGGCCAAACGGCTGGCGGGGCCGAGCGAGTCCCTCTCCCGCTACCGCGGCGACGTGCTGCTGATCGTGAACACCGCCAGCCGCTGCGGGAACACGCCCCAGTACGAGGGCCTACAGTCGCTGTACGAACGCTATCGGGAGCGCGGGTTTCAGGTGCTCGGCTTCCCGTCCAACGACTTCGGCCGGCAGGAACCGGGAACGGACGCCGAGATCGGCGCTTTCTGCCGCGCCAACTACGGCGTCGACTTCCCCATGTTCTCGAAGGTGTCGGTGCGCGGCGAGGCCGCTCATCCGGTCTACCAATACCTGACGTCGCTGCCCGCGCCTCTCGGGGGCCCGGTGGAGTGGAACTTCCAGAAGTACCTGGTCGACCGGGAGGGTCGCGTGGTGGCGCGCTTCGCCCCTCGCACCCAGCCCGATGCGCCGGAGCTGGTCGGCGCGCTCGAGCGGCTGCTGGATGCGAGCGCCGGGGCCGGCCCGTCGCAACCGCCGGCGGCCTCGGGCGGCTAGGAGCCCGACCCAAGACTCCTCGCTGGGCGACACCGCGTCTAGCCCCCACGCCGGCCCTGTGCTTCCCTTGGCCCGCCATGCTGGACCCTCGCACGCTCGCCACGCGCCGGGACGACATCGAGAGGAGCTGCCGCGACCGCGGCATGCGCGCCGACGTGGGCGCCGCGGTGGCCGCCCAGGAGGCCTCGGCGCGGGCCCAGACCGCGCTCAACGAGGCCAACCAGCGCCGCAACGAGCACCAGAAGGTCGGCAAGGGCAAGCTTGCACCCGACGCCCGCGCCGCCCACGTGGAGGCCGGCCGGCGGCTGAAAGAAGAAGTGGCCGAGCTGGAAGAGCGGGCGCGCGGGGCGCGAGAGGTGCTGGACGAGGCGCTGCGCCAGCTCCCCAACTTCCTGCATCCCGAGGTGCCCATCGGCGGCGAGGCCGACTACCGGGTGCTGAAGGAGGTGGGGAAGCCCCCGGCGTTCGATTTCGCGCCGCTCGACCACCTGGCCCTGGGCGAGAAGCTCGACCTGCTCGATTTCGAAAGCGCGGCCCGGGTGGCGGGCCAGAAGTTCTACTACCTGAAGAACGAGGCGGTGCTGCTCGAGCTGGCGCTCCAACGCTTCGCGCTCGACGTGGTGCGCGAACGCGGCTTCGGGCTCTACACCACCCCCGACCTGGCGCGGCCCGAGATCCTGGACGGCACCGGCTACAACCCGCGCGGCGAAGAGACGCAGATCTACTCCATCGAGGGAGCGGACCTGTGTCTGATCGGAACCGCCGAGATCACGCTGGGGGGGCTGCGCGCGGACAGCATCCTCGACGAGGACGAGCTGCCGCTGCGGGTCGCCGGCCTCTCCCACTGCTACCGCACCGAGGCCGGCTCGCACGGGCGCGAGAGCCGGGGCCTCTACCGGGTGCACCAGTTCTCGAAGGTCGAGATGTTCGCTTTCACCACCCCCGAGCAATCCGACGCCATGCACGAGGAGCTCCTGGAGATCGAAGAGCAGATCTTCCAGGCGCTGGAGCTGCCCTACCGCGTGATCGACGTGGCGAGCGGAGACCTGGGGGCGCCGGCGTACCGCAAGTTCGACATCGAAGCCTGGATGCCCGGACGCGGAGAAGCCGGCGACTACGGCGAAGTCACGAGCGCCTCCAACACCACCGACTTCCAGGCGCGCCGCCTGCGCATCCGCTACCGCCGCGCCGACTCCAAGAAGAACGAGCTGGTGCACACGCTGAACGGAACCGCCGTTGCGGTACCGCGGGCGATCCTGGCGCTGCTGGAGAACCACCAGCAGGCCGACGGGAGGGTTCGCGTGCCCGCCGCCCTGCAGTCCTACCTGGGCCGCGACGTCCTTGGCGCCCGCTGAGACAGGGCCGCCTCCGCTGGTCCTGGGGACCGCGGGACACATCGACCACGGCAAGACCACGCTCATCCGCGCGCTGACCGGAGTCGACACCGACCGGCTGCCGGAGGAGAAGCGGCGCGGCATCACCATCGATCTGGGCTTCGCCGAGCTGGAGCTGGGCGAGGGTCTCCGGGCGGCGGTGGTGGACGTGCCGGGCCACGAGCGCCTGGTGCGGACGATGGTGGCGGGCGCCACCGGCATCGACCTGGTGCTGCTGGTGGTGGCCGCCGACGAAGGCGTGATGCCCCAGACCCGAGAGCACGTGGCGATCTGCCGACTGCTGGGCGCGACGCGCGGCGTCGTGGCGCTCACCAAGCTGGACGTCGTCGACGACGAGACGGTCGAGCTGGCGACGTTGGAGATCCAGGAGCTCTTGGCGCCCACGCCCCTGGCCGACGCCCCGGTCGTACCCGTCTCCGGTGCGACCGGGGCCGGGCTGGACGTGCTGCGCGACGCCTTGCGAGGGATCCTCGCGTCCGCGGCCCCGCACACCCGGCGGTCGGGACCCGCGCGCCTCGGCATCGATCGGGTCTTCGGGATGAAGGGCTTCGGCACGGTCGTGACGGGCACGCTCACAGGGGGGCCGCTGGCGGTGGGCGCGGCACTGGAACGGATCCCGTCCGGGGAGCGGGTGCGGGTGCGCGGACTCCAGAACCACGGCCGGTCCCAAGAGCGGGTGGAGCCGGGCCACCGCTGCGCGGTCAATCTCCAGGGCGTGCTGGTCTCGGAACTCTCCCGGGGTGAGGTGCTGACCGAGCCCGATGCGCTCGCCCCGACCCAGACCTTCGACGCCGAGATCACCTGGCTGGCCGCCGCTCCCGAGGCGACGGGCCCCACCTCGGTCGAGCTGCTGGCCAGCACCTCCGAGCGCCGCGCGCGCGTCGCTCCCATCGGACGCGACCGCTTGCGTCCGGACACCACGGGGTTCGCACGGGTCCACGTGGACGGCCCGCCCTTGGCGCTCCTGCCCGGCGATCGCTTCGTCGTGCGCGGCTTTGCCCGCGATCGGGAAGGCGGCGCCACCTGGGGTGGCGGCGTCGTGCTGGACGTCGTCCCGCCGCGCCGGCGCCGGTCCCACCCGGGGCTCGCGGCCGAGCTGGCGCGGCTCCGGGAGGGCAAGCCCGGGCTCGGCCTGGCGGCCCGGATCGAGCGCACGGGACTCGGCGGCTGCAGCGAGGAGGCGCTTCGGCGCGAGACCGGGTTGCGGGGTCCGGCGCTCGAGTCCGAGCTGGAAGCGCTGGTTCAGACCGGCGTGGCCGCCACCACCGGTGGCCTGTGGATCGCGGTCGAGCCCCTGGCCCGGATCGAGCGGACGCTTCTCGTCGCCCTCGACGCCTACCACGCCGCGGAGCCGCTGCGCCCGGGCATGTCCACGAGCACACTCCGAGGCCAGCTGCCCGACAACGTTCCCGCCGAGATCGGGAGCTTCGCCCTGCGGCGATTGGCCGACGCCGGAGAGCTGGTGATCGAGCAACAGCTCGCCAGGCGGCCCGACCACGCCCCGGTGCTGAACGCGGAGACCGAAGCGCTGGTGGAGCGCATCGCCGGTGAAGCCGCCGCGGCCGGACTGGACCCGCCCTCCCTCCGCGATTGGGCCGAGTCGCTCGGGATCGACGACAACCACCTGCGCGACCTGCTGGCCCATCTCGAACGACAGCAGCGACTGGTGCGCGCGCCCGGTGACCTCTGGTTCGACACCCACGCGGTGGCGGCGCTGCGCGAACGGGTCCGCGCCCACTTCGAGTCCCACGACAGCCTGGACACGAAGG
>JAKSBN010000523.1 GCA_022361175.1 Pseudomonadota bacterium | reverse complement strand
TCAGGTGACGAGGGCTCTTCCCCTCGTCGCGGCGCGAATCCGGACCACTTTCGGAATTCACGGCCCGGCCCCTCGCGGGCGCCGCGGAGGGAGGGCACGCTGCCGCGGTGCGCCGGGCTCTGCCCTTGGGTCGACCCGCAGCGGACAAGGAGATCCAGGATGCCCACCCGCTTCTTCATGCTCTTGACACTGATGTTGGCAGGCCTCGTCGCCGCGCCGGGCGCGGCGTTCGCGCAATCCGAGCGCGAGCGCGAGTTTCCCCGCGACCGGCCTGGGGGGCGGCCTCCGGGTGGACCGCCGAGCCCGCCGCCCAACGCGACGCCGCTCTCCACCGATTTCGAGTTCCGGCTGCCGACGGGCAGGCCGAGCCCGTCGTTCCGCGCTTCGAGTCTCACGGTCCCGAACACCGACGTGTTCGCCGAGCTGGCCGAGGGAGAGGCCCAGTTTCGGCCCGTGTTCGAGGACGCCATCCGCAACGCCAACGGCGTGCGGAGCCTCCGCTACTTCCGGTACGAGTTCCCGACTCCCACGATCGTGCTCTCGGGGGACGGGACGCGCGTGACGGCGTCCATCGGCGGCTTCACCAGCGTTTCGGTGGGGGCCCGCATCCGGCCCGACAGCGGCACGGCCCGGTTCTTGTGCGGATCGAACGTGCGCGCCGACTTGGCCCTCACCAACGTCGCCATCGAGATCGCCTACGACTTCTACACGGGCGACCCGATCGAGGTGGACATCCTCGACGGCAGTCTCGGGGTGTCCTACGACTGCAACCGGCCGATCATCGGCGAGATCGCCGAGTTCCTGAACGACCTCTTCGACATCGTCGATGTGGACGAGCTGGCCATCGCGGCCCTCGACAGCGGCGCGGGAGCCGCCGGCGACCTGCTGAACGGACGCTTCGCCAACCGCTTCGCGCTGGAGGAGATCCTGGCCGATCTGCGCGAGTCGGGTCCGCGCGAGATCCGCGAGACGGCGGAGGAAGCCGTGCGGTTCTTGGGCGGCGTGCGAAGCGCGGTGGCGGCCTTCATCGCCAACGCGGTCACCGACGACCTGATCGCTCGCTTGGAGCTCCGGACCCAGGCCGAGATCGACGCCCTGCTCGACCGCCTCGAGGGCCTGGAGGAGTTCATCGCGGCGGCGCTTCCGGAGCTGGAGCGGATGGACCTGAGGGATCTGACCCATCCGAGCTTCGACCTCTCGGACTACCTGGACGAGGAGCTCCCCTACGTCGAGGACTTCCTCTACAACCGCCTGAATCGCTACTACGCCGACGTGGCGGCGGCGATTCGAGACCTGGAGGTGCGGGCCATCGACGCTCTCGAGGACTTCGTGAGCGCCGACTTCGGGCGGCTGCTCGGGGGCATCAACGTGCGCCTGCGGCTCTTCCGAACCCAGCGCAAGGTGGTCATCGACGCGTTCCACGACGCGCCGACGCCGTTCATCGGGCGCGCCGAGGCGGTCGCCCCCTGCTTCCCGACCTACACCATCCCGGTGGTCGAGAACGTCGCCCGCTTCCGGCTCTTCAACGGCAGGGGCAATCTCTACTACACCGGCACCCGGCGCACGCACCACACCCGCGGCCTCTTGGGCTATGCATCCGCGACCAACCACTTCGGGCTCCACAGCTACACCACGCGGGCGGAGCTGCGGATCATCAACTGGGGCGACTACCCGGGTGGCCGCGAGGACTTCCGGATGCCGCGCTGTCCCGTCGCCGGGGAGCCGCCGCCGCGTCCGCCGCCGCCACCTCCTCCCCCGCCGCCGCCCCCGCCGCGTCCGTGGCCCGGGCCGCCCGGCGAGGACTGTGGGCCGGGGACGGGCATCATCTGCCCGTAGCGGAGGAGCTACCGCTGGGTGAACACGAAGTGTTCACCCAGCTGCTCCTGCACCTTCTTGGCGTGGGCGATGTACTGGGGATAGGTGCCGTTGTAGTTGCCGTCCTGCCGTCGTTGGTGCTCGCCCTCGAAGTTGTAGTACCCGGGCGTGCAGTCCTGGCTGCGGGTCGTCTTCCCGCGGTTGGCGATCACCTCCTGCACCCACCACTCCTCGGTCTCGGCCGTCACGTCCATGGCGTGGTGACCGTTGCGGC
>JAKSBN010000410.1 GCA_022361175.1 Pseudomonadota bacterium | reverse complement strand
GGCGAAGCGACGCCGCCCTGCGCGCCCGACTCGGATCGGCCGCGAACGGCCGGGTCAACAAGAACGCGCTCAGCCCGAAGAAGAGCCAGACGCCGGCGCCGCCGTGGCCCTCCAGCCCGAGGCCGTCGGTGTGGCTCGCCACCACGATCAGGACGGCCACACCCCGAATGCCGTCGAGCGCGTCGAGGTTCGTCCCCTCGGCCGGGCGCTTCTCCACCACGTCGCGCAGCGCCGCGAAGCGCGTGCGGCGCAGCCAGGCGTCGAGCCCACGCACGAGGGACGGCTTCGAGTCCACGTGTCCCCCCGCCCGGCGACCCGCTAATCGGGCAGGAGCGCGCGCAGCATGAAGAGGATCGCGTTCTCGCGCGCCACGACCGGGTCGAAGGCCTGGGGAATGCGATCCCACTTGATGTGGACGGCCCAGGTCGCACAGATCTCGATGATCATCCGAGCCGCCAGGGCCACGTCCGGAACCGGCCGAAACTGCCCGCTGCGAATGCGCATCTCGACGTACTGGGCGATGGCCTTGCGCGGGGCCTCTCGTCCCGCGTTCCGCCAGATCTCCGAAAGCTCCGGGTGATCGACGGCGCGGTCCAGCAGCTTGATGCCCCGGTGATTGCGCTCCATCGTGTCGTACAGGGCCGCCACGACCGCACGCAGTTCGGCGGCCGGGTCTTCGGCCTTCTCAATCTCGAGAGCCTCGCGCAGCACCGGCGAAACCCCTTCGTCGGCCAGACGCACCCGTATCTGCGCCGCCAACTCGCCGGGCGGTGGCGTGGGGACGGGCAACGCTTCCGGCGTCTCGATGCCCGGCCGCGCGTCGGCGTTCAGCAGACACAGGGCGAAGAGCGCCTCCTTGCTCTCCACGTAGCAGTAGAGCGTGCCCTTGGCCACGCCCACGGCCGTGGCCACGTCGGACATCTGGGTCAGGCGATAGCCGCGCGCGATGAAGACCTCGCTGGCCTCGTTGACCAGATCGTCGAAACGATGTGCCGGAATCTGTCGTGCCATCAGGGCCCCAGTGTATCCGGAGAATCCTGTGGCGCGAATATCTGAAAGCTCTGGGCGGGCAGGAAGTCGAATTCCGCCACGCGATCTCCCGCCCGGATCTCGAGGGCCTCGATCACCTGCTCCGGGTGTCGCCAGCCATCGCGGCCCGACGTGAGGACGCGCGCCACGTCGACGCGGCCCACCCCCACACAGCCGCTCGGAGCCGCCGCCCCCAGCGAAGCGACGAGGAGCAGCAAGACCCCGCGCCGAAGCGACGGATCAATCGACACGGGAACCGCCTCCACAGCGCGCGGACGTCAGCACGACTCCGGTATGCGGCTCTCGAGCGCTTTCGATCGCCTCGAAGCCCGCGCGCGCGAGCCCCGCTTCCACCTCTGTGGTGGTGCGCAGCGTGTAGACGGAGTCGGGCAGGCGGGCGGCTGCGGACTCGCTCTCGCCCGGGTGGTAGCCCAGCAAGAGGACTCCCTCCTTGCGCAGCACCCGAGCCAGCTCGCGCAGCCCCGCATCGAGATCCGGCCAGAAATACAGCGTGTGCACGCTGAGGGCGCGGTCGCAGCCCAGCTCCAAGACGGACTCGCCCAGCCGCGCGGCCACGCAGACTGTCGAGCGATCCACTCCGGCTTCAGCTTCGGGTCTCCTCTGCGAAGATCGATATATTAACTGACCTAGTTGGTCAATAAAGGATCAAAGAGAGCGCAAAAGGATCCCCAAATCGTTGCTATTGCTGAAGAACCTTCCCGTCCGCCGCTGCGCCGGGAGGTCGCTGGACGGGAAGCTAGACTGGCTGAATGACCGCAGCCCGCATTCGCGTGGATCTGGCAACCCAGACCCTGACGCTCCTGGAGAACGACCGAGAGCTCGTGTCCTACCCCGTCTCCACGGCGACCAAGGGGCCGGGGGAGTCCGAGGGCAGTGAGCAGACGCCGCGCGGCGCCCACGAGATCCGGGCCAAGATCGGGGACGGGGCGCCCGAACGCGCCGTCTTCGCGGGACGGCGGCCGACCGGTGAGATCTGTACGGACGCCCTCGCCGCCTCCGCGCCCGAACGCGACTGGATCTTGACGCGAATCCTGTGGCTGCGCGGACTCGAGCGCGGTCGCAACCGCGGTGGCGATGTGGACAGCATGCGCCGCTACATCTACATCCACGGCACGCCGGAAGAGGACGCCATCGGCACGCCGGCCTCCCACGGCTGCATCCGTATGCGCAACGCCGACGTCCTCGACCTCTTCGACCGCGTTCCCGTCGGCACGCGCGTCGACATCGTCGAAGCGGTCGACGGCGAGCGCCCGGCCGCGCCGCGCTAGCGGCCCTTGAACGTCACCATTCGGCCCGAGAGCACCACGTTGGCGACCACGTTTCCGGCCGCGCACCGGAACTGGCTGGCGCTCACCAGCTCGCCGTGGCGGGACATCGACTTGATGTCGACCACGGCGTCGGCCCCCAGCGACTGGGCGCGCTTCTGCAGGGCGATCAAGGCCGAGAGAAACGCGATCTGGCAGGCGAACTCGTCGCTCTTGTTGAACGCGTTGGTGCGCCGGTTGGCCGTGAAGGTCCCCAGGTCGCGAGCCGCCTTCGCGTGGCGCTGCCCAGCCATGTAGTACTTCACGCCCAAGAGCTTCTCTTTGCCGCGCTCGCTCTCGACGGCCGCCTTGACGCTGAGGTCGTGCATCGTGTTCCGCGCCGCCGCGGGTAGCGACAGGCCGAGAACCAGCGCGAACGCCAGCGTGAATCCGATGAGCTTTCCCTTCATGTGCCCCCCAACGAGTCCCGTCTGCCGCGACCCGTCCCTGTCGGTGTCCCGTCGCCCCGTGTCGGTTCCAGCACTTCCCACCGAGCAGCGATCGGAGCCGCGCGCGAACATACCACGCCCTCCCCTCGCGACCTTGGTCTTCGAAGCGGCCCCTGTTAGGGTTGGGCTCGTGGGTTTCGAGGTCACGTTCGAGGCCGAGGGGCGCGTTCGGGTGGTCACGGTCACGGGACGCATCGAGCCGGACGTCTATCGCAAACGCACCGATGAAGTGGCCGGCCAGTACCCGGACGGGCCGCTCCCCAACACGCTGTGGGACCTCACTCGGGCCAGCTTTGGCCAGCTGGCCACCCGAGACGTCCAGGAACTGGTTCGGATCAACCGCGAGTTCTACCGCACCCGAGCGGGTGGTCGATCCGCGTTCTTGGTCTCCGAACCGGCGGACTACGGCGTGGCCCGCATGGTTCAGATGCTGGCCGAAGAACTGCCGCGCAGCTACGGGGTCTACACGGACCGCGAGGCCGCCATCGAGTGGCTGTCCGAGCCGGAGCCAGACGCGGGCGAGCCCGAGGAAGAGCCCTAGGAAGACTGAACGGCGGCGTCCCGTTGGCCCGTCACTGCGGCCCGTCGGCCCCCGGCCGCCCCTTGGGCGCGCATGCGGGAGGAAGCCGCTCGAGCTTGGCGTCGAGGGTTCCCAGCACCTGGGGGCCGTAGTTGAAGGCCCATTCGGCGGCCTGGGGTTCCACGCGGGCGCCGTGGGCGGCCGCGTTGCCCGCCTGCACCAGATCTCTCAGGCCGACGAGTGCCGGGTCGTCCAGCACGCCGTCCTGGTGAAGGTCGGCCAGCAGCCGCGTCATGGGGCGGCTGTAGGGCACGTCACTTCGGCGCGCCAGCTCCCGCACCCGCCGCTCGATCTCGATGCGAAGCCCCACCAGCGCCAGGTTCGGATCCTGGTCCGAGATGCCCAGATAGGAAGGCGTCTCCACTGCGGCACCCGCATCGGCGCCTCCGGTCACCTTCCGGCCCGCGGAGTCGACATCTCGGAACCTCACTTCCCAACCGCCGGGAAACTTCGCGCTCTCGAGCAGCGAGGACAGCCACGGCAGCACCGCCACGAACAAGAGCCCGATGGTGATGGCGTCCACCTTGATGTCGGGATACAGCACCCGCAGTGCGATCAGCACCGCGGCCACCGTCGAGATCAGGATCCGGATCCACGTCACGCCCACAACGACCTCCCCCGTGCGTGCCGCCTCACGGCTCGCTTCCGCCCGCCCGCGTTGCGGTACCCCTCCTCTCCGTGGAAAGAGCGGTGATGGACCGGCAGACGGCGCTCGCGCGGCTCGAGGGGCGCGGCGGTCCCCACCGACCAACCCGCCAGGAAGTGCGTCACGGGATTCATGCTCGCATCATCGACGCCGCGCGTCGGCGACTTGACCGCCCGCCCGCATGGGCGTGCCGCCGTGGCGGCTCATCGCGTAGAATCCGGGCACCCCATGTCCGCTCTGCGTCCGACACCCGAGATCGTGCCCTTCGAGGCCGCCATGACCGGCGCCTGCGAGCGCATCCTCGCCGCCCTGCCGGAGTGGTTCGGCATTCCCGCCACCAACGAGGAGTACATCCACGGCCTGGCGAAACGCACGGCCTTCGTAGCCCGGCTGGACGGCACCGAGGTGGGCTTCCTCGCGCTCGAGCGGCACTTCCCGGCCGCGGCCGAGATCCACGTGCTGGCGGTCGATCCCACGCGCCACCGCCAGGGCATCGGACGCGCGCTCGTCAGCCACGCGGAAGCCTGGCTTCGCAGCGAGGGCGTCGAGATCCTCCACGTGAAGACGCTCGGCCCCTCCGACCCGCATCCGCCCTATGCGGACACGCGGGCCTTCTACGCCGCAGAGGGCTTCCGGCCCGTGTTCGAGACGACCGCACTCTGGGGCCCGGAGAACCCCGCGCTGGTGCTGGTCAAGTTCTTGTAGAGCCCGCGCGGGGCTAGTCGACGATGTAGCGCTCGCGGTACAGGGCGAACTGCTCGGCCAGGTGGGCTTCGGTGTAGCCGAACTCCTCGAGCGTGTAGCGGTGTGCGGCGCGCTTGTCGCGGGAGTTGTCCACGAGCCACTGGCTCATGGCGGCTTCGGCCCGGTTCGAGAGCGGCTGGCCCAGCCAGTCGTAGATGCGGCGCACCT
>JAKSBN010000353.1 GCA_022361175.1 Pseudomonadota bacterium | reverse complement strand
GCGACACGGCATTGCGGACCAGGACCTGGTGAACGCCGAGCTCATCAAGATGGCGAGCGATTTGAGCCTGCCGCTGGTGGCCACCAACGACGCCCACTACCTGGAAGACCACGATCACGAGCACCACGACGTGCTCTTGTGCGTGGGCACCGCCGCCAATCTGGACGACGCCAAGCGCTTCAAGTTCGACGGCCACGGCTTCTACGTGAAGGACGGCGACGAGATGCGGGAGGTCTTCCACGACCATCCGTCTGCGGTCGAGAACGCGCTGGTGATCGCCGAGCGCTGCGAGCTCGAGATCCCCATGGGCACGTACCACATGCCCGAGTACCAGGTGCCGGCCGGGAAGAGCCTGGACGAGGTCATGGAGCACCAGGCCTACGTGGGGCTGCGCCGCCACTTGGGGATGGATCCCGAAGAGCCCTTCGACCCGAAGCGCCACGACAGCTACGTGGAGCGCATGGAGCACGAGCTCAACGTCATCAAGACCATGGGCTTCTCGGGATACTTCCTGATCGTGGCCGACTTCATCAACTACGCCAAACGCAACGGCGTGCCGGTGGGGCCGGGGCGGGGCTCGTCGGCCGGCAGTCTGGTGGCCTACGGCATGGGCATCACCGGCATCGACCCGATCGAGTACGACATCATCTTCGAGCGCTTCCTGAATCCCGAGCGCGTCTCGATGCCGGACATCGACGTCGACTTCTGCATGCGCGGCCGCGACCAGGTGATCCGCTACGTGGCCGAGAAGTACGACGGCCCCAAGCCCGAGGGAGACCAGCTCGAGGGGCAGTACGACGCCATGCGGGTCGCGCAGATCGCGACCTTCGGGACGCTTCAGGCCAAAGCCGCGATTCGCGACGTCGGGCGGGTGTTCGGGATGCCGTTCGGCGACGTCGACCGGATCGCGAAGCTGGTGCCGGAGACGCTGGGCATCACCTTGAGTGAAGCCATCGCCCAGTCGCCGGATCTGCGCGCGCGGATGGAGGCCGACGGCCAGGTGGCCAAGCTGATCGAGACGGCGCTGCGGTTGGAGGGCATCACGCGCCACGTGTCGAAGCACGCCGCCGGGGTGGTGATCGGAACCGAGCCCCTGATCGACATGGTCCCGCTCTACAAGGACCCGAAGTCGGGCGACGTGATGTCGCAGTACAACATGAACTGCGTCGAGAAGCTGGGGCTCATCAAGTTCGACTTCCTGGGGCTGAAGACGCTGACGCTGATCGCGGACGCCCAGGCGATGATCCGGCGCAAGCCCGGCCATGCGGACTTCGATGCAGAGAAGATCCCGCTGGACGACGAGAAGACCTACGACCTCCTGTGCGGCGGCGACACCGAGGCCGTCTTCCAGGTGGAGTCGTCCGGCATGACCGACCTGGTGCTGAAGCTCAAGCCCCGGTCGTTCCGCGAGGTGATTCCCCTGGTGGCGCTCTACCGTCCCGGGCCGCTCGGGTCGGGCATGGTGGACGACTACGTCAACCGCAAGAACGGCGTGACGCGCGTCGAGTACATCCACGCGAGCATCGAGGACCTGACCCGAGAGACCCTGGGAAGCATCATCTACCAGGACCAGGTGCTCCAGATCGCCCAGCGCATGGCGGGCTACAGCCTGGGCGAGGCCGATCTGCTGCGGCGCGCCATGGGCAAGAAGAAGCCCGAGGAGATGGCGAAGCACCGCGAGCGCTTCACGGACGGTGCGGTGGAGCGCGGGATCGAGCGCAAGGAAGCCGGGGAGATCTTCGACCTGATCGCCGAGTTCGCGGGCTACGGCTTCCCCAAGGCCCACTCGGCGGCGTACGCCTACATCACGTACCAGACGGCCTACCTGAAGGCGAACCACCCGGAAGAGTATCTGGCCGCGGTGCTGACCATCGAGTCGGCCAACCACGACAAGATGGCCCGCTACATCGCCCACGTGCGCGAGAAGGGCATCGCGATTCTGCCGCCCGACGTCAATCAGTCGCAGCGGGACTTCAGCGTGGTGGAGGGCGCCATCCGCTTCGGCTTCGCGGGCATCAAGAACGTGGGCGCCGGCGCCATCGAAGCCATCCTGGACTCGCGCAGGCAGGACGGCCCCTTCGGCGGGCTCTTCGACTTCGCCGAGCGGGTGGACGGGCGCCGGGTCAACCGCCGCGTGGTGGAGGCCCTGGTGAAGTGCGGCGCCTTCGACTCGCTGCACGAGAACCGGGCGGCGGTCTGGACGTCGCTGGACGCCGCCCTCGAACGCGGCGCCGCCACCCAGCGCGACCGGGCCATCGGCCAGGAGAGCCTCTTCGGGGGGCTCGCGGAGGCGTCGGCGGGCAGCGCACCCAGCCTCCAGGACGCGGCCCCCTGGACCGAGCGCGAGCGACTGGCCCACGAGAAGGAGCTGCTCGGCTTCTACGTCACCGGCCACCCGCTCGGGCAGGTGGCCCAGGAGCTGGCCCGCTTCGCGGACGTGACCGCCACCACCGCAGCCGACCTGGACGGCCGCGAGGTCCGAGCCGGCGGGCTCTTGACGGCGCTGCGCGAGACGCGGACCAAGCGCGGCCAGCGCATGGCCTTCGGAACCCTGGAGGACCTGGAAGGCAGCTTCGACCTGGTGATCTTCTCCGATCCCTTCGCCGAGCACGAGACGCTCCTGAAACAGGCCAAGGAAGGAGAGGGCGAGGACGGGCCGCTGCCGCTGCTGGTCTCGGGTACCCTGGAAGCCGGGGATCCGCCCAAGATTCTGGTGCGGGACGTGCTCAAGCTGGCCGATGCCGAGGAGAAGCTGGCGAGCCGGCTGGAGATTCGGGTGCTCGAACCGGATGTGACGCGGGATCGCCTGCTGGCGCTGCGGCGCGCGCTCGAGCAGCATCCGGGGGACTGTGGCGTGTCGCTGCACATCCTGATCCCGGGGGAGAGCGAGACGATTCTGTCGGTGGGCGCCGTGCGCGGCGTGCGTCCGAGCGAGGCGCTCACGAAAGACGTGGATGCGCTGTTCGGCAAGCCGGTGACGAGGGTAGGGCAGTGACGCTTCCGCGAAGGCTGGCGACGGGGCTCGGCGTGCTGCTGCTGCTGGGAGCGATCGCAGCGCCCGGCTGGGCCGGGGAGGTACGCCGGCTCGAGGCCGTGGGCGCCGTGGGGCTCCGCGGCGACGGCTCGCCCACCGGACCGCCGCGCGACGCCGCCATTCAGGCCGCCCTGCGCGAGGCCGTGACCCGCGTGGCCACCGAGTTCCTGATCGACGTGGTCCCCGACGAGAATCCGGACGCGGAGGGCGACGAGGAGCCGACGCTCGAGGACGTGCTGGGCGAGGACATGGTGCCCTACACGACGCGTTTCCGGATCCTGGACGACCGGGGCGTGCGGACGGCCCTCTTCTCCGACGAGCCCGGCGTCAGCGAGGAGTACGTGGTGGTCGTCGAGGTGGCGGTGGACGTCTCGCGCGTGCAGACGCGGCTGGTGGAGGCGGGGCTGATCGAAGGCCCCGAGACCGAAACGGTTCGGGTGCCCCTCCAGGTGGAGGGGGTCGAGTTGTTCGGGGCCTATCAGGCGTTGCGCGACCTGCTGCTGGGGCCCGTGGGGGCGCGAGGCGTGGTCCCGGTGGAGTGGGAGCGGGGCCGGGTGGCCCTGGAAGTGGAGACGGACCAGGCCTCCGAGATCCTGCTGGCGCGCATGCTGCGGGCCAGCAGCGACGAGCTCGACATCCAGGCGCTGGCGGCCGACGAGGGGCCACTGCGGGTGCGGGTCCGCTGGACACCGCCGCCTCCCGAAGAGCCTTCACCCGTGGGGACTGGCTTCCCGTCGATTCTGGGTGGGGGCGGAACGTTGCGGTCCAATTGACAGGCGGCGCCCAAAAGGGTATCGAATCCGCCTCGTTAGCTGGATTCTGGCACGTAGCTCAGGGGCTAGAGCGCCGCCTTGACACGGCGGAGGTCGGCGGTTCAATTCCGCCCGTGCCAACCATCCGTCGAGGAGGGTGTGCGAAAGCGCGCCCTCGGCCGCGGCGGTGACAGAATGGACTGGGTCGCGGTGGCGGCCCTTGGACCCGACCCTGCAAGCCAAAGTGGTGGAAGCAGGGTGCCGAACGGGGTCCGCATCGACAAACACCGCTCGGTGTTTGCGGTCTCTCCCCGTTCATGAACCAGATGCCGTCGGCCCCGTCGGGCGGCGGCAACGTGAAGCGGCGATGGCGAACGGTGCCCGCGAGGCCCGGTCGTGGCGGCGGCGCTCGGTTCTCGCAGGAGAGCGGAGTCCGGCGCGTGTCAGCGCATAGGAGGTAGGCGTCTGCCCGCGAGATTCACCAGAAAGGTCGAGCCCGAGCGAGATCAGACCCGCGTCAACGGACGCATTCGCGTTCCCGAGATCCGCGTCATCGGGCCCGATGGGGAGCAGTTGGGGGTCATGTCGCCCGAGACTGCAATGGAGCATGCGAGCGAGGCCGGATTGGATCTGGTGGAGGTGGCGCCGAACGCGCGACCGCCGGTGTGCCGGATCATGGACTACGGCCGCTACAAGTACGAGCAGAAGAAGAAGAGCGGCCAGAACAAGGGCCACGCCGCCTCGCTCAAGGAGGTCAAGCTCCGGCCGGGCACGGACATGCACGACCTGGAGTTCAAGCTGGGCAACGCGCGCCGGTTCTTGCTGGAAGGCGACAAGGTCAAGGTGACCGTCATGTTCCGGGGTCGCGAGATCGTGCACACCCGCTTGGGACGTGAAAAGCTCAACCAGGTGATGGAACTGCTCGGACCCATCGCCAAGCTGGAGAATCCGCCGCGGATGGAAGGCCGCTTCATGTCGATGATCCTGGTCCCGGACCGCGAGGCCGTGGCCGAGATGAAGAAGCAGCAGGAGGCCGAGGCCGCCGCCTCGCCGACCGAGGGAGAATGAGATGCCGAAGATGAAGACCCACCGGGGAGCCGCCAAGCGCTTCTCGAAGACGGGGTCGGGGAAGCTGCGGCGCAACCGCGCGAACAAGCAGCACATCCTCACGAAGAAGCGAACCAAGCGGAAGCGTCAGCTGCGGGCCGCAGCCCTGATCGCTCCGGCGGACGAGAAGCGCATCAAGCAGCTCTTGCCGAGTCTCTAGGAGAGTCATCATGCCCCGAGTGAAGCGTGGCGTGGCGTCGCGACGACGTCGCAAGCGCGTACTGAAAGAAGCCAAGGGATTCTTCGGCGGCCGCAAGCTGTACCGCGCGGCCCGCGAAGCGGTGGAGCGCGCGGGCGCCTACGCCTACCGCGATCGCAAGCAGCGCAAGCGCGAGTTTCGCGCGCTCTGGATCGCGCGCATCAACGCCGCCGCCCGCGAGCACGACCTCTCCTACAGCCGTTTCATCAACGGGCTGAAGGAAGCGGGCGTGGAAGTGGACCGCAAGATTCTCGCGCAGCTGGCGGTCGAGGACCCGAAGGCGTTCGGCGAGCTGGCCACGCGTGCCAAGTCCGCGGTCAGCTGATCCCGTGCCAATGGGCCAAGGCCAACCGCCGGCAGACTCGCCGCCGGATCTGGAAGCGCTCGCTGCCCGGGCCGAAGCCGAGATCGCCGCAGCCGAGAACGCGTCCGACCTGAACGCGGTGCGGGCCCAGTACCTGGGCAAGAAGGGCTCGGTGGCCCAGGTGCTGCGCGGGATCGGCACCCTGCCGCCCGAGGAGCGCGGCCGGGTCGGTCAGGCCGCGAACGCCGTCAAGGTGCGGATCGACGAGTGGGTGCAGGCCCGGCGCACGGCCCTGGAGAGCGCCTCCCACGCCGAGGCGCTGGCCGGCCGCCGTCTGGACGTGACGCTGCCGGGCGCCGGCGGATCGCCGGGCCATCTGCACCCCATGACCGTCATGATCCGGGACGTGGCCGATTTCTTCCTGGGCCTCGGCTTCTCCATCGAGGAAGGCCCCGAGGTCGAGACCGAGTACCACAACTTCGACGCCCTCAACATGCCCGCCGACCACCCGGCGCGGGACATGCAGGACACCTTCTGGGTCGAGGGCGACCACGTGCTGCGCACCCACACGTCGCCGGTGCAGATCCGGGCCATGACCGGCCGCCAGCCGCCGCTGCGGCTGATCGTGCCGGGGCGCGTCTACCGGCACGACATGTCGCCGCGCCACAGTCCCATGTTCGCCCAGGTCGAGGGCCTGATGGTGGACGAGGACGTGACCTTCGGCGATCTGAAGGGGGTGCTCTACGCATTCGCCCGCCACCTGTTCGGCGACGACACCGAGCTGCGGTTCCGCGCCAGCTACTTCCCGTTCACCGAGCCCTCGGCCGAGCTGGACTTCCGGTGTCCGTTCTGCGCCGGTGACGGCTGTGCCACCTGCTCGCAGAGCGGCTGGATCGAGTGGGGCGGCTGCGGAATGGTGCACCCGCAGGTGTTGGCCAACTGTGACGTCGACCCGGAGCGCTACCAGGGCTTCGCGTTCGGCATGGGCCTCGAGCGGGGCGTGATGCTGCGGCACGGACTGCCGCAGATTCGGCTGCTGTACGACGGGGACGTGCGCGTCCTGGAGCAGCTCTGATGCGGGTTTCGCTGCGCTGGCTGTCGGAGTTCATCGAAGTGGGGGTGACGCCCGAGGCGTTGGCCGAGCAGCTCACGGTCTCCGGCCTGGAGGCGGACTTCCTGGAGCGCGCCGGCCAGGAGCTCGGCGACGTGCGCGTGGGATTCGTGACGGAGTGTGGCCGGCATCCGAACGCCGACCGCTTGTCGGTGTGCCGGGTCGATCTGGGCGGCGAGGAGCCGGTGGAGATCGTCTGCGGCGCTCCCAACGTGGCCGCCGGGCAGAAGGTGGCCGTGGCGAGTCCGGGGGCGCGGCTGCCGGGCGACCTCAAGATCAAGAAGTCGAAGATCCGGGGCGTGACGTCGCTGGGCATGATCTGCTCGGAACGAGAGCTGGGGCTGTCCCCGGAGCACGAGGGGATTCTCGTGTTGCCGGAGGACGCTCCGGTGGGCGCGCCGGTCGATGCGGGCGCGCATGACCTTCAGACGGTCCGTACGGAGCGACCGGAGGGCGGATCGACGAGCGGCACGGGCTTGCTTCCGGCTCCTCGATGTCCTGTCCT
>JAKSBN010000359.1 GCA_022361175.1 Pseudomonadota bacterium | reverse complement strand
GACTGCTGCTGCTCGGCGTGCAGGGCTGCGGAAAGTCGCTGTGCGCGAAGGCCATCGCGCGCGAGTGGCACTTCCCCCTGCTGCGCCTCGACCTGGCGGCCGCCTTCGGGCGCAGCGACCAGAGCCCCGAGCTCACCATCCGCGAGGCCATCCTGGTGGCCGAGTCGGTCGCGCCCGCCGTGCTCTGGATCGACGAGATCGAGAAGGGCTTCGCCGCCTCCGACGCCGATCCCAGCGCCAGCCGCGTGTTCGGCGCCTTCCTCACCTGGCTGGCCGAGAAGCAGACGCCCGTGTTCGTCGCCGCCACGGCCAACGACATCGCCAGCCTGCCGCCCGAGCTGCTGCGCCGCGGCCGCTTCGACGAGCTCTTCTTCGTCGACCTGCCGAACCAGGCGGAGCGCGAGGAGATCCTCGCCATCCACCTGCGCAAGCACCACCGCGAGCCGCTGCACTTCCCGATCGAGGAGCTCGCCGCCCAGGCCGAGCGCCTGTCGGGCGCGGAGCTCGAGCAGGTGGTCGCGGCCGCGC
Organism: Pseudomonadota bacterium; assembly: GCA_022361175.1. Classification (GTDB taxonomy): domain Bacteria; phylum Myxococcota_A; class UBA9160; order UBA9160; family UBA4427; genus JAKSBN01. Next base: position 2,355 of record JAKSBN010000359.1, on the reverse strand, counting down.
TCTACAAGGCCTTCGCCGAGCGGCGCGAGCTGTCGGAGAACGACCTGGCCAACGCGATCAACGACACGGTCCCGCTCTACGACACCTACGAGGACCGCGTGAAGGAGCTGCGCGACTGGGCCCGGACCCGGGCGCGCCCCGCCACCGTCGACGCCAAGATGATCGACCTGTTCGCGGACGCGACGCGGGCGAAGGCGGCGGAGCAGGCCGAGGCCGAGCTCATCGAAGTCGAAGCCGAGTGAACAGCGCCGGGTGATCCGAGAGGGGCTCGCCGTCCACGACGAACTCTCGCGCCTCCCCGGCCTCCACGAGCTCGATCTCCAGCCCGGGCCCGCTCCGATAGAAGATGTAGTCGACGGGCGCGAAGCGGGCCGGCGCACGCGCGCGCGCGCCGCTGTCGCGCAGGCCCAGTCGCCGCGCGAAGGCCTGGAGGACCTCGCGCGGGCGCCGGTGCCACCCGTTCAGGTTGAAGTCACCGGCCACGATCGCGGCCCCGTCGCCCGAGAGCGCGTCGATGCGCCGCGCGAGCTGCTCGAGCTGGAGCTCGCGGGTCCGCTGGTCGCGGGCCCCGCCGCCGGCGTCGAGGTGCGTCTGGTAGACGTCGAGCGCGCGGCCGTCGGGAAGGCGCAGGCGCACGCGCAGCCAGCCCTTGCGCGCCAGGCAGTCGTTCTTCCCCTCGAGCCAGCCGTTGCAGCGGCCGTAGCCCTCGCGCACCACCCCCTCCACCCGGTCCGGCGGCGCGGCCACCAGGGTCGTCAGCCCGGACTGGAACAGCGGCAGCCCGGGAAGGCGCAGGCCGTTGCCGCGCAGGACGACCGGGTGCCGCGCTTGGGCGACCAGCGCGTCGTGGCAGGAGACGTCCTCCTGGATCAGCGCGACGTCGTAGCCGTTCAGCCGCGGCGAGATCATCGGGAAGCGCCGCTCGGGCGCGTCGCCGGCCAGGAAGGACTGAAGGCCGTGCGTGTTGTAGGTGAGCACGCGCAGCTCGAAGGCCTCGGCGCGCGCGGTCCGCGCGAGGCTCGCCCAGAGCAGCAGGGCGGCGAGCAGGAAGGTCGCTCTTCTCACCAGCGGGCGACGTAGCACGGGTCCGCGCGCCCGGCAAGCGCGTTGACGCGCCGCGACCGCCCTGCACAGAATGGCCGAAGCCCATGTCCGCCGCCGCGCTGACCGACGACGTCTTCGAGCGCTTCGACCGCGCCATGGGCCAGGGGCGCGTGCGCACGCCCTACCCGCGCTACGCCGAGATGCGACGCGCCGGCCCGATCGTGCGCATCGACCTGACCACCCTGATCGAGCTGATGCAGCAGGGCGCGGACGGCCCGCGGCGCGAGGTCCCCTCCGAGCTGGCCGTGTACGCGGCGTTGAGCCACGAGGCCGTGGCGCGGGTGCTGCGCGACGCCGAGGCGTTCTCGTCGGGCGCCTACGCCGCCAGCATGGGCCTGGTCATGGGCCGCACCATCCTCCAGATGGATCCGCCCGAGCACGGCCGCTACCGCGGGCTGATCCAGCAGGCCTTCAGCCGCAGGGCGCTCGAGCGCTGGGAGCACGAGCTGGTCGTGCCGGCCGTGCACGACCGCATCGACGCCTTCGCCGGTCGGGGCCGCGCCGACCTCGTGCGCGAGCTCACCTTTCCGTTCCCGGTCGACGTGATCGCGGGCATGCTGGGCTTCCCCGGCGAGGACATCGCGCTCTTCCACCGCTGGGCGGTCGAGATCATCAGCATCGGCATCGACCCCGAGCGCGCCCGGGCCGCCTCGCGGGAGGTCGCGGAGTACATGGCGCCGATCCTCGAGGAGCGGCGCCGGCAGCCCGGCCCGGACCTGATCAGCGTGCTCGCCCACGCCGAGCTTGACGGCGTGCGCCTGACCGACGACGAGATCCTGGGCTTCATGCGCCTGCTGATGCCGGCCGGCGCCGAGACCACCTACCGGTCGAGCTCGAACCTGCTGTTCGCCCTGCTCACCCACGCCGAGCAGCTCGAGGACCTGCGCCGCGACCGCGGCCTGATGGAGCGCGCGATCGAGGAGGGCCTGCGCTGGGAGCCGCCGCTGACGGCGATCGTGCGCCTGTGCACCAAGGACACCGAGGTCTGCGGCGTCCCCGTGCCCGCGGGCGCCGTCGTGCTGGTCGTGCTCGGCTCGGCCAACCACGACGAGGCCCGCCACGAGAGCCCGGACGCCTTCGACCTGCACCGCGAGAGCCGGCCGCACATGGCCTTCGCCTTCGGCGCCCACCGCTGCCTGGGCATGCACCTGGCACGCATGGAGACCCGGGTCGCCATCGACGCGGTGCTCGACCGCCTGCCCGGCGTGCGCCTGGACCCCGCTGCCGAAGACGTCCACATCACCGGCGCGG
>JAKSBN010000348.1 GCA_022361175.1 Pseudomonadota bacterium | reverse complement strand
GCGGGCGCAGCGCCGCCAGTACGATGGGCGCCTCCACCTCGGGCTGCGGCGCCATGAAGAGCGCCTTCTCCATGCGGTCCAAGTACTCGCGCATGGCCGGCACCGGCTTCTGGTACTCGTGGCCCCGCTGGCCCGTCACCAGGTGCGCGTGGGAGACGCCGAGGCCCAGCACGAAGCGGCCCGGCGCCAGCGTGGCCAGGGTCTTGCGGATGGCGTTCATGGTCATGGGATCGCGGGCGTAGATGTTGGCGATGCCCGTGGCGAAGATCAGACGTTCGGTCTGCCCGGCCAGGTAGCCCAACATCGGAAACGGGTCGCGCCCCACCGCTTCGGGAAGCCACAGGGCCGAGTAGCCCCAGGCCTCGATCTGACGAGCCGTCTGCACCAGCTCGTCGGGCCCGTGGCCATCCAGCCACGTCCACACGCCGAGGCGGCCGATCTCGGTGCCGGAGGAAGCTTGCGTCGCGGTGGGGGGCATGGGGATTCTCCTTGGCTTCTCGCGCGGTTGCAGTCGAGCAGGGTACTCTAGCGGCGATGCGTGCGGGTGCGAAACGCGGGCTTCTCGTGCTGGTCCTCGGCGGTCTCGCGAGCCTGCCCGCCGGCTGGTTCGGCACCGACGCCCTCGAACGACGCAACGACTTCTGCAACGCCTGCCACCTACGCGAGGGGGTTCCGCTGCACATCCAGATCCGGCGCGACTTCGACGCGCCCGAACCGGCCAGTTTGGCCGCCGCGCACGCGGGTCACGGTGTGGCCGACGGGGATGCGAACCGCGCCTTTCGCTGCATCGACTGCCACGGCGGGGTGGGGCTGGTGGGGCGCGCCCGGGTCAAGCTGCTGGCGGCCCGGGACACCCTCGTCTGGCTGTCGGGCGACTTCGACGAGCCCGACGGCATGCGCCACCCGCTCCGCGACGCGGACTGCAGCCAGTGCCATCCGAGCTTCGCCGAGAAGGGCGGGCTCTTCGGGGCGCCCGCCTTCCACGACCTGGCGGTACACAACGAACGCTTGGGAGTGGCGTGTGTGGAGTGTCACGCAGCCCACGAGCAAGGTAACGTCCAAGCCAACTTTCTGGTGGCCGAGACGGTGCGCGCCCAGTGCGCCCTCTGCCACGCCGAGTTCGAGGAGGGGCGATGATGAACGTTGTTTCTGACGTGGTGAGACGGCTGCGCGGCATCGCGTGCGGCGCCGGCTTGGTGGTGCTCGCGGTAGCCGGGGCCACGACGGTCGCGGCCTATCCCGGTGGCACGCCCAGCTTCCAAACCGACGTGGCGCCCTTCTGCGCGGGCTGCCACTCCTCCGTCAAGGCCGAGCACCTGGCCGGGGTCGGCGAGCGCGCGACCAAGGAGCTGGCGGAGAACAAGCACTACGCCAACATCCGCGCCGGCAAGGGCGGCTACGAAGAGCTGAGCGCCGACGAGCGCGAGAAGCTGATCGAGCACCTGCGCGCCGTCGACGCCAACACCAAGCTCGAGATGGAGACGCCGCCCCAGGTGGAGGCGGGCAAGACCTTCGAGATCACGCTGCGCTTCACGGGCGGGGCCGGTCCCGTGGTGGCCATCGCCCTGGTGGATCAGGCCCACCGCTGGTTCGCCAAGCCGGCGTCGACCCTGGGCTGGCGGGTCGTGGGGCCGCCCACGATCATCGGCAACGACGGCCAGCGCCAGACCCAGTGGCTCGAGCGCCGCCCCGAGAGCCAGGGCCGAGAGCTCACCTACGTGAACGTGACGGGGCACGCCTCCGACGTCACCAGCGGCGAGTGGGGCAGCGCCAAGATCGTCTACACCCTGCGCGCCCCGGAGAAGCCCGGCGCGTACGATCTGGTGGCCGCCTTCTTCTACGGCACCGAGAAGGCGACGCCGCTGGGTCACAAGGTGGACCCGGTGCGCGGGAAGCAGGTGCGGGGTTCCTTCCTCGGGAACTCCGGCCGGGTCGACTTCACGCCCGTTCGCACGATCAACGTGCAATGAGGGCCGCGAAACGGCGCGGGCTGCTGGTGGCGTTGGCCCTGGGCGCCGCCCTCGGCTGGGCGTGCGGCGACGACGAGGCGCCCGAAACGGTGGCGCCGGCGGCCACGCCCGAGGCGCGTCTCCGCGAAGCCGCCGCCTCCGTCGACGATGCGCGCCTGCGCGCAGCCGATGCCGAGGCCCACAACTGGCTGAGCCACGGGCGCACCTACGACGAGCAGCGCTACAGCCCGCTGGCCGGCATCCACGCCGGCAACGCCGCCAACCTGAAGCTGGCGTGGCAGTTCGATACCGGTCTCACGCGTGGTCACGAGGCGACACCGCTCGTGGTCGACGGCGTGATGTACCTGACCGGCTCCTGGAGCGTGGTCTTCGCGCTCGACGCCGCATCAGGCGAGCTGCGCTGGAAGTACGATCCGCAGGTGCCGCGCGAGGCCGCGCACAAGGCCTGCTGCGACGTGGTGAACCGCGGCGTGGCGCTGTACCGGGGCCGCGTCTACGTCGGCACGCTGGACGGGCGCCTGGTGGCGCTCGACGCCGCTACCGGCGAGCTGGCCTTCGAGGTGATGACGGTCGATCCCACGAAGGCCTACACCGTGACGGGCGCGCCGCGCGTCGTGGCCGGCAAGGTGATCATCGGCAACGGTGGCGCCGAGTACGGCGTGCGCGGCTACGTCTCGGCCTACGACCCGGGTACGGGCGAGCTCGTGTGGCGCACCTACACGGTGCCCGGCGATCCCTCGCAGCCCTTCGAATCCGAAGCGCTGGAGCGCGCGGCCGATACCTGGAAGGGCGGCGAGTGGTGGAAGGTGGGCGGCGGCGGCACCGTCTGGGACTCCATGGCCTACGACCCCGAGCTGGGGCTCCTGTACGTGGGCACGGGCAACGGCTCGCCCTGGACCAAGTACCTGCGCAGCCCCGGCGGCGGCGACAACCTCTACCTGTCCTCCATCCTGGCCCTCGATCCGGAGACCGGCGAGATCCGCTGGCACTACCAGACCACCCCCGGCGACAACTGGGACTACACCGCCACCCAGCACCTGATCCTGGCCGATCTCGAGATCGGCGGCGCCGTGCGCAAGGTGATCCTGCAGGCGCCGAAGAACGGCTTCTTCTACGTGCTCGACCGCGAGACGGGCGAGTTCCTGTCGGCCGAGAAGTTCGTGACGGCCACCTGGGCCGATCGCATCGATCCCGAGACGGGGCGCCCCGTGCCCAACGAGAGCGGCGAGTACAAGGACGGCACGGCCGTCGTGATGCCCTGGTATCTGGGTGGCCACAACTGGCACCCCATGTCGTTCAATCCGGTGACCGGGCTCGTCTACATCCCGGCCCAGGAGGCGGCGGCCGTCTACGGTCTCGACCGGGCCTTCCGCATCCGCGACGGCTTCGTCAACACGGGCACCGACTTCAGCTACTCGACGCTCTTCCAGCGCGAAGCGGTCTCGGGGCACCTGCTGGCGTGGGATCCGGTGGCCCAGCGCGAAGTGTGGCGCCACCCGCACGGGCTGCCGTGGAACGGCGGCACGCTGACGACGGCGGGCAACCTGGTCTTCCAGGGCACCGCCGACGGTCGTTTTCTGGCGCTCAAGGCCGACGACGGCAAGCTCTTGTGGACGAGCCACTCGGCGGGTACGGGGATCATCGCCGCACCCGTCTCCTACCAGGTGGGCGCCACCCAGTACGTGAGCGTGGTGGCGGGCTGGGGCGGTGCCTTCGCGCTGATCGCCGGCGACGCCGCGGCGGCGGCCGGTGTCACCAGCCGGGGTCGCGTGCTGGCCTATACCGTGCGCGACGAGCCGTTGACGGTCGCGGCGGTCGAGTCGCTGATGGCTGCGCGCAATCCGGAGGAGGTCCGCGGCTCGGACCTCTATCACACCTACTGCGCCGGCTGTCACGGGGCCAATGCCATCGGGGCCGGCGTGAATCCGGATCTCCGCGACAGCGCCGCCCGCATCGGCGTCGGCCTGGCGGGCATCATTCGCCAGGGCATCCCCGGGACGGGCATGCCGGGCTTCGGGCAGTGGCTCGAGGACGCGGACGTGGAGGCGTTGGTGGGGTATCTCGAGCTCCGCGCCCGCGAGTAGCGGGATGGCCGTCAAGCTCTTCGAGCACCCGCTCTCGCCCTACGCGCGCAAGGTCAAGATCGTGCTGTACGAGAAGGGCGTCTCCTTCCAGCGCGTCTTCGTGAATCCCTCCGCCGCCAGTACGGACCCGGTCTACCAGGAGTTCGTCATGGCCAGCCCGCGGCGCGAGGTGCCGTGCCTGGTGGACGGTGACACGCGCGTCTTCGACTCCACCGTGATCCTCGAGTACCTGGCCGAACGCTGGCCCAATCCGAGCCTGCAGCCCAACTCGCCCTCCGAGCGGGCCCGGGTACGCATGCTCGAGGAGATGATGGACACCGAGTACGAGGCGGTGAACTGGGGCATCGCCGAGATCCGCTTCTTCGAGCGCGCCGTGGGCCAGGAGGCCGAGCAGCTGGTGACGCGGGCGGGGCTGCAGCTGCAGCGGCTGCGCAACCGGCTCGACCGCGAGCTGGAGGGCGGCGACTGGATGAACGGCGAGACTTTCGGGCGCGGAGACGCGGCCGTCTACCCATGTGTCGCAATGTCCGCTTCGCTCGGCTTCGCGCCCGACGAACGCCATCCCAAACTCCGTGCCTGGTTCGAGCGCTGCGCGGCGCGCGAGAGCGTGAAGCGCACCGACGCCGAAGCCCAAGAGGCGCTGCGGCGCGAGCTGGAGGGCGGAGCGGCCGCGGCGGGGAAGTCGCGGCAGTACCGCGATCACCGCCTCGAGTGGATGCTCCGGACCGGCGGCTTCGACGTCGTGCGTCGTGGGCTCGACGACGGCACGATCCGGTTCCAGACCGAGTTCGAGTAGCCGCCCGCCACCTCAAGGTGCCCTTGGGGATGGCCGATG
>JAKSBN010000515.1 GCA_022361175.1 Pseudomonadota bacterium | reverse complement strand
GATCGCCCGTATCCGGCGCGACAACCGGTCGCGGCGCAACGCCGCGTCGTACTCGGCCTGCGCCTCCTCCAGGCTCTGCTGCGGCGGCGCTTCGACGCTCATGCTTCCTTCGCCCTTCGCTGACCGAGCAGCCGGAACGAGATGATCGTCAGCACGAGGATCAGCAGCAGGAGGCCGACGCTGGCGGCGAACGCCAGCCCGGTGTCCTGGAAGGCGAACATGCGCCGGAAGATGAACCAGACCACCGTGCTCGTCCCGAGGGCCGGGCCGCCCTTGGTGAGGACCTGCACGGAGTCGAACAGCTGGAAGTTGAAGATGATGGCGATCACCAGCGCGAACAGCAGCAACGGCCGAAGCGTCGGCACGGTCACCCGGCGGAAGCGGCGCCAGCCGCGGGCACCGTCGACCCTTGCGGCGTCGAGCAGCTCCTGGGGCACGCTCTGCAGCCCTGCCAGGAAGAACAGCACCCAGAAGCCCAGCCCGCGCCACACCTCCACGCCCACGATCGTCAGCAAGGCGTTGGGATTCTCGCCGAGGAGGTTGATGCGCTCCTGGCCGAGGAGCCGCATGATGGTGTTGATGATCCCGAAGTCGAAGTGGGACAGGAAGAACCAGATCATCGCCGCCAGGATCGGCGGCGCCAGCAGCGGGAAGTAAAGCGCAAGCTTGAAGAAGTTGCTGCCCTTCCGGTACCGGTTGAGCAGCGCCGCCAGGCCGAGCGCCAGGATGAACACGACGGAGATCGCGACGATCACGTAGTACGTCGTGTTGATGATCGACGTGCGCAGCTCGTCGTCGCTCCACACCCGCGACCAGTTGTCGAAGCCGACCCAGCGCCGGTCGTCGACGATGCCGCCCGTGTTGAAGCTGAGGAAGATCGCCCACACCACCGGGATGCCCAGGAACACGACCCACGGGATGAAGTAGGGCGCGATGAAGCCGTAGGCGCGGATGCTGCGCCGCCGGCGGTACCGCTTCGACGCCAGCCGGTACTCCCGCTCGCTGAGCGTGAGCTCGTCCCAGTCGGCGGGCGGTGACACGTCCGGCCCGGAGACGTCGACGGCCGTCAACGCGCTCCCCTGGAGCCCGGCGCACGCGACCGGGCCAGCCAGCCCCGCAGGACTGGCCGGCCCGGATCGCTCGTCGTCGTCGTCATCGACGTTCCGTCGTAACTGTCGCTCCTTACTCCTCGGCGAGGATGTCGGTGGCACGCTCCTGGGCGTCGGCCAGCGCCTCGGCAGCCGGCGTGTCACACGTGGTCGCGGCCTCGAGTGCCTTGACGTACTCGTCGAGTATCTGCGACATCTTCGGGTGGGTCTTCAGGCCGTCCCAGAAGTCGACCGCCCACTGGAAGTTCTGAGCCAGCAGCGGGTCGCCGCCGCTGACGTCGACGTCGTCGCGAGCCGGCACGAAGCCGTAGCGCTCGTTGTACGTCTTCGAGAACTCCGCAGTGCTCAGGAACTTGACGAGCTCCCATGCGGCGTCCGGGTTGTCGCTCTCCTCGGCGATGACCCAGTGGCCGGTCGTCGAGAACTGCGTCACCTTGCCCGAGTCGGCGTTGCCGACCGGGTTGACGATCGTCCACTCGAAGGGCAGGCCCTCGTCCTGGAACACGGTGACACGGAGCGGCTCGTCGAGCAGGAAGGCCAGCTTGCCGGCCTTGAACAGCTCGATCGCACCTTCACGGTTGTACTGGCCGAGCGGCGGCTGGATCTGCGAGTCGCAGATCAGGCCCGCGGCGTACTCGGTGGCCTGCACGACCGGGTCGGAGTCGATCGTCGCCGACTCGAAGTCGTCCGAGATGATGTCGCCGTCGTTGTTGTGGATGTTCTGCAGGTTGAAGTACCAGCCGAAGTCCACCACGGTCGTCGGCGTGTAGAAGCCCCACACGTCGTCCGGGTTGTTGGCGCGCACGGCTTCACCGGCTGCGATCAGCTCTTCGGTGTTCGTCGGGATCGAGTCGACACCCGATGCGGCCAGCAGGTCCTGGTTCACGAACATCACGATCGTCCCGATGATGAACGGGATGCCGTAGAGCTTCTCCTTGAACACGCTGGCGTTGATGATGCTCTCGCCGAAGTGGCTCCGCTCGTCGGCGAAGTCTCCCCCGGCCAGCCTCGGAGTGATGTCCTCGAACGCGCCCCGCTCGCCGAACAGCGTGAGGTGCGTGCTCACCTGGTACATCACGTCGAACGGGTCGCCGCCGGCGAAGTTCGCCGTGTACTGTGCCTCGAGCTGGTCCCAGGGCACGACCGTGTGCTCGACCTCGATGCCGGTCGCCTCGGTGAATGGCGCGAGCCACTCCTCGAAGTTCTCGACCTCGTCCTCACCGTGCGGCGCCTTGGCGAACTGAAGCGTTACACCCTCGAAGGGCCGGTCGCCCCCGTCACCGTCGCCGTCTCCCCCTGCCGCAGCCGTGTCCCCCGTCGTCGCCGCCGTGGTGGCAGCCGTAGTCGTGTCGCTACTGTCGTCCGAGTCGCCACATGCCGCCGCCACCAAGGCCAGGACGGCCAGGACCGCGAACAGTCGAATCACGAACGGTTTCCGACGTCTCAACATGGGTGGTCTCCTCCCAGAGTCACGCTTGGTGCAGACGCGCAGCGAGTGATGGGCGATCAGTGGGTGAGCCCGCGATCCCGGTTCCGATCCCTAGATACGGCTGCTGCAAGGACGTCTCCATCGCTCTCACCCCTGTGG
>JAKSBN010000221.1 GCA_022361175.1 Pseudomonadota bacterium | reverse complement strand
CGAGCCGGCGCTGACGGCCCGCGGGCTGTCGCTGGTGCTCGAAGATGCGGGTTCGGAAGAGGTTCGCGCCGACGCGGCCAGCCTGCGCCAGGCGGTGGCCGGGCTGGTGCGCGCCGGCACGGCTCTGGCCGCCGACGCGGGCGAGCTGGCGCTGGCCGTCGAGAGACCCGGAGCCGAAGTCGGACTCCGCCTGGGCGTGCGGCCCGGGCGCCGCGACACCGCCGCCGCTCGCGCCGAGCTCGACGAGCTCGCCACCACCGCCCTGCGGATGGGCGGCGAGCTCCGCGTCGATCGCCTGACGGCGCCGCGGGAACCGCAGTGGCTCCTGCGACTCGGGATCGTCCCTGCGAGCCAGGAGGCGGCGGTGTGAAACGGATCCTGGTGCAGGAAGCCGACACCGGTCTGCGACAGACCCTGGTGGAGATCGCGCGCAGCGCGGGCTACGCCGCCGAGGGCCTGGCCTCGGTGGGAGAGCTCTTGGCGCGGGCCCGCCAGGTGCGCGTCGACGGGGTGATGGCCGCCGCCGCCGACGCGCGCGGCCTGGCCGTCCTCGACCGGGTGCGGGGGGCGCTGGACAGCGTGCCCGTGGCCGTGCTCTGCACCGAGGCCACCCCGGGTCTCCGCTTGCGCGCGTTGGAGCGCGGCGCGCGCGCGGTGCTGTGTTGGCCGTGCGGGGTCGAGGCCGTCGAGCGCATGCTCTGCGAACTCACGCGGGCGCCGAGCCACCCGGCCACAACCAACGACTGGCCCGAACTGGTGGGCGGCGCCCCGGCCTTCCGGCGCGTCCTGGACGAGGCCCGGTCGGCGACGCCCACGCGCCTCACGGTGTGCTTGACGGGCGAGCCCGGAACGGGCAAGGCGAGCCTGGCCCGGGCGATCCACCGGCGCAGTCCGCGTGCCGCGCGCCCGCTGGTCGAGATCGAATCCGAGCCCGAGCTGCGCCGGCACGCTCTTGGCCAGGCCCTCCGCGACGCGGCGGAGGGCAGCCTGCTGATCCGCCGTCTGCACGCCCTGGGGTCCGAGGCCCAGCACTGGCTGCTGACCCACCTGACCGAAACCGACGCCGACGCCGCGCCGCGACTGCTGTGCACCAGCGCGGCGCCGCTCCGGCGCGTCGACGGCTTCCTTCCGCCCCTCGCGTTGCGGTTGGACGTGGTGCGCATCGCGCTTCCGGCCCTGCGAGAGCGTCGCGAAGACGTGCCCTCGCTGCTGGCCCACGCCCTCGCCCGTGAGGCCGAGACTCTCGGCCTGCCCGCGCCGTACCTGGCGCCCGAAGACGCGCGGCAGTTGTCCGAGCGGGACTGGCGCGGCAACGTCGACGAGCTGGTGGCCCTGTGTCGGCGCGCGGCCGTGCTCTTCCCCGGCGAACGAATTCGATGCGAGCGCTGGCTGGAGGCCGGCGACGCTCCCACCCGCTCGGCGCCCCCCGGCCCCACCCTGCGCGAGGTCGAGCGCCGCACCATCGAGCAGAGCCTGGCGGCCCACGGTGGCAATCGCACCCACGCGTCCCGCGCCCTCGGCATCAGCGTTCGCACGCTGCGCAACAAGATCCGCGACTACGGGCTGCGCTAGCCGCGGCGAGCGGCAAATCCTGCCGGTCCAGACACTTTCAGTCTGCACGGCGGCCTTCAATCGGAACCCGGCGCCCGTGCGGGGCCGGCGGGTCGGGGCCTTGAGCGGCTCCGCAAGCTGGCATGCCCCTTGCTCTTCTCGTTTCGAGGCATTTCTGCAGGGGGAAAGATGGGACCCGTCCAGGACAGTGCGTTCGCGGTGCTCGAGCAGGCCATGCGCTTTCGCGCGGCGCGCGGGGCGGTGCTGGCCGGAAACGTCGCTAACGCCGATACCCCCGGCTACCGCCGGGGCGAGCTGCACTTCGACCAGGCGCTGGACAAGGCCGTGCGGGTGCTTCGCACCGACCCGCGGCACCTCCCGAGTGAGCGGGCCGGGGGCGGCGCCTACCGCTACGAGCGGGGCGAGCGCGGTACGCGGCCGGACGCCAACGGCGTGAATCTCGATCGCGAGATCGTGGAGGTGCACCGCAATGCGGGCGCCTTCCAGGACCAGGCCGAGATGTACGCGCGGCTGGCGGCGCTGCGACGACTGGTCCTCGAGTCCACCGGCTCCTAGGCAGGCGGGAGAAGCTCATGAGTTTGGGACAGATGATGGACATCGCCGTGGCCGGCATGGCGGCACAGCGGGCGCGGATGACGGTGACGGCTTCGAACATCGCCAACGCGAACACGACCCGGACCGAAGAAGGCGGCCCCTACCGCCGGCGCGATCCCGTCTTCCGGTCGGCTCCGCTGGAGGACACGTTCGGGGACCACCTGGCCCGCGAGCTGCGCACTGTGCGGGTGGACCGCGTGGCCAGCGACCCGCGCGAGTTCGTGACGCGGCTCCAGCCCGGGCATCCCGACGCGGACGAGAACGGGATCGTCCGCTATCCGCAGGTGAACATCGCCGAGGAGATGGGGAACCTGATGTCCGCGAGCCGCTCGTTCGAGGCCAACGTACTGCTGGTGAACAAGGCGCGGGCGATGGGTCGCGCCATCTACAAGATCGGCTCATGAGCGACGCGGACCTGCGCATCGGTTCCGGCGAGAACATGCAGCTGGCGTCGAAGACGCCGGCGCTGGCGCCGAAGTCCGAGGGCCCGGGGTTCGCGGAGGTGCTGGGCGGTGTGCTCCGCTCGGCGAACCGCGACCAGCTGGCGGCCCACAAGACCGCGGCCGATCTGGCGCGCGGCAAGGTGGGAACCCTGGACGCCATCTTGGCCATCCAGAAAGCCGACGAATCGCTGCGCTTCGTGCTGCGCCTGCGCAACACGGCGCTCGAAGCGTACCGGAAGATCATCCGAGCGGGAGGCTAGGCCGTGCCGCAGTGGCTCTCGAACATCCTCGCCCAGTGGTCCGCGCTCTCGCGCGGACGCCAGATCGCGTTCATCGCCAGCGCGGCCGGGTCGCTGGCCTTCTTCGGCTGGATCGCCGGTGGCGCGCATCGGGCCGAGCACCGCCTGCTGTACCGCGGGCTCGAGCCGCAGGAAGCATCGGCCGTGCTGGAGGCGCTGGCCGCCGAACGCATCCCGACCCGCCTGGAAGAGGGCGGAAGCGCCATCTACGTGCCCGCCGCCCAGGTGCACGAGGCACGGATCCGGGTGGCGGGCCGCGGCCTGCCCGCCGGTGGTTCGACGGGCTTCGAGATCTTCGACGAGGGCGGCTTCGGCGTGACGGACTTCATTCAGAAGGTGAAGTACCGCCAGGCGTTGCAGGGCGAGCTGGCGCGCAGCGTCGAGCAGCTGGAACCGGTCGACAAGGCGCGCGTGCAGATCGCCATCCCCGAGCGCTCGGCCTTCGTGCGCCGCAACGTGGACCGGCCCTCCGCCAGCGTCGTGGTGCGGCTGCGCCCGGGGCACGATCTGGAGGCCGAGCAGGTGCGCGGAGTGGTGCACCTGGTGGCTTCCAGCGTCGAAGGGCTCGCGGCCACGGCCGTCACGGTCGTGGACAACCGCGGGCGGCTGTTGGCCCCGGACGGCGAGGGCCCGCCCGGCCCGGGCGCCCCGGCGTCCGCGATGCGCCAGCAACAGGCGGTCGAGAAGGGGCTGGCCCGGCAGGTGGAGTCGATTCTGGAGCCGGCCGTGGGCCCCGGCCGGGTCGTGGCCCGGATCCAGGCGCAGCTCGACTGGACCCAGAGCGAGCTCACCGAGGAGAGCTTCGACCCCGACTCCCAGGTCGCCCGCAGCGAGCAGCGCAGCAGCGACACCGCCAACGAGTTCGACGGCGACACGGGGGGTGTGGCCGGCGTGCGCGCCAACGCCGCCGAGGCCGTCGCCGCCGAGCCGGAGACCGGTCGCGAGCGCCGCACCAGCCGCAGCAGCGAGACCATCAACTACGAGATCAGCAAGCGCGTTCGCCGCGAGGTGGCGCCGGTGGGCCGCATCCGCCGGCTCTCGGTCGCGGTGCTGATCGACGGTAAGCCGACGCCGCCCGTGGCGGCCGAAGAGGGCGCCCCGCCGCCGGATGCAGAGGAGTTCCAGCCCTGGGACGCCGAGTCGCTGGCGCGCTTCGAGGCGCTGGCCAAGCGCGCCGTCGGCTTCGACGCCGAGCGCGGCGACGAGCTCACCTTGATCAACTCGCCCTTCCTGAACGGCGAGGTGATCGAAGAGCCGACGGGCTTCGATCCCAAGTGGCTGCCCCTGGTGGGCACCTTGCTCAACTACGGCGGGCTGCTCCTGGCGCTGTTGCTGTTCGCCAAGCTGATGCTGCGCCCCTTGGTCGACGTCATAGGCTCGGGCGAGGCCCGCGTCGTCGGCATGCGCGCCCGCGAGCTGGACGAGGGCTCGCTGGATCCCACCGCCCTGGCCCTCAGCGAGGGCGAGCGCGAGCCGCCGAGTCTCCCGGATCAGGTGCGGGCGCTGGCCGAGGCGCGGGGCGAGGACAGCGTCAAGACCCTGCGCGGTTGGCTGGAGGCCTAGTTGGCGTCGGTTGCCTACGAGAAGCTCTCGGGCTCCGAGAAGGCGGCGATCGTGATCCTGTCGCTGCCGCCGGATGCCATCCGCAAGCTGCTCAGCCGCATGGAGAACAACGAGGTGGAGCGGATCCTCGCGGCCGTGTCGCGCTGCGAGGAGATCTCTCCCACGGTGCAGGAGAAGGTGCTGGCCGACTTCCGCGAGGCCATCGGCAGCGGCGAGCTCTCGATTCGCGGCGGGCGCCACCGCGCCTTCGAGCTGGTGAACTCCACCCTCGAACCGGACCGGGCCGAGCAGATCGTGGAGAAGTTGGGCCGCGACGAGCGCCGGGTCGACTGGACGCTCCGCAACTACACGCCCGAGTTCATTGCCGCGGCCATCGCCGACGAGCACCCCCAGACGATCGCCGTCATCCTGGCGCAGATCCCCGCCGACCGCGGCGCCGCCGTGATCGCGGCCTTGCCCGACACGGTGCAGCCCGACGTCGTGCTGCGCCTGGCCGATCTCGAGACGGTGAGTGGCGACACCATCATGGAGCTCGAGGAAGAGCTGGCGGTGATGTTCGAGCGGGAGGTGGGCGCTTCCGCCCGCCTGGGCGGAACCGAGGTGGCCGCCAAGCTCCTGAACGGCGTTCCGAAGAGCGAGTGCGCCACCATCATGGAGGGCGTCGACACCAAGGCCCCCGAGCTGGCGGGCGAGATCCGCAAGCGCATGCTGACGTTCAACGACCTGGAGGGCGTCGACTCGCGCGGCTTCCAGACGCTCTTGCGCGAGATCCCCACCGAAGACCTGGTGATCGCACTCAAGACCGCCACCGACGAGATGCGCGAGAAGGTGTTCTCGAACGTGTCGTCCCGCGCCGCCGAGCAATTGAGGGAGGAGTCGGACCTGTTGCCGCCCATGAAGCTCTCCGAGGTGGAGCGGGTCCAGATGGAGATCGTCGACGTGGCGCGGCGCCTGGAGGAAGAGGGCCGGCTCACGATCGACACGGGCGGAGGCGGCGACGATGTCCTCGTTTGAGCCCAGCGACGAGGCGGCCGCGGGCTCCGAGGAGTTCGTGGCGCGTCCCATCCCCACCTCGGGCGACGGAGAGCTGCAGGGCTGGAAGCGCGAGGACGCAGTGGGCGCCAAGCCGCAGGGGAGCGACTCGATCGGGCGCCTCCGGACGGAGGCCTACGCCGAGGGCGTGGCGGCCGGCCGGGCGGAGATCCCCTGGGAAGACGTGCAGCAACTGCGTTCCGCCGCCATCGCGCTGGCCGACGCCGCCCACCGCGTGGGCCAGCTGCAGCGCAACTACCTGCGCGAGCAGCGCCACGCTCTGATCGAACTGGCCGCCGCCATGGCCGAGCGGATCGTGCGGCGCGAGATCACGCTCGACCGCGAAGCGCTGACGGCCGCCGTGGGCCGCACCTTGGAGGCCCTGCCGGAGGGGGGCGCCGTGGAGGTCTCGCTGGCGCCGAGCGACCTCGAGACCTTGCAACGCGGCGAGGGCAGCGAGTGGATGCCCGATTGGGGCCGTCACGCGACCTTCCGGGCCGACGACTCCCTCCAACCTGGAGACATGCGCGCCATCGCCACCCAGACGCGGGTCGACGCGCGCGTGGTCGACCTGGTGACGCGCCTGTGTGAGGAGCTGGCGGATGTGATCGAAGCGCCTCAGGGGGAGCCGTCGTGACCGCCGCCGACTCCGCCTTCGTCGCGGCGTGCAAGGCGCGCATCGAGGAGTGCGAGCCGCTGACGTCGGAGGGCCGGCTCTTCGCCATGTCCGGCAACGTGCTCGAAGTGGAGGGGCTCGAAGCCGGTGTGGGCGCGCTGTGTCGTGTGGAAGGCGAGGCCGGCGATCACTTTGAAGCGGAGATCGTGGCGTTCCGG
>JAKSBN010000456.1 GCA_022361175.1 Pseudomonadota bacterium | reverse complement strand
TGCCGAGCTCGAGACCGAACTCGGCCACACGCTCGCGCACCTGGCGTTCGACGGTCTCGTTCAGCTCGTCCTTGCGGGCGAGCAGCTCATCGAGCGTGCGGGTGCCCACGGCCTCTCGCAGACCGAACTGGAGCTCCTTGTACAGGAAGTCTCCGAAGTCGGCGAGCGCCGTGAAGGCCCGCTCCGGATCCGTCACCCGGTAGGTGGCGGTCAAGTTGAGCCGCAGGCTCACCTTGTCCTTGGACAGGATCTCCTGCCCACCCACCTCCAGCGACTGGAGCCGGGTGTCCAGGTGCTTCACCCGGAGCGTCCGGTTGAACTTCCAGAACGCGTGGCTACCGGGTGCCAGCACCCGCTCGAGCTTGCCGTTCACGAGCACGAGGCCCACGTGGCCATCGGCCACCTCGGCCAGCTCGACCGCAGCCGCCAGGGCCTGGAGATTGACGCCGCGCAGGTGCGCGACGCGGCTCACCCAGGCGTCCGGCACCGCGAACTCGGAAGCGATGTCCTGGATCTCGACCCGCACGTCGTGCAGGCCCTTCCAGTAGATCTTCCGGGCCGCGGGCGGCACGATGCCCGTGAGCTTGCCGTCCACGGTCTCGAGGCCCACCTCCTGGTCGCCCAGCTCCACCACCTGAAGCTCGGTATCCCGCAGCTCCGGGTGCGCCTTCACCAGGAACTCGGCCAGCTTGTGCTGGAAGACGGGCTGCGTGACGTCGAAGACGTCCACCCGCACCCGCACGAACGGCCGGAACTTGGCGAAGTGGTAGCGGCCGGGGCGCAGCACCCGAACGAAGTTGTCGTTCCGGAAGAGCAGCCCCCGCTCGTTCTCGGCGATTTCTACGCGCTTCATCCACAGCATTGTCTTCACCTTCGCCTTTCTCTGGCCAGGCCCTTGCCTGGCGCTCTCGACCGGAGCGGACCTTCCGCGCCGGAGAAGGGGTTGCGAGGCCCCCCACACGGGGAGGCGGGCAGCGGCTTGCGCGAGCCGGATGAACAGTCTCGTGCCGGCGGTCTCGCCGGCCAGGCCGTGCGCCCTCAAGGCGGGCAGCGGGCCGAGCCGAACCGGCGACCGGCCTGGGCTTCAATTGACCAGGCTCGCCGCAGTGGCCGCGCACAGGGCCTCCTCTGTGCTGCCTCGGCGGCGTCCGAAGACGCCGCTTCGGCGGGAGGGCCTCGCGTTTCTTTCGTGCCCAATTCAGGGCATGAGGGGAGTCGAACCCCGCACCCGGTGGGTGCAACCAGTTGGCTTCGTTTCAGGAAGCTGCGGGGCAGGAATCGAACCTGCGACCTACGGATCCCATGTCCGTTGCTCTAACCAGTTGAGCTACCCACTGGTGGTTCGCGCGATCGTCGCCGCCGGTACGCGCCCTCGCGATTTCCAGCGCGAGCGCGCCAGGCCGGCACACAGAACCGGCTCCGCTGGCGTCCGAGGATCTGACGCGGACCTCGTTTGAACTGTCTCCTTCTCGATTCGTTCTCGACGGCTGGGGCGGACCGTGGGACTCGAACCCGACACCCCCGGGACCACAACCCGGCGCTCTGCCTTTGAGCTACGCCCGCCGCAAACTGTCTTCTCTCACTCTCCCCCGCTCGCGCGGGCATCTCTGGTACCGAGGGTGGGATTCGAACCCACAACGTCCAGGGTCTGAGCCCGATGCCTCTGCCAATTGGGCTACCTCGGCGAACTCGTTCCGTGCCTTGCCGCTGGTGGCGCGACGGGACTCGAACCCCGGTTTCCGGAGGGACAATCCGGCGTCGTGCCGCTGGACCACCGCGCCGCGTGCTACAGGCACACGTCTCTTGTTCGCGCTGATCCCAGCGCGCAGCAACGAACTGCATCAGTCGGGAATCAGGCGCGGGTGGCTACCGCAAGTCCTGCGCGTCGAAGACCCGAGGAGTCGGAACCGACTCGCTCTCGTCGCTGCTGCGACGCGGGGCGTCGGGGAACGAGGCCGCGAGCGCATGGACGACGGCGGTGGCTTCGGCACTGGATATGCCGCAGCGATGTCGCTTTGTACTGTCCATGTTCGAGCTCATGTACCAAGCCATGACACTCGCTCCTCTCGATGAAGTCGGCGCAATATACACGGCAGCCGGTCGTCGTCAATCCTTCTCTTCGTTCGTTTCACCATTCGTTCCTCACACTTCGCGGGTTCGCTCGAAGCGAACCCACACATCGTGCTCGCTCTTCTCTTCCACCGCGATCCTTACCGGCAGGAAGCGCTGGATCACTTCCAAGTTCGTGCGGCTGTGCTCGCTGAGCGCCAGCGTGCGGAAGCCGCCCTCTCCCGCCAGGGCCATCGGGATCATCAGCTGGTCGGCCAGCCATCGCCCTACCGGCACGCCGGACTCCAGGTAGACCCGCATCCGCCCCGCGGCTCGACGCGCCACCTTCTCGGCGTGGACGCCCTTCTCGCCGAAACCGGCCACCATCTCGTGGGCGTGCTCGCTCGCCACCTCCAGCAGGAGAACGTTCCCCGGCCCCGGTGAATCCTTCACCTCGTGAAGCACCAGCTCTTCCTCCGCCCAGTCGAGCTTCTGCCGCACGACTGCCAGCTCGCGCTGGCCGATCGCCGCTGCCACGTGCGCGAAGAGCGCCGTCGCCTTCCGGCGCACGACCTCGCCCCGCTCCATCAGCTCGATGGGCCGCAGCGCCTTGACCGGATCGATCTCGACCGTGTAGCGCCCGCCCCCGGCCGGGTAGAAGCCCGCGCGCTCGAGCTTGAGCGACACCCGCGCGCCCATGCGCGCGAGGACCGGCAGGAACACCCGCTCCAGTAAGTCGAACGGCGGGGCCCACGGGTTGTGGGTGCCACCCTCGAGCACCAGGCGCGAGGGGCCGTCGGCCACCAGCAGCGGCGGCAGCACCGCCTGCAGCACCAGGCCCGCACTGCCCGCCGAGCCCACGGCAAACGTGTACTCGCCCGGGCGAATCGCCTCCGGGTGCACGGTGATGGCCCCCGAGCCCAACTCGGCGCCTTCCACCCGCGCGCCAATCGCCTCGGCCGCGCGCACGCAGGCCAGGTGCTGCCGCAACAGGCCCGGCTTGGCGCGCTTGGCCCGAATCGACTCCAGGGTAAAGGGCGTGCCCGTCACCAGGCCCAGACCCAGCGCCGTGCGCAGGATCTGCCCTCCGCCTTCTCCCATGGAACCGTCGATCGTCAACATCGCTTCGCTCCGTGGGCCCGGCCCGCATTCGGCCGGGCCCACTCTTCCACTCGCCAGGAACTCACTCCAACTCACTCATGCCAAGCCGGTCAGCCCTTCACACACACCACCTGGCGCAGCGTGTGCACGATGTCGACCAGATCCTTCTGGGCCTCCATCACCGCGTCAATCGGCTTGTAGGCCCCCGGCGTCTCGTCGATGACCGCGCCGTCCTTCCGGCACTCGACCCCGGCGGTGGCCTTCACGTGGTCTTCCACCGAGAAGACCTTCATCGCCTTGCCGCGCGACATGGCGCGGCCCGCGCCGTGGCTGCAGCTGTGGAAGCTCTCGTCGTTGCCCTTGCCGCGGACGATGTACGAGCGCGCTCCCATGCTGCCCGGGATGATGCCCATGTCGCCCTCGCGAGCGCGCACGGCGCCCTTGCGGGTGACCAGCACGTTCTCGCCCAGGTGGTGCTCGCGCGCCACGTAGTTGTGGTGGCAG
>JAKSBN010000099.1 GCA_022361175.1 Pseudomonadota bacterium | reverse complement strand
GGGCGGGAGGCTCGCGCTGCTCGAGCACCTGGCGGTGTCGGTTGCGGCGCCCCTCCGAGCGCAGCCACATCAGCGCTTCGTTCACGACGATGCGGTGCAGCCAGGTGGAGAAGCGCGAGCGCCCGTGAAACTGATGGTAGTTGCGCACGGCCTTCTCGTAGCCGCTCTGCACCACGTCCTCGGCGTCGTCGCGGCTGCCCGTGTAGCGCACCGCCACCGAGATCATGCGCGCCCGCAGCGAGGCCAGTTCGTTCGCCAGCTCTGACTCCCGAGGCCGGTTCTCGGCATCGGAGGGCCACGACGGTGAGGCCGGCGGAGCCGATTCCGGGGCGTCCTCGGGGGCGCCGAGGTGGGGGAACGAGGCGTCGGTTCGATCCGTCATACACTTGAGATACGATGCGGCGCGCGTCGCGGTTTCAGCGAACGCGACCGGGGGCCGCGGTAACCGGGGGCGGACATCGAACGTAGGGAACCGGAGAAGTCCGCGGGTGGGCCTCCCGCGGGCGCCACGGCTGGGGCCAGCGGTCTGGCAGGCGAGTCGCCGGCCCCGGGCTCGGCGGGGAAGGGCGGCGAGCGGCCCGAGGAGGCCCGCTGGTCGGAGGCCATGGCCGCGGCCCAGGCAGGCGACGTGCAGGCGTACCAAGATCTCTTGGAGGAGCTGGTTCCGGTGCTGCGGCGCCGCGTCGGCGCGCGCTTGCGCGACGCGTCCGTGGCGGAGGACGTCGTGCAGAACGCGCTGCTTTCGATCCACCGCGCCCGGCACACGTACCGGCCCGAACGGCCGTTTGGGCCGTGGATGCGGGCGATCGTGCGCAACGCGGAGACGGACGCGCTGCGGCAGCTGGGTCGCCGGCGCGAGCGTGAGGTGAGCGGGGCGGTGCTGGATTGGTTTCCCGCACCGGCGGCGACTGCGGGCGAGGAGGCGCTGGATCCAGAGCTGGCGGCCGCGCTGGAGGGCCTGCCGGACAAGCAGCGCGAGGCCGTGGAGCTCTTGCAGGTGCAGGGGCTCTCGGTGGCCGAGGCGGCGCTGCGGGCGGGCGTCTCGCCGACGGCGCTCAAGGTGCGAGCGCACCGCGGCTACAAGCGGCTGCGCGAACGATTGAAGGGATGGAAGCCGTGAGCGAGGAGCGGCGCACAGAGCGCTTGGTGGACGAGCTGGCGCGAGACCTGCGTCCGGTGCGCCGCACGCCGCGCCTGCGCGTGGCCGTGGGCGCCGTCGTGCTGGCGTGGGTGGTCGGCGGCCTGGTGCTCGGGCACTGGGGCATCGCCATGTTCCCGCAGCCCCTGCTCGAGCGCGACTGGTTGCACTTGGGCCTGGCCGTCGCCCTTGTGGTGGCCGGCGCGGGCGGCGTCGTCGGCGCGCTGGCCTCCGGCGTTCCGGGCCGCGAGAAGCTCGAGCACGTCGGCCTGGGCGGCCTGGCGCTCGGCCTCGCCGCCGGTCTGGTGATGGCGGTCGGCGGGCTCGCGTGGCTGGGCACCGAGCCCCATCACTCCCTTGCGATGGACGCCGACTGCACGCGCAAGTCCCTGGCGCTGACGGTGGTGCCGGTCTTCGGCGCCGGTTGGCTCCTCTACCGCAGCTGGGCGGCCCGGCCGATGATGTCGCTCTGGTGGGTGCTGCTGGGCGGCGTCGCCATGGGTTCCGTCTGGAACCACTTCGCCTGCAACCTGTGCGGCCCGCGGCACCTGCTCTTGGGCCACGTGCTGGGACCGCTGGTCGTCGTCAGCCTGCTGGCCCTGGTGCTGCTGCCGCTGGTGCGCCACCGGCTGCGCGCGTGAGCGAGTTCCTCGCCCTCGCCGTACAGCCCGCCGTGGTGCGCCGCGCTCTGGCCTACGCCGTCGGCGTCGGCGCCCTCCTGATCGCGATCAACCACGGCGACGCCCTCTTGCGCGGCGACGTCGACGCCGGCCGCTGGCTCCGCATGGGCCTCACGGTTCTCGTCCCGTACTGCGTCTCGACCGCGTCCAGCGTGGGGGCGATGCGGGCCCGGACGCCGAGTCATCGGCGCTGACGGCGTTGCACTCGGGTCGCCGTAGCGCTGCTACGGCTTCCCCTCGTGCGCCTTGTCCGCGCCGCGTCTCGGCGCCCGGGCCGGGGCTCGCAGGACGAACGTAGACCCGTTTCGCGACGGGCGGTTGTATCGGTGGACAGGCTGGATCGGGCGCGTAAGCTCTGCGCCGTGCTGACGACGCGATTGCTTCTCATTCGACATGCGGAATCGACTTGGAACGCGGCGGGCCGCTGGCAGGGCCACGGGGATCCGCCGCTGTCGGAGCGGGGTCGCGAGCAGGCGGCGGCGCTGGCGTCGCGCTGGGGCGAGACGCCCGTCGACGCCTTCTTCGCCAGCGACCTCCAGCGGGCACGGGAGACGGCCGCAGCCCTCGGTACCGCCTTCGGCCGCGAGCCCGTCTGGGACCCGCGCCTGCGCGAGCTGGACGTCGGCACCTGGACCGGCCTCACCCGCGACGCCATCGCCGAGCGCGACGGCGACATCTTGAAACGCTTCGAGGCCGAAGAGCCCGACGTGAAGCCGGGTGGCGGCGAATCCCGCCGCGCCCTCCGCCAACGCGTCCGCCCCGTCATCGCCGACTGGGTCGAAGCCCACCCCGGCGGCCAGATCGCCCTCGTCACCCACCTGGGCGTCATCCGCGCCCTCCACCCCGGCGCCAACCCCGGCAACGCCGAGGTCCTACACGTGCGCTTCGAGGAACTGGTCGAGTCCCAACGCCGCGCCCCGGCCTGACGCGGAGGCGTTTTCGAACGTCGGGTTGGTCCGGCTCGGCCGCGTCGCCCGGTCTCGGCGAGAACGCCGCCCGGAGTCTGGTAGCTTTGCGGCCATCGG
>JAKSBN010000469.1 GCA_022361175.1 Pseudomonadota bacterium | reverse complement strand
TTCTTGTGGCCGAACAGCACCGACTCGAGCAGCGTGTCCGGGATCGCCGCGCAGTTCTCGGCGACGAACGGCTGCTGGCTGCGTCGGCTGATCGCGTGCAGCGCCTGCGCGACGCGCTCCTTGCCGGTGCCGCTCTCGCCGGTGACGAGCACCGTGCTGTCGGTGTCGGAGACCTTCTCGACGATCTCCAGGACGCTCTGGAGGCTCGGGCTCTTGCCGACGATGTTCTCGAACTTGTACTTGGAGCGGAGCTGGCTCTGAAGGATGCGGTTTTCGGCCTTCAAGCGGCCGTGCTCGATGGCCTGGTCGACCAGGCGTCGCACCACGTCGAGGTGACCCTGGTCGAAGGGCTTTTCCAGATACCAGAACGCGCCCGCACGCAGCGCCTCGACCGAGTTCTCGGGGCTGCCGTAGCCCGTGATCACGATGCAGGGCAGGTCGGGCTGCACCTCGTGGATCTGGCGCACCAGCTCGAGTCCGTTGATCCCGGGCATCTTCACGTCGCACAGGACCAAGTCGACGGGGTGGGACGAGACCACGCCCATGGCTTCGGAAGCGTCGCGCGCGGTGAGCACGCTGTGGCCGACTCGCGCGAGAATCCGCTCTAGCGCTCGGCGATAGAGCTCTTCATCGTCGACAACGAGAACATGTGACTTGCGCAGAACGAACCTCCGCACCGCGGAGGGGGGCGGAGCGAGTGTAGGCGCCCATTTCGCCCGCTTCAAGCCGCGAAACTGCGCACGCGGTGCGTGTTGGCGAAGATGGATTTGCGGGCCACGTGCACCGAAAGCACACGCGCGTCTCAAGCGTCCCGAATTCGGGACCGATACGCCCTGCATGGGTCTCGCATCCCCCGAATCGGAAAACGGCTTCTCCGTAGAGGCCCCGACCGAAGCTCCGGGCTTCGTCCTGCTGATCGACGACGAGCCGCTGTTGCTGCGGGCGTTGCGTCGAATCCTGGCCGCGGACAACCACCGCGCCGTTCTGGCCGCGACGCCCGAGGAGGCCGAGCCCTACCTGCAGGATCCGGAGCTCGACGTGGTGCTGGTGGACCTGGTGATGGGGCACGCCAGCGGGCTCGACATCCTGGATCGGATCAAGGTCGAGCGCCCCGAGGTGGAGGTCATCGTCATGACCGGCCACGCCAGCATCGAGAGTGCCGTCGGCTGCATGCGCCGGGGGGCGTTCGACTATTTGTCCAAGCCTTTCGAGGATGTTCACCGGGTTCGCACGACCGTGCGCAAGGCCCTGGAGCGCCGCCGGCTGCTGCGGCGCAACCGCGAGCTGGAGCAGGAGCTGCGGGGTCGCGACGGCGCGCCGACCCTGGTGGGAACGTCGCTCAGCATGCGGGCGTTGCTCCGGACGGTCCGCAGCCTCCGCCACAACGAGAGTCATGTGCTGATCCAGGGCGAGAGCGGCACCGGGAAGGAGCTGGTGGCCCGCGCCATCCACACGCTGAGCCCGCGCGCCGGCGGGCCCTTCGTGCCCGTCGACTGCGGCGCACTGCCCGAGTCGATCATCGAGAGCGAGCTCTTCGGCAACGAACGCGGTGCTTTTACGGGAGCCCTGGGGGCGCCGGGTCTCTTCCGCATGGCGGATCGCGGCACGCTGTTCCTGGACGAGATCGGCGAGATCCCGGGGTCGATCCAGTCGAAGCTCTTGCGCGCGCTGCAGCACAAAGAGGTGCGCCCGGTGGGCGCGTCCGGCGCCGTGGGCGTCGACATTCGGGTCGTGTGTGCCACCCACCGGGATCTGGCGGGGATGGTGGACAGCGGTGACTTCCGGGCCGATCTCTTCTATCGCCTCAACGTGGTGCGTCTCGAAATTCCAGCGTTGCGCGAACGTCGGGAGGATATCCCCTTGTTGGTGCAGCACTTCTTGCGGGAGCACGCGCGCCGTCCGGGCGGTCCGGTGGTGTCCGGCATCGAGGACGCGGCGTTGGAAGTGATGGTGGAATACGACTGGCCGGGCAACGTGCGCGAGCTGGAGAACGTGATCGAGTCGGCCGTGGCGCTGGCTCCGGGAGACTTCCTGCGGGTGGCCGACCTCCGCATCGCCCGGCGCACCCGCTCGGTGGCGACGGCGCCGCTTCCCAAGCACCTGCCGCTTTCCTTGGCGGCGTACGAGAAGGAAGCGCTGGAGCGTTCGCTGGCCGAGACCGGTGGCGACGCGCCGGAGGCCGCCCGTCGCCTCGGCATCGGGCGCAGCACGTTCTACCGCAAGCTGGCCAAGCACGGCATCACGCCGGGCGTCTCGGGCCGCCGGGAAGAAACCGCGGCGGACTCTCGGGTTGGTCCGACCCGATCGATCGGGTAGAGTCCGACCGATCCCCCCGACCGAAAGCCTCTTTGTGACCTCGTTCGTCGCGCGACGGGTGCGCCCGCCTGCGTCGGACTGCAGGCGCAAGGTGGAGGACGCGTGGAGTCGGCGGTTCCCCTGGTTCGGATTGCAGTGGCGCAGCCGTCGGCACCGGCCGGCGTCGCCACCGACACGCTGCACGCGCTGCGCCGCTTGGGCGGCGAAGTCGAACTCGAGCTGGTGCGGGATGCCGCCGGCTGCCTGGCGGCCACGGAGCGGGCCGAGATCGATCTCGTGGTGGTCGACTCCGATCTCGGTCCCGGCGTGTCGGAGATTCTCTCGGCGCTGCGGGAGAGCGGACCGCCGGTGGTCGTGGTCCGTCGCGACGCTCGGGAAGAGGCGGCGCTGGAGGCCTTCCGCCGCGGGGCGGCCGACTGCGTTCGCGTGGGACACGACTACGCGGACGTGCTGCCGGTGGTGGCGCTGGAACAGATCCGACGCTGGCGCGCGGTGCGCGAGCGGGGGGACGCCGAGCGGCGAATCCGCTGGCTCGAGCGGCTGAACGACGCCATCGTCACCGAGATTCCCGCGGCCCTGGCCGTCCTCGACGGGGACGGTTGCGTGGTGGCCGTCAATCCCGAGTTCACGCGCGCGCTGGGCGTCTCGGCCCGCGAGGCCCAGGGCCGTCCGCTGGAGCGCGTGTTTCCCGGCGATCTGGTGGCGAGCGGTCAGCTCTCCGACCTGCTGACCCGCGCCGCGTCCGGCGAGCCCTCCGGCCCCAGGCTGGCGCGCATGCGCACTTCCGACGACGAGCGGGTCTTCGACGTCCGCGGCCAGCCGCTGGACGAAGAGGGCCGTCTGCTGCTGGTGCTCTCGGACGTGACGGAGCGGGAGAAGTTGGCCCGGCGCATCCGCGAGCGGCAGCGGTACAACGAGAACATCATCCAGAACATGAACAGTGCCCTCGTCGTGGTTGATCTCGAAGGGCGAATCACGGTCAGCAACCCGCGCGCCGAGGCGATCCTGGGAGTCGATCGGGTCGGGTTGGAGGGCCGGTCCATCTACGACTGGTTGTCGGATCTGCCGCCCGCCCACACCCAGATCGCCCGCACGCTGGCCCGCGGCACCTCCTTCAAGGGAGCCGAGACGCTCATCACGCGGCCGGACGGCAGCGTTCTCCCGATCGCGATTTCCTGCGCGTCGTTGGTGGACGCGGAGGGCACGCGCCTCGGTGCGGTGGCGATCTTCCAGGACCAGTCCGAGATCAAGCAGCTCCAGCGGCAGGTTCTGCAGACGGAGAAGATGGCCTCCATCGGTCAGCTGGCGGCGGGTGTCGCCCACGAGATCAACAACCCGACGGGCTTCATTCACGCGAACTTGTTCCAGATGTCGGAGTACTTGACGGATCTGCGACGGGTGTGGGAGCACGTGGAGTCGCTGCAGAAGGCCGCCTCCGGCGGCGACCCGGCGGCCATCGCCCACGAGGCCCAGGCGCTGGCGGCTCGCGTGCGCGAAGTCGACCTCGAGTTCGTGCTGACGGACTTCGCCAAGGCGGTCCGGGAGTCGCAAGAGGGGTCGGAGCGCATCCGGCACATCGTGCAGGACCTGCGCGACTTCTCGCGACAGGACACGTCGGAGCGAGTGCAGGCCGACATCAACCAGTGCGTCGACTCCACCGCCAACATCGTGTGGACCATGATGAAGCACTCGGTGGTGCTGAAGAAGGAGTACCGGGACCTGCCGCCGGTCTACTGCTACCCGATGCAGCTGAAGCAGGTCTTCATGAACCTGCTCGTGAACGCCTATCAGGCCATCGAAGAGCAGAGGGCGGACGAGTCCCACGTGGGAGAGATCCAGCTGCAGACCGAGTGCAGCCGCGGAGGGGTGGTGGTGCGGGTGAGCGATACCGGGGCGGGCATCTCGCCCCAGGACCTCGACCGCATCTTCGACCCCTTCTTTACGACCAAGGAGGTGGGCGCGGGCACGGGTCTGGGACTCTCGACGTCGTACAGCATCGTGCAGCGCCACGGCGGCACCGTGCGCGTGGAGAGCCAGGTGGGAGTGGGCACCTGCTTCGAGGTCTGGCTGCCGTTGGGAGAGGACACGGAGCTGGAGGTGTCCGCGTGAGCGAAGCCGTGCCGGAGCATCCGCAGACGATCCTGGTCGTGGACGACGAGGTGCGCATCCTGGCGGCCCTCAAGCGGAGCCTGCGGCGCGAGCCCTATCGCGTGCTCACGGCCGAGACGCCGCTGGAAGGGCTCGCCGTGTTGGCCGAGGAATCCGTGGACGTCGTGATGACCGACCACAAGATGCCGGGCATGAGCGGCCTCGAGTTCCTGGCGCGCGCGGCGGACGCGCGCCCCGACGTCGTTCGCCTCATCATCACCGGTTGGACCGAGGCCGTGCCGCCGGAGGAGCTGAAGGCGCTCAACGTGCTTGCGCTGGTGCCGAAGCCGTGGGACGACCGCGAATTGAAGCTCATCCTGCGAGACGCGTTCTACAGCGCCGCGCAACCCTAGTTCTCGCTACGAAGGTTCGCGCGGAAGCCGGCTCAGGTACTCGAGGTCGGGCTTCTGGGTGTTCTTCGCGCCCACCACCAGGATGCGGAAGCGCCGCTGGCGCCCGCGCATGTAGTAGATGCGTCCCTTGCCGGCGAAGCCCAGCTCGAAGATCGACAGGTGGTCCGGCAGACCGCCGACCTTGCGTCGCACGCTCACGTTGTCGGCCTCGTCCGAGAGTCGCTTGACCGCCTCCTCCGCCTTGAGCTGCATGCTGGCGTCTCGCAGCGCGACCCAGTCGTCGACGGCGCGCTCGTCGAACTCGAGGTTCTTGTAGAGCGCGCGCAGGCGGCGGCCGAGAGCGTCCGCTTCCTTGGCCCGCGCCTGGGAGGCGCTGCTGGCGCTTCGCGAGGCGCGCTTCAAGCGGCGCTCGAGTTCGCGGATCTCTTCGTCCTTGCCGGAGAGGTCCAGCGCGGCCTCTTCCAGCAGATCTTCCAGGGCCTGCCGCTCCTGGTCGAGCTCGATCGCCTGGGCCGTGCGCCCGCGCAGCATTTCCTCCCGCTCGGCGAGCTGGGCCAGCTGCTTCTGAAGCGATTCGCGCTCCTGCTGCAGCCGGCGAACTTCGTCGGCGTGCTCGCGCTCGGCCGGCTCGACGCGATCGAGCCGTTCGCGCACCGACTGCAGCTCCCGCTCGATGTCGCGGGCGCGCTCGCGCGTCCGATCGCGGGCGCGCTGGGCTTCGTCGAGCCGCGTCTGCTCGCGCCGGGACACCGCCGCGTTGAACAGGAACAGCACCTGCAGCAGCAGCGCGGCGTAGGCCACCAGGACGCCGTTGGCGAGCAGGGCGTTGTGCGGGACGGCCACCTCCACGTCGGCCATGGCGGGGAGCAGTTCCCGGGCCTCGCGCTCGTTGGTGGTCGGATCCGCGCCCGGGGGAGACGGGGAAGGGCGCCCGCCCAGATAGAGAGGCGTCATGCCGTCCCGGCCGAAGACCAGCACCCGAACTTCGACTCCGCCCCAGCTCACCCAGCGCGACCCCCGGACGGCGACGTCCAGGTTCGACTGGATCGTGCTTCGCAGTGGAGCGTCGAAGCGATCCACTTGAATGGCCTCGGCGACGACGCCGCGGAAGTGGGCGTTCAGCAGGTCTTCGAGCCCCTCCACCGAGAAGACGTACAGCACCAGAAAGCTGAAGATGGCCGCGTAGGTGGCCCGAAACGAACCGATCCGGTCGAAGGCCCGCGCGCGTCGCGGGGGCCCCGTGGCGGCCTCACTCGAGTTGGAATGATCGGCGGACATCCCCGGAGGCGAAGGTATCGTGGCCAGAGGGTCTTCGCCCTTGGGGATCGCCTTCGGGTTCCTCGGGTCCGGTCTGCTAGAGTCCGCCGCCATGCGCGTGGTCGACCTGGATCGCGATATGAGCGACGTCATCCCGACCGGTACGACCCCGGACAGCGAGTACCTGTTCGCCCGGATGACCGAGCGCACGCTGGCACTGGCCGAGGCGGGACCCGGGCGTCGCGTTCTGGATGTGGCCAGCGGTGTCGGCCAGGACGCGCTGGCCCTGGCCGCCGACGGGGCCTGGGTGGTGGCGGCCGAGCCCTCCAAGCGGATGACCGACATGGCGCTCCTGTTCGCGGCCGAGAAGCCGGATCCGCGCCCTCGCTGGGTCCGCAGCTGGGCGGACGGGTTGCCCTTCGCCGACGGGGCCTTCGACGCGGTCGTCTGCAAGGGCGCCATCGACCACTTCGACCGGCCCGACGAGGCCATCGGCGAGATGGCGCGGGTCACCGCCGACACCGGTCGCGTGGTGCTGGCGATCGCGAACTTCGAATCCCTGGCGTGTCGCATGGGACGGCTCGTCAGCCACGTGCGCGAAGAGTGGCTGGGCCACCCCTCGGCGCGCGGGCGGCGGGGCTACGACGTGCCGAGCGACCACTTCACGCGCTACGAGCTCTCGCTCATGCGCGAGCAGGCCTCCAAGCACCTGATCCTCGAGGTGGTGGAAGGGATTTCGCTGGCGTGGGGGGCGCCGGGCTGGTCTCGCGCCACCGCGCGCATGTCGCCCACGGTGGCCCGGTGGGCGCTCGAGGCCTGCGACGGGCTGGCCGCGCGCGTGCCGACGTGGGCCGACGTGATCGTGCTGGCCGGTCGGCCTCACCGCGGCGCCGCGGCCACCTCGCGGTAGACCTCGGCGGTCGCCGCCGCCACGCTCGACCACGAGTACGCCGCGCAGACCCGTTCCCGGGCCTCGCTTCCCAAACGCGCCCGCGTCTCCGGCTGCTCGAGCAGAGACGCGATCCCCTTGGCGAGGGCTTCCGGATCGTCGGGCGGAACCAGAATGCCCCCGCCGCCCACCTCCAGCACCTCGGGCAGGGCTCCCGCGGCACACGCCACGACCGGCGTGCCGCAGGCCATGGCCTCCACCGCCGGAAGCCCGAAGCCCTCGTAGCGGGAGGGCACGACGCACAGGCTGGCGCGCCGGTAGAGATGGACCAGCGCGTCGGTTTCCAGGCGTCCGGTCACCGTGAGGCGCTCGGCGACGCCCGCCTCGCGCGCCCAGCGAAACACCGCCCCGTCCGGTTCGTCGCGGTCCACCAACGTGAGGCGGACGCTCGGGGGCAGATGCGCGAGGGCCCGAATCAGGTTGTGGATGCCCTTGTTGGGATCGGCGGCCCGGCCCACGCAGAGAAGCTCGCCGGGCTCGCGGGAGACCTGGGGGTCGGGGCTGTAGAGATCCACGTCCAGCCCGTTGCCGACGTGGGCGATCCGCTCGGGCCGCACGCGGAAGTCGCCCTCGATCTGGCGGGCGCTCTCGCGCGACGAGGTCAAGACGCGGTCGAGCCGGCGGGCCACGAAGGCCTGCATCCCGAGCGGGTAGAACTGCATGGTGCCGATCGCTTCCACCAGGTTGCGATCCCGGACGAACGAGGCGCGGCGGTCGACGCTCAGGGGGTGGTGCACGGTCGTCACGATCGGAAGTCCCAGCGCACGCAAGCCCAGCAAGCCGTAGCCCAAGCACTGGACGTCGTGGATCACGTCGTAGCGCGCACCCGCGCGCACCGCGTTGGAGACCGCCCGAAAGGCCCGCAGGCTGAAGGCGAAGGGCTCCGGGAGGAAGCCCAGCTTGCTGGCTCCCAGCTCGTAGAAGTGCAGGGGGTTCAGGAGGCCCAGAGGGCCCTCGGGCGGGATCATGCCGGCCCAGTCTCGAGCGAACCAGCGGGCCCAGAACTGCTGGTTGGGCAGCTCTTCGGTGCGGTCGGCGAAGGGCATGGGGTCCGGGTAGGGCGGGCCGACGAAGACTTCGACCCGATGCCCCTGGCGCGCCAGTTCGCGCGCCAGGAACCACAGGTACACGCCCTGGCCTCCGCACTGCATGTTGCCGCGATAGCTCACGAACGCGACGCGCAGGGGCCGCGTCACGAGCTCGCCGCCGGCTTCTCGGCGTAGAGGATCAGGCTCTTGGGGCAGATGAAGTTCAGCACCCGCTTTTCGATCCAGTCCATCAGGCGCGAGCCGGTGGCCCGGATCAAGAAGTGTCGATAGCCCTGGACCAGGCGGCTCCGGTCGGCATCGGGCAGGTGCATGACCGAGCGCAGCACCCAGTACGGCGTGTGAAAGCCGTGGGCAAAGCCGACGGCCGCCGTGGTGAGGCCCGCGGCCGCGAGCCCCGCGGCCAGCTGCCGCGGGCGGAAGATGCGGATGTGTCCGCCGGGGCTCTCGAAGTACTCGTCGCCGAGACGCAGGTACAGGTGCTCGCTGGTGGCGGTGGGGATGGTCACGGCCACGATCCCGCCGGGCCGCGTCACCCGGGCGAGCTCTCGGGCGGCTCCGCGGTAGTCGTGGATGTGCTCCATCACCTCCGAACAGATGACGCGGTCGAACTGCTCGTTCTCGAACGGCAGGCGGAACGCGTCGCCGTGGATCATGGCGCCGAAAGACGAGAGCTCGCGGGCGCGGTTGGCCAGCGGCCGGGCCGCGGCCCGCAGCGAGGTCAGGTCGAGGTCGAGCCCGACGACCTGCGCGCCGCGTTCGAGGGCCCCGAAGCAGTGGCGCCCCTCGCCGCAGCCGACGTCCAGCAGTCGGTGGCCCGAACGAACGTCAAGTCGATCGAGATCGACCGTGAGCAGCACGGCGGGTCTCCTGGAAGACGTCCACCAGGTGGGCGGCCGCTTCGTCCCAGCGGAAGAGCTTCTGCACCCGTGCGCGTGCCGCTCGGCCCATGCGGTGGGCGACCGTGGGCCTGCCCACGACTTCGTCGATGGCCTTGGCCATGGCGCGTGCGTCCCGGGCCGGCACGAGGCGGCCGGCGCTCCCGTCCGTGCCCACCACCTCGGGCAGCGCTCCGGCCGCGTTGGCGATCACGGGCAGCCCGCACGCCATCGCCTCGCTGGCGGGGAACCCGAAGCCCTCGAAGAAAGACGGTACGATGGCCGCACGCGCCGTCGAGTACTGACGCACGAGCTCCTCGACCGTGAGCATCTGCTTGTGGATCTGGACGCGCTTCTCCAGGCGGTAGCGACGAATCAGTTTGGGCACGAGTCCGTCGTCGGGGATGCGGCCGTCCACGATCTTGAGCGTGATGTGCTCCGGCAGGAGGGCCAGCGCCTCCAGCATGGTGCCGATGCCCTTCTTGCGGTCTTCGGTGCGGCCGACGAAGAGGAGATCGGCCTCCTTCGGGATCTCCACCGGTCGAAACAGATCCGTATCGGTGCCGTTGTAGACGACCGGCACCTCCTTTTGCGGGATGCCGAAGTAGCGCTCGATCTCGACCCGCGACGCTTCGCTCACCGTCACGATGCGGCGGAGGCGAGGCGCCACCTGCTGCTGCATGAAAAGCGGGAAGTAGAGCGTCCGCTTGATGCGCTTGCGGAGTGAACGCTCGATGGCGAAGTCGGCCTCGCGATCGATGTGCAGCGGATGGTGGATGACCGAGACCACCGGGACGCCCATGGCCTGGATGCCGAGCAGTCCCCAGGAAAGGCACTGGTTGTCGAAGACGACGTCGAACCGGTACTTCTCCTGGAAGTGCCGCCAGCGCAACAAGAGCCGGATGCCAAAGGTCTGCATCTCCGGGAAGACGCCGAAGCGCGAGACCCCGAGCTCCCACAGCGACAGGGGCTTCAGCAGCGAGAAGGGGCGCTCCGGGTCGAAGAAGTCGGGGTGCTCCTGGCCGAAGACGTTGTCGTTGGGGATCTCGTGCAGGGGAATCCCGGGCGCCAGCTCCGGCAGGGGGGGCGCCGCGAAGACGTGCACCTCGTGGCCGGCCCGCTGCCACTCTCGGGCCAGGTAGGCGGCGTAGATGCCTTGGCCGCCGCAGAACATATTGCCGCGATAGGTGAGAAGGGCGATGCGCACGGGGACCCCGGAGGCGGCTCAGGCGGCCCGGTCGGAAGCGCCGTCGGGCTCGGGGTCGCCGGACGTCCCCGAAGCCGGCTCCACCCGGATGGTTGCGATCGTGTATCCCACCCAGCCGGCCAGCCCCAGAACGAAGAGCGTCAGGATGGTGACCGGAATGGCGAGCGCCAGATAGCTTCCGTTCAGCACACCCAGAAGAAAGAGGAAGGCGAGCACGCCAGCGCCGATGCAGATGGCCCAGCCCTGGGTGCGCGATGCGTCGTCCATGTCCCGTTGGCTCCCCGTTCGCGCCCACACCCGTGGATGTCCGGTGGATGTCGCAAATTTCGTTCGACGGGTCGCCGGGATCGACGCCACCCCGAGCCGTTCGCGCCGGCCGCGCTCGACGGACGGAGATGCGAAGCGGGTCGTCGTGTTGGGGGGGGTGCCTCGACAGACCGCGGGCGGAGTATTCGGGCCCGGCCAGCTCCTGTCAACCGAGAGGTTGGGGGGGCGCGCCCTCGCTCTGGAGCACTCGCCCGTCCCGATTTCCGGTTTCGCTTCGGGGCGTCCCGCATGCTTTCTGCCGGTGTCGCCGGCTTGGCCCCCTAGAATGCGCGCATGAGAGTGATTGGACTGATGTCGGGGACCTCCGCGGACGCCGTCGATGCGGCTGTGGTGGAGTGGCCGGATTCGGACGACGCCCACCCGTTTCGGCTGCTGGCGTTTCGCGAGACGCCGCTGCCGGACGCGCTGCGCGACCGGATCCACGCGCTGGCCGCGGGGGAGGTTCCGGGCGACAGGGCGCTCGAGACCCTGGCGCGCCTGGACGTGGAGCTGGGCGAACGCTTCGCCGCCTGCGCCTTGGAGCTGATGGCCGACGCGGGGCTCGAGCCCGGTGCCATCGACGCCGTGGCCTCCCACGGGCAGACCGTGGCGCACCACCCGGAACACCGAGCGTCGCTCCAGTTGGGCGATCCCTCCGTCATCGCCGAGCGAACCGGGCTGCGGACGGTTGCGGACTTCCGGGCCCGCGATCTGGCTGCGGGGGGAGAGGGCGCGCCGCTGGCTCCCTTCTTCCACCACGCGGTCTTCACCCGCCCCGACGAGAACCGCATCGTGCTGAACCTGGGCGGCATCGCGAACGTGACGTGGCTGCCGGCGGGAGCGAAGCCCGAGGACGTGATCGCGTTCGACACGGGGCCGGCCAACGCGCTGCTCGATGCCGTCGTCGAGTGCGAGACGGACGGACGCGAGCGGTTGGACCGCGGTGGGGAGCGCGCCGCGCGCGGGCGTGTCGACTCCGAGCTCCTGGCGGAGCTGTTGGACGACGACTACCAGCGCCGGCCGCCGCCAAAGTCCACCGGGCGGGAGCGCTACGGCCGGGCCGAGGCCGTGGCGCTCTGCGAACGCTCGCGGCGCGAGGCGCGCTCGCTGGACGATCTGCTGGCGACGCTCGTGGCCTTCACCGCAGCGTCCGTCGCGGAGGCCTGCGAGCGCGACCTGGTGCCGGCCGGCCGATCGCTCGACCGCGTGTTGGTGGGCGGCGGGGGCGTCCGCAACCCCAGCCTGATGCGGGCGCTGGCCGAGCGACTGCCGGACGCGGCGGTAGAGCCCATGGACGGCGCCGGCGTTCCGGCGGCGGCCGCGGAGGCCATGGCGTTCTCGCTCCTGGGCCGCAACGCGCTGCTGGGGCTGCCCAACCAGCTTCCCGCGACGACGGGCGCGCGCCGCGCCGTCGTGTGCGGAGAAATCGTGGCCGGCGCCGTGACTTCGGGGGCTGGCTAGAGCTTGATGCGCAGGCCGTCGTCGGCCGTCTCGAACTCGATCTGGCCGCGGCGATCGGCCATTTCGGCGCCGAGATGGGTCAGGATCATCTGGCCCACGTCGAACAGCCCGCGGCGCTCGGTCAGCTGCTCCAGGTTCAAGTGAAAGTCCAGATCGCTCCGGTGGTAGGTGCACTCGCAGATGAAGAGGTCGGAGCCCGCGGCCAGGCGGGGGAGTTCGTCGAACCAGCCGGTGTCGCCCGAGTAGACCAGCCGCTTGTGGGGGCTCTCGAGGATGTAGCCGTGGGGATGGGCTTCGAGCTGATGCCGGGTTTCGAAGGAGTGCAGCTTGACGGGCCCCACCTCGTGGCTCGCGCCTTCGGGAACCTCGAGGAACTGAATGTCGAACGTCCACTCCTGATCCTCGATGGAGTGGCCCATGGCCGCGGCCAGCTGGCGGACGCGACGTTCGATCTCCGGGGGCCCGGCGATCCGCAGCGGTCGTGTGCGGCGGTCCTCGTAGAGGGCGGCCAGCAGCAGCAGGGGGATGCCGCCGAAGTGGTCGCCGTGGAAGTGGGACACCACGATGGCGTCGATCTCGTCGCGCTCGATGTTCAGGTCGGAGAGCCCGGAGTTGGTGGTGGCGCCGCAGTCCATCAGCACGGTGCCGCCCGGCACCCGTACGACGACCGCCGACTGTCGGCGCCCGCCCGCACCGAACGCGTCGCTGGTGCCCACGAACACGACCTCGCTCATTCCCGCTCTCCCCGGCGTGGCAAACAAGAATGGAAGCGCCCACCCGCGAAGACCCCATCGGCGGCCTTCACTCCGGCGGGAACGCGCTCCCCGTCCCATACCACACAGCGCTCCAATTGGACTCCTTCTGCGAGCGTCGCCCCCGCACCCACCACGAGGCCGGTCTCGAAGCGCACTCCGTACTTTTCGGCCAACGGGTCGGAATCCATGAACGACAGCGGGGGAGGAGCCAGGTTGGCCTGCAAGTATTCCAACGGAGTTCCGACGGGTTCCCAGGTGCATGCCTCTGGAGTTGCAATTTCCCCACGAATGTCGCGGGCGCCTGCCGACAACAGCGGTGCCAGCCAATCCGACAAGTCCTCGAATTCCTCGCGCTCGGGCAGGCTGTCGAAGACCCGGCTGGCGAGGACGCGCACGCCCACGAAGACGCCAGCGGCCGCTTCACGGCCCAGGTCGAACCGGCTCGCGATGCGTCGCACCGCACCGGCGGCGTCCACGCCGATGGTGCCGAAGGACTGGGCGCGGGCGTCCTGCCGCAACAGCAGCGTCGCGCGGGCCTCGGCTTGTGTGTGGCGGCTCACCAATCCCGTCAGGTCCACGTCCAACAGCATGTCGCCGGCCAGCACGAGACACGGATCGCTCTGGCGCAGGAAGTCGACCGCCCGGCGTATGCCGCCGCCGGTCCCGAGCGGCCGCGGCTCGGGAGAGAACGTGACCGCGACGCCTTCGGGCGTGAACCGGCGCGTGACTTCGCGCATCAGGTCGGCATGGTGGTGGAGGTTCACCAGCACTTCGCTCACTCCGTGGTGTCGCAGAAGATGCATCAGGTAGGCAATCACCGGGAGGCCCCGCACCGGCAGGGCCGGTTTCGGACGCAGCGCCGACAGCGGTGCCATCCGGGTGCCGAGCCCGGCGGCCAGGATCATGGCCCGCACGGCGCGAGCTCCTGGGGCGTCGGAACCCGGTCCGGCAGGGCGTTGAAGAGTTCGGCCAACCCCTGCAGCGCGGGTTCCGCGACCGGCGCCAGTCGCGCCGCCGCCGTCTTCAGGTAGTGGACGTCGTTGGGCACGAACGACAGGTAGCGCTCCTCCCCCTGTTCCCGACACGCGAACAGGTAGAGTCCCAGATCCTTGCCCTTGCGCGCCAGCGTCAGCAGGTCGAAGCGATGCCAGAAGACGTCCGGCTCCGGAGCGTCGGGCAGGGCGGGTCGCGCCGTCTCCGCCAGCGTGCGCATCTCGTCGTCCGGCAGGCGCACGTGGGAGTCGCGCAGCAGGCACACCAGGTCGTACTCGGGCGGAGCCAGCCAGGCCCCCTGCAAGTCGATCAGCGTCAGCTCTGCGGCGGCGCCTCCCGGTCGCAGGTGGAGGTTCTCGGCCTTGAAGTCGCGATGCGAGAGGCGACGCGGCGCCCGCTCGACGACCGTTTCGATGTGGGTGAAGGCGGCGCGGACGAGCTCGGCTTCGTCGGCCCGCAGCCGGCGGCCGAGCGCCCAGGGCAGGGCGTACTCGATGACACGCGCGCATTTGTGGGCCAGGAAGCGTCCGTCCAGACGTCGCTCGAACGCGGGCAGCGAGGGGCTCGGCGGCTCGAGTGCCTGCAGCCGGGGCGGAATCCGACAGGCGGCGGTGTAGAGCGCGCGGCGCCGGTCCGGGTCGGACCGAGCGGCCGCCGTTTCGAGAGTGCACGCGCCCAGGTCCTCCAGCAGGTCGATGCCGGCGGCGGCGTCGCGCCCGACGCTCTGCACCACGGGTAGGCCCTGCGCTTCCAGGAAGGCGCGAATGGGTTCCAGCGGCGGCTCGGGCGGCAGACCCGCAGGCGCGGTTTCGCTCTCCCGGCGAGCCACCAGGGTGGTTCCATCGGCCAACGCGACGCGGTAGAAGGCGCGCGGCCCCAGTCGGCCCGGGAGGCCCTCGATGCGCGACACCTCCAGGCCGGTGGCCTCGCGAGCCAGCGCCGCGATCCGCGTCTCCACGTCTTCCGTCACGATCTAGCCGAAGAACCAGTGACAGGCGACGACCGCGCCGAAGAAGCCGGCCACGTCGCCGATGAGGCAGGCGGCCAGCGCGTGCCGCCCGTTGTGCACCCGCGCCGCTCCCAGGTACAGCGCCAGGACATAGAACGTGGTCTCCGTCGACCCCATCAGCGTACTCGTCAGGTAGCCGATGAACGAGTCCGGGCCGTGCGCCTCCAGCGTCTCGCTCATGATGGCGAACGCGCCGGAGCCCGACAGGGGACGGAGCAGCGCCATCGGCATGACTTCGGCGGGGACTCCGATGGCTTCGGTGAACGGAGCGATCCAACGGATCAGCTCGTCCAGAGCGCCCGAGGCGCGGAACATGGCCACGGCGGCCAAGATCGCCACCAGATAGGGGACGATGCGCACGGCGACCTCGAGTCCTTCGCGCGCTCCCTCCACCATGGTCTCGTAGAGCCGAACCCGTCCCCGGACCCCCACGATCAGCAGTCCGCCCACCAGGAGGGGGAACGCCCAGCGCTGCACCTGTTGTTCCAGGAGCGGTCCGCCCGAGAGTTCTTCGGCCGCGCCCCAGGTGTCGAAGACCACGGCGGCTAGGAGGGCCCCCATCAGCAGCCAGTGTTTGCGCAGCCCCGCGGCGAGCCCCGCCAAGACCACCGCCACGATCCCCGCGAAGCCGAGACGGGCGAGGGACGGAGCCGGATCCGCCCCGTCGGCCGGTCGCAGGAGCTGCCATGCGATGGCCAGGGCGATGGCGCCGGCCGTGCCGAAGAGGGCCCAACGAGCGGCCGGAGGCGTGGGCGTCTCGGGCTCGGCCGCCGGCCGAGAGTCTTCGTCCGCCACCTCGGTCGCGGTTGCGGCGTCGGCCTCGTCCGGGAGCGAAACCGTGGCGGGCGGGGGCCGGAAGCCGGGCAGCCTCCGCAGAGCGAAGAACGCGGTCACGGCCGCCGTCGTCGAACAGATCGTGGCGATCAGCGTGGGAATCCAGATGGCGGTGGCGTGTTCGGAGCCCGCGGCCAGCCGCACCGCAATGGTGCCGGTCGGGGCCATCAGCGTGATGGCCGACGTGTTGATCGCGAGGAACAGCACCATGGCGTTGGTGGCGGTTCCCGGATGGGGATTCAGGCGCGCCAGCTCGGCCATGGCCTTCAGGCCGAAGGGCGTGGCGGCGTTGCCCAGGCCCATGACGTTGGACGCCATGTTCATGATCATGGCCGCCATGGCGGGGTGGTCCGGCGGGACCTCGGGGAAGATCCGCCGCAGGATGGGAGCCAGGGCGCGAGCGATGGCGTCGCGCAGGCCGCCCTCGAAGGCGACCCGCGTGAGCCCCAGCATGAACACCATCATCCCGACCAGCCCGATCACGAGCTGAACGGCGGACTTGGTGGCGTCCAGAAGCGCCGTCTCGACCTCGCCCACCGTGCCGTGGAAGCCCGCGTACACGAGTGCGCCGAGGATCAACCCGAACCAGATCCAGTTGAGCACTGTCACCCCCCTTAGGACAGCGCCGATTGCCGCCGGCCAGGCTCGGGGATAACCTGGCGCGAGTCAAGTCACGGCGGCGCGGCTCTCGAACCGCTTCCGCCGCAGCGGTGCCTGTCTGGGTCGTCGGTGGAGTCGCCGGTCGAGTCTCAGGGTTCGGTCCGCGGGCTCCGATAGAGCCCTGGCAGACCGACACGCGGGACGCACCGGACCCAGCGGGCGCGCCTGTTCTCATCCCCCAGCGAGAATTCGCCGGCCGCCCGGGAGGGCCGTCGTGCGCCGGACGACCGGTCGCCAGGCCGGCGAGAAGGGGGAACGCGGGCGTGGGGTACAGAAGGGGCGCGAAGTCGGGACGGCGGGTCCGGATGGGTCTCGTCGCCGTGCTGTGGATCGGGTGGGGCGCGGCGGCGGCGGCCGAATCGCCGCTGGGGGCGCGCCTGGACCCGGCGCTGGAGACTCGCGCACTTCGGCGCGCCCGGGTCGGGGTGCTGGTGGTTCGCGCGTCCGACGGGCGTGAGCTGTACGCGCGCGAACCGGACCGACGGCTGGTCCCCGCCTCCAACCTGAAGGTGCTGACGGCGCTGGCGGCGCTCGAGGCGTTCGGCCCGACCCATCGCTTCAGCACCTGGATCTACGCCGACCGGCCGCCCGATGCGCAGGGCCGCGTCGGGACGCTGGTCGTTCGCGGGGGCGGAGACCCCGCCGTCAACTCCGAGGACTGGTGGCAGCTGGCGAACCAACTGCGGGGGCTGGGCCTCCGCGGCGTCGAAGGCGACCTTCTGGTGGACGACAGCGCCTTCGATCGCGATCGCTGGCATCCGACCTGGGGACGGATTTCCGCGCGCGCCTACCACGCACCCGTGAGCGCGATCACCGCCAACTACGGCAGCTTCGCGGTTCGCGTGCTCCCGGGGGCGGCCCCCGGCGATCCGGTTAGCGTCGACGTGGACCCGCCGATCGCGTACCTGCGCGTCTCGAATCGGGCGCGCACCGTGGCCGAGCGCGGCCGCCGCCTCCGGGTGGATCGTGTGCTCGTGCCTGGGGGGGAAGAGGTCCAGGTGCGCGGTACGCTGCGAGCGGGCGCCCGCCCGCGCACGTTCTATCGCAGCGTGCTGGATCCGACGCGCTACGCCGGCGCCGTGCTGCGGCACCAGCTGCAGGCCGTCGGGATCGAGGTGCAGGGAGCCGTCGGTACGGGGCGCGTGCCCGCGAACTTCGAGCCGCTCTACGCCCACCGCGGCCGACCGCTCTCCGACGTCGTGTCGCTCTTCATGAAGCACAGCAACAACGTGATCGGGGAGACCCTGGTCAAGAACCTGGGCGCTCGCAGCGGGGTCGCCCAGGGCTCCTGGTCGTCCGGTCTCGCGGAGATGACGCGACTGCTCACCCGGGTGGGGCTCAAGACGGGCAAGTCCTCGTGGGTGGACGGCTCCGGGCTCTCGACGTCCAACCGGCTCACGGCGCGGGTGTTGGTCGACGCCGTGCGCGTGGGAGGGGCGAGCTTCCGCTACGGCCCTGAATTCCGCGCTGCCTTCCCGATCGCGGCCCGGGACGGCACGCTGGAGCGACGCGTCGACGAAGCGCCGGAGCGCGCGCGCGCCAAGACGGGGCTCTTGAACGACAGCCGAGTGACGGCGCTCACGGGTTGGGCGCGCGTGCCCGAGGGCTACGAGGTGGTCTTCTCGATCCTGGTGAACGGCTATCGCGTGAGCGGGGGCGAGGCCATGGACGCCGTCGATGCCTTCGTGGCGGCCTTGGTGGGAGGGACCCAGACATTCGCGGGCCCCTGAGGCGGCGCCTCAGGAGTCTCGGGCCGCGTCCGCGTGGCGCTGGTAGACGCGGTGGACGTCGTTCGCGTAGATGACGGGCAGGTCCCGGCCCGTTCGCAGGCGCCAGTCGATGCGCCCCGGCCCCCAGTTGTAGGCCGCCAGTGCGGTGGGCCAGCTGGAGTAGCGGTCGTTCAGCACGCGCAGGTAGTAGGCGCCCATGCGGACGTTCACGCTGGGCTCGAAGAGCGTTTCGGGTCCGTTCCAGTCCAGCTCCAGCTCCGCCGCCAGGATCTCCCCGGTGTGGGGCATGATCTGCATCAGGCCCATGGCGCCCGCGCCGGAGACGGCGAAGTTGTAGAAGCCGCTCTCGATCTGCATGACCGACAAGATCAGGTGGGGGTCGATCTGGTAGCGCTCCGCCTCGGCGACCACGGTCTCCGCCAGTCGGCGCACTTCGCGCTCGGCCAAGCCGGTGTGTCGGCCCTGAAGTGCCGCATAGACGAAGTCCACCTGGCTGGGCGCGGTCTCGGGCGGCGGCGCTGGCGTCGGCGTCCAGTCGAGCGGCGGTGCACTCACGTGAGGAAGCGGCGCCACGCCGCCGGTCTCGGCCGAGGGGGGCGCGCAAGACACCCACGCGAAGGCCGCGAGGAACAAGAGCTGGGTGAAATGACCGCGCACCGCTAGCTCCAACCCAACGGCGAGATGCCGAGCGACCACATGGCGTCGAGATTGTTCACCACGGCGTAGCTCGTGGTCATCACGATCATGCCCAGGAAAGCGACCTTGAGCGATTCGGGCAGCAGCCGCGTGCTGATCAAGAAGGCGACGGCGAGGACCGTCACGACGGAGTCGATCAACAAGCCCGGGACCAAGCCGGCCGTCGTGAACAGCCAGTCGGCGATGGGGTTCGCTTCTCCCACCACCCATCCCTCTACGGGTTTACGCAGGCAGAGCCACGTGGTCCAGTGGTCTGCGGCCGTCAACAAGAGTGTGGACAACACCAGAAAGCGCAACGTCGCTTCCTCTTCTTCGCATCGAGTCGTGTTCGCGGCCCCGCAAGCCACTGCGTGGGACGGCCCTCCTGTGGAGCAAGAAGCGTGCCCCGAACCCGCTCCGGTCTGGCAATGCGAGACGGCAAGGGCAGTTGCGAGGCGGCTTGCGGGTCGGACACCGGTTCCTGAGCGGTCCCTCCCATGGGGAGTAGGAAGTCATTTACCACTTCTGTGTGCCGTCTGTCGCGTGGGGCCGTGACCCGGGACACCAGATGCAGAACGGCGCGCCGGCGGGAGACCCGCGGGCGCGCCGCCAGAAAAGCCGAGTCGCTGCTCAGCGGTTGCGC
This sequence comes from Pseudomonadota bacterium, assembly GCA_022361175.1. Taxonomy (GTDB): domain Bacteria; phylum Myxococcota_A; class UBA9160; order UBA9160; family UBA4427; genus JAKSBN01. The sequence continues at coordinate 19,338 of JAKSBN010000469.1, read as the reverse complement.
TTCATGCGACCCTTGCCGAGCAACAGCCAGTCCAGCGACACGTTCTCCTTGGTCGCGAGCGTGATCAAGAAGTCCGTGTGGGGAGTGGTGCCGTTCTCGTAGCGGTTCACGTTCTGCTGAAACACGCCGAGGTCGCGCGCGAATTGGCGCTGCGAGCGATCTCCGCGCACCTGTGCGAGTCGGTCGGGAAGTCTGCGCTTGATGCGGTCCACTCCAGCTCTGGTCATGTTGCACCCTTCTTCAACGCTCGTTGGCCCGCACTGAAGACCACCTCGGGGTCGCCAAGTGTTTCGCCTGTTTGATGATCGAGAACGCGAACGCAGTCGAGATCACAACTCGAGTCAGTCCGAGTCAGTCACACCGAGACAATCACACGAATGCGTCACCTCGACGGTTCGGCGGGCGGAGTGTAGAGACGGGTATTGCGCGCATCAACCCCAATCCACGTGACGTTCGGCAAAATTTCCGTCGAGGTGATGTGCGCACGCGCGCCGCAACAAGCCCAAGCGCGTCGCGCGCATCCGGGTGCGGCGCGGTGGTAAACAACGTTCTGTGTTGGACGATTCGCCGCCGTCGCGAAAACGCCTTACGGTGTCTCGCCGACATGGCGGGGCCGAGCGAGAGGAGCGGGCGATGCGCGTAACGGGCGGCGAGCTGGGCGGGCGCCGTCTGGCGGCTCCGCCCGTGGGCGTGCGGCCGACTTCGGACCGCGTGCGCGAGTCGCTCTTCGCTTGGCTGGGCGACGTCGCGGGCGCGCGGGTGCTGGATCTGTACGCGGGGACCGGCACCCTGGGCATCGAGGCTCTTTCCCGCGGGGCTGAGCAGGTTCGGTTCGTCGAGAAGTCGTCTGCCGCCCTGGCGGCCCTGGAACGCAATCGCCGCCAGCTCGGGCTTGCCGCGCGGACGGATGTGTGGCGAGGCGACGTGTTGAAGGCGCTGCGGCGCGCTCCCGCCGAGGGCGAACGCTGCGATCTGGTGCTCTTGGACCCGCCCTACGCGGCCGAGGCCGCCCCCGCGACACTGGCGGCGCTGGTTGCCCACCGCTGGCTCAGGCCCTTCGCAACAGTGGTCGTCGAGGGTTCGAAGCGTCATCCTGTGCACGCGGTTGCGGGGCTCGAGCTGGCAGCCGAACGGCGGTACGGTGATACGATGATCTGGAGGTTCGCGCCGGTGAACGACGGATCATCGCTCTGCGAGAAGGGTTGATCCATGGCGGACCCCACCGGAAAGCGCTCCGTGGCGCTGTTCCCGGCCAGCTTCGACCCGGTGACCAACGGTCACCTGGACCTGATCGAACGGACACTGCACGTCTTTGACGAGGTCGTGGTGGCGGTCGCCACCAACGTGGCCAAGAGCGGCACGTTCAGCGTCGAGGAGCGGATCGATCTGCTCAACCAGGTGCTGGCCGACGAGCCGCGTGCGCGCGTGACCAGCTTCAGCGGCTTGTTGGTGCACTACGCGCGGGAGATCGGGGCCTCGGCCATCATCCGCGGGCTGCGGGCCATGTCGGACTTCGAGAACGAGTTCGAGATGGCCCTCATGAACAAGCACCTGTGGCCCGAGATCGAGATCTTCTTCCTCATGGCCAACCAGCGTTTCCTCTACGTCAGTTCCTCCCGCTTGAAGGAGTTGGTTCGCTTCGGTGGGAACATCGACGACTTCGTTCCAAGTCTCGTCGGAGAGCGGCTGAGGAAGAAGCTCGAGGGGAAGTGACCCGGGACGCCATTCGCTTCGGCACGGGCGGCTGGCGGGGCAGACTGGGCGAGGAAGTCACCTTCCCCCGCGCCCGTCGTCTGGCCGAAGCGGCCGGCTCGTGGCTGGCGGAGCAGGGGCCGACGCGCCGGGTCTTGGTGGCGGCGGACGGCCGTTTCGCCAGCGGGGCCCTGGCGGATGCCGCCGCCGGCGCGTTGTCCGGGACGAGTGCGACGCCTCTCCGAGTGCCCGGCGTGACCCCCACGCCAGTCGTCACCCACGCTCTTCGCCACGGCCGCTACGCCGGCGCCCTGGTCTTGACGGCCAGCCACAATCCACCCTCGGACCACGGCATGAAGCTCTTCGGGAGTGGGGGAACCACCTTGCCGCCGGCGGCCCTGCGCGAAATCGAGCGGCGGGCGCGCGGCTGTCGGGCGGTCTCCACCGGAGCGCGGACCCGGCCGGCCCCGGATCTGATGGCCCGCTACAGCAACGATCTGCGCCGCTTTCGCCCGGCCGGAAAAGCGTCGCGAGTGCGCGTCGTGTACGACGCGATGCACGGGGCGGGCGGTGCCGTGCTGGGCCCGGCACTTTGCGACAGCGGGCTACGGCCCGTCGTGCTGCGCGCCGACGTCGACCCGACGTTCGGAGGCGTGGCGCCGGATCCGGACGCCCAGTCGCTGCGGTGTCTGTCCCGAGAGGTGCGCCGGCGGTCGGCGGATCTGGGCCTCGCGACGGATGGCGATGCCGACCGCTTCGTGGCCACCGACGAGCGGGGTCGCGTGCTGTCCGACGCCACCTGTCTGGCCCTGGTGGTCGATCACCTGGCGGCCAGCGGGCGGCTGCGCGGGGGGGTCGTGACGACCGTGGCGACGGGATCGCTGGTGGGGGCGGTCGCCGAATCGCATGGGCTCGAGTGGCGGATCGAGGGCGTGGGGTTCAAGCACTTGGCCGGCGCACTGTTGGGCGGGGCGGCCCAAGTGGCGGCCGACGAGAGCGGAGGCTTCGCGTACGAGCCGTTCGGACGGGACAAGGATGGAATGCTGGCCGCGATGCTGCTGTGCGAGCGCCGCACCGCGCGAGCCCGACCCCTGTCGCGCTGTGTGGCCGAATTGCATCGGCGGTTCGGGGGCCGGCACTGGTCTCGCACGGCGCTGCCCGCCACGGAGGCACGCCGAGCGCGGCTGGCGGATTGGATGCGCGATCCGCCGAATCGCTTCGGCCGCGAGCGGGTCGTGGGAGTCGAGCGGCGGGACGGTCTGCGGCTCGAACTCCCGGACGGGTTCCTGTTGTGGCGCGCGTCTGGAACCGAGTCCGTCGTGAGGGTCTACGCCGAGGCGCGGACCGCGACGGCGCTGCGGGCGCGCCTCGAGCTCGGCTGTCGGAAACTGCAACGCGCATAAGGTCGTCGGCGCGGCGAGCCGAAGCGCGGCGGGTTGCTTGGAGCTTCGCCCGGGTTCGGGTAACCTCGCTTGCCACGAGGGTTTTTTGGAGGGAGACGAGCATCATGGAGGCGCGGCGCATCCTGGTGGCCGGCAGCGGAGGCATCGCCGCCTACAAGCTGCCCGAGGTGGTGCGCGCGCTCGTGCAGGCGGGCCACGACGTCCGCTGTGCGCTGACTCCGGAAGCCACGCGTTTCGTCTCGCCTCTGGTTCTGCAGGCGCTCACCCAGTCTCCCGTGCGACACGCCCTCTTCGATCCTTCCGAAGAGAGCCAGATCGACCACATCTCGCTGGCGGACTGGGCCGAGCTGGTGGTGGTCGCGCCGGCCACGGCCAACGTCCTGGCGAAGCTGGCACACGGCTTGGCCGACGACTTGGTGACGGCCGTCTTGCTGGCGACGAGGGCGCGGATCCTGGTGGCCCCGGCCATGAACGTCAACATGTGGGAGCACCCCGCGACCCGCGAGAACGTGGAGCGACTGCGCGGCCGAGGGGTGGCGTTCGCGGGGCCGGAGGCGGGCGAGCTGGCGTGCGGCTGGGTGGGTCAGGGCCGCATGGCCGAGCCGCTCGACATCGCGGCCGCCGCGGAGCTGGAGCTCGGGGCCGAGAGCCTGGCGGGGGCGCGAGTGGTCGTGACCGCCGCGGGGACCCGCGAAGCCATCGACGACGTCCGGAGCCTCACCAACCGCAGTTCGGGCCGAATGGGTTTCGAGATCGCCGGCGAAGCCGCGCGCCGCGGTGCCGAGGTGGTTCTGGTGGCGGGACCGACGCCGCTTTCGACTCCCGCCGGAGTCGAGCGCCTCGATGTGGAGAGCGCGCTCGAAATGCGCGACGCAGTGCTGAGAGAGGCCGAGACGGCCCAGATCATCGTGAAGGCCGCCGCGGTGGCGGATTTTCGCCCCGCCGCCGCCGTGCACGGCAAGATCAAGAAAGAGAACTTGGCGCCCGACACGGGAATGACGCTCGAGCTGGTCCGAAATCCGGACATTCTCGCCGAGCTGTGCGCGAGCAAGGGCGACCGCGTGGTGGTGGGGTTCGCCGCCGAGAGCGAGGAACTGATCCCCGCGGCCCAGCGCAAACTCGCGCGCAAGGGGTGTGATCTGATCGTGGCGAACGACGTCTCGAGAGCCGACGCCGGATTCGACGTGGACACGAACGCCGTGTCCTTCGTCTGGCCCGGCGGCGAAGTCGAAGAGCTGCCGCTCTTGTCGAAGCGCGACGTCGCGTCGCGGTTGCTCGATCGGATCGAAGCGCTTCGCGCCAAGCGACGGGCGGGGAGCGGGGAGGGGCGCGTTTGAGACGCGAGCCGAGGATTCGTTGGGCCGTCGGTGTCGCCCTGGCGGGCTGGCTCGCTGCCGGCGCGGCCGGCGCGGGAGAGCTCAAGCTCGCCACGGTGTCCGGGATGATCAATCCGGCCGTGGCCGAGTATCTGGTGCAGGCGGTCGAGCAGGCCGAGGCCGACGGGGCGTCGGCGCTGCTGATCGAGCTCGACACGCCTGGGGGGTTGGTCGATTCCACCAAGGACATCATCCAGGCCATGCTGAACTCCCGCGTGCCCGTCATCGTCTACGTGGCGCCGCGGGGAGCCTGGGCCAGCTCGGCGGGGACCTTCATCACCGTGGCCGCGCACGTGGCGGCGATGGCGCCGGGGACGAGCATCGGCGCCGCTTCCCCCATCCAGGCCCAGGGCGGTGACACCAACGAGGAGAAGGACGGAGAGCGGACGGACGTCTCGATGCAGAAGGCCGAGAACTTCCTGGCCGCCTTCATCGAATCGGTCGCCAAGGAGCGCAACCGCAACGTCGAGTGGGTGGGCAAAGCCGTGCGCGAAGCGGTCGCCGTGGGCGAGACGGAAGCCCTCGAACTCGGGGTCATCGATCTCGTGGCCGAAAACCGGCGCGAGCTCTTGGAGCAGATCGAAGGGCGCGAGGTGAAGGTCGACGGCGAGATGCAGACCATCACCCTGGCCGGCGCCGCCATCGATGAGATCGAGATGGGTCAGCTCCAGCGCTTCTTCAGCTTCCTGGCCGATCCCAACGTCGCGTTCATTCTGATGATGGCGGGGATGCTCGGCCTCTACGTCGAGTTCAACAACCCGGGGTTGATCGTGCCGGGTGTGGTGGGCGCCATCTGCCTCATGCTCACCCTGATGGCCTTCCAGGTGCTGCCCTTCGATTGGCTGGGGCTGCTTCTCATCCTGTCCGGAATCGGGTTGATGGTGGCGGAGATCTTCTTTCCCACCATGGGGGCGTTGTTCGCCGCAGGAGTGCTCGCGCTGCTCATCGGGGGATCCATGCTGTTCGACCGTCCGGAGCTGGGGGACTTGTCGGTATCGTTCTGGTCCGTGCTCGTCCCGGTGGTGGCCGCCATGGCGGCCTTCGGCGCGCTCGTGGTCTTCTCGGTGGGGCGTACCTTCGCGCTGCGGCAGACGGCCGGCGTGGACGAGCTGGTGGGACTGGTGGGCAAGGCGGCGACGGGGCTCGATCTGGACGGCCGGGTCTTCGTGCGCGGGGAGTACTGGAACGCGCACGCCGACGAGCCGATCGGCGAGGGCGAGGCCGTCGAGGTCGTGGCGGTGGAGGGCCTCCGCATGGACGTCCGGCGGGTGCCCAGCGACGAGGTGTAGACGCGAGAGCGGCGCCGGCGGCGGCTGGCCGTCTCGCTCGAGCGTGAGATACTGGGCGGTGAGGCCTTGAATTCCACGAGATCTCGATAGCCAAGAGATCTCGAAATCCATCTCGAAATCCATTTGGGGGAGGGGACAATGGGAACGGCGATCGGGGTTCTGTTGGGAGCAGGTCTGCTCCTTGCGTTTGCTGGCTTTCGCGTCTTGGCCGAGTACGAGCGCGGCGTCGTCCTCCGGCTCGGTCGGCTGCAGGGCGTGAAGCAGGCCGGTCTCAAGTGGATCATCCCCTTCGTGGACCGCATGATCCGCATCAGCCTGCGCGAGATCGTCATGGACGTCCCGGTGCAGGAGGTGATCACCCGGGACAACGTCTCGGTCAAGGTGAACGCCGTTCTGTACTTCCGGGTCCTCCACCCCGAGAAGGCCGTGATCCAGGTGGAGAACTACCTCTACGGCACGTCCCAGCTGGCCCAGACGACGCTCCGCAGCGTGTGCGGCCAGGCCGAGCTGGACGAGCTCTTGTCGGATCGCGAGCGGATCAACCAGCGGCTGCAGGAGATCATCGATCTCCAGACCGAGCCCTGGGGCGTGAAGGTTCGCGCCGTGGAGGTGAAGCAGATCGATCTCCCGGTCGACATGCAGCGCGCCATGGCCAAGCAGGCCGAGGCCGAGCGCGAGAAGCGCGCCAAGATCATCCACGCCGAGGGCGAGTTCCAGGCCGCAGAACGGCTGGCCGAGGCGTCTCGGGTGCTCTCGTCGGAGGAAGGCGCGCTGCAGCTGCGCTATCTCCAGACCCTCTCGGACATCGCGACCGAGAACAGCAGTACGACGATCTTCCCGGTGCCGATCGACATCCTGAAGCCGTTCTACAACGGGAACGGAAGCTCGACACCGGGTCAGAGGTAGCGACACTTGGCCACAGACGACGACGGGCCTCTTACCACCGACGAGAAGCTGCGCCGGGGGGTGGGGCGCACTGTGGCCAACACGCTGACCGTGTTGGTGTCGCTGGGGCTGGTGCTCGGGTGGGCCTCGACGGGGATCTATACCCTGGAGCCCGGTGAGGCTGCGGTCATCCTCCAGTTCGGTGCCTATCACCGGACCAAGACGACCCCCGGTCTGGCCTGGCACTGGCCGGAGCCGATCGACTTTCACGACGTCGTGAACATTGCGGAGATCCGACGCGAGCAGTTCGGCCTTGGCGGCGACGCGCGGGCGGCGCCGGGGGAGGAGACGGCGACGTTCGAGACGGCGATGCAGACGGCGGACAGCAACATCGTGAACCTGTCCTACGTGGTGCAGTACACCGTCGACGACGCCTTCCTGTTCGTCTACCGCATGGCGGATCCGCTGGCGACGTTGCGCGACGCCGCCCAGGCGTCGGTGCGCCAGATCGTGGGCCAGACGGACATCGACGGCGTCCTGTCGGAGAAGCGAAGCGAGATCCAGAACCGCTCCCGGGAGCTGCTCCAACGCACCCTCGACTGCTATTTCAATCGGAGCCTGGACGGTTGTCCCGAGCTCGAAACCGCGGCCGCCGCGGCGCTGCCGCAGTACCCCGGACGCTCGCCGTTTCGAATCAGCCAGGTCCAGCTGCAGGTCGTTCAGCCCCCGGTGGCGGTCCAGGACGCGTTCGACGACGTGACGGCTTCCCAACAGGACGAGGCGCGGGCGGTCTCCCTGGCGCTCGGTGACGAGAAGGAGATCCTGGCCCGGGCCGAAGCCCAGGCGACCGAGATCCGGGAGCGCGCTCTCGCCGACAAGGCGGTCGCCATCGCGGCCGCGCGCGGCGCCGCCGGCCGCTTCGACGCGCTCCGCAGCGAGTACCAGGCGGCGCCGGAAGTGACGCGGCGGCGTTTGTATCTGGAGACGCTGGAGTCGGTCCTGCCGGATGCGGAGAAGATCATCGTCGAGCCCGGGTCGGCCAACCTGGTCCCGCTGCTGCCGCTGCAGAACCGGGCCGGGGGAGGAACCCCGTGAGGCGTTTCGTCCTGCTGGCGCTGGTGGGGGCCGCGCTGCTCGTGGGCTTTTTCTGGGGCGGCGAGTTGGGCGTCGGGCCTATGATCGTGACCAAGGAGCACGAGCAGAAAGTGGTGCTCTTCTTCGGGCAGCCGACCAAGACGATCGTGGAGCCGGGCGTCACGTGGTGGCACTGGTGGCCTCTCGAACGCGTCCGCACGTTTCCGCGGCGTCTCCAGTACCTGAACGCAGAGCCCGTCGAGATGCTGATCCGGCGCGGCGAGAAGATCATCATCGACTACTACGTGGTCTGGCAGATCACCGACCCGCTGGATTTCATGGAGCGGTTTCCGCTGGGGGTGGCGTCGGCGGAGGCTCGCATTCAGGAGATCGTGAATGCGAGCGTCGGCGCGAAGATCGGCAATCTCTCCCTGTCCGAACTGTTGGCGCGGTCCGAGATCCTGGAGGTGCTGGCCCGCGAGAGCACCGAGGATCTCGACGGCGGCGGGGCGGCCATCGTGGACGTGCGGCTGAACCGCGTCGAGATTCCCCGCAACGCCGAGAAGGCGGCCTACGAACAGATGGCGGAACAACGCCGCGCCCGCGCTCGCGAGCAGCGCGTGGCCGGAGAGCGGCGCGCGCGCGAGATCCGGGCCGAGGCGGAGAAGGAGGCGGCGGATCTGGTGGCTCAGGCCCAGGCGGACGCCGAGCTCACGCGCGGCGAAGGCGACGCCGAGGCGGCGCGGATCCACGCCGAGGCCTACAACAAGGACCGCGAGTTCTACGCGTTCTGGCGCAGCCTCGAGGCCTACCGCAAGACGATCGGGGAAGGCACGACGCTGGTGCTGCCGCCCGACCACGAGTTCTTTCGGTACCTGTCCCCCGAGAACGTCGAGGGGCGCTAGTGCCCTGTCCCAGAAGTCGGCGTCGAGTTGGCTCGTAGGCGGCTTCGAATGCAGCCGAACTTCTGGGACAGGACACTCGCCGCGCGCGTGGGCCGGTCAGCGCGGCATGCGCGCGAGGGCGAGCAGCCCGGCGCCCGCCAGCAGGCTCGCCAGGGTCCAGGGCGGCCACAGGGGCGGGACCACGCCGCCGTGCGCCAAGGTCGAGCCCGCGCTCCGGAGCGCGAAGAAGGCGGTCAGCGCCAACAGGCCGAACAGGGCCGGTTGTCCCAACGAGCGGGTCGCTTCCACGCGGAGGCCGAGCGGGATGGCCACCAGCACCAGCAGCAGCGTCGTGACGGGCTCTGCCAGGCGTTCGTGGAGAATCGCCACGGACCGCGTCGCCGCGTCGCCCGCGCGAGCCCGGGCGGTGATGAACTCGCGCAGCTCGAACAGGCTCAGGAGGGCCGGGTCGGCGTCCAGCAGGGCGTCGCCTTCCGCGCCCATCCCGACCAGCTCGCGATCGCGGAGCACCGTCGTCCGCGGCGGCGCGTCGGGACGGCCCGGGTCGAAGTCCCGCACCACGGCGTGCTGGGCCAGCCAGTGGCCGTCGGGGTGGCGCTGCACCCGAGTGGCCTGGGTGCGCCGGATCAGATGACCGTCGGTGTTCCGTTCCAGAATTTCGAGCCCCCGAAGGGTCTCCGTGGCGCGGTCCCCGTTCACCACGTTGTAGACGGTGCGGCCTCTGTGGTACCAGAACGACCCACGGCGAAACTCGATCTCGCCGCGGGACTCCAGGCGTTGCCAGCGGCGGGTCGCTTCCAGTGTCCAAGACTCGTTGACGACGAAGCCCGTCAGCGCGACGCCGGCGGCCCCGGCCAGGATCGGCAGGGCGAGGCGGTGGAGCGAGATGCCGCCCGCCTTGATGGCGGCCACCTCGTGACTCCGGGCGGCGAGGCCCGCGACCAGAAAGGCGGCCGCGAACGCGGCTACGGGGAGCAGATCGCGCAGATAGTAGGATGGGACCCGCACGGCCAGATAGCCGAGCCAGCCAGAGATCTCCTGTTCTCCCTGGAGGAGCTCGTCGGCCTGAAGCAGCATCTCGACCACCATGACCGATAGGCTGGCGGCGGCGAGAATGGTGGCGAACAGAGCCAGGAAGCGCGCGGTGAAGTGGCGCGACAGGATGCGCACGAGGGGAGTCTAGCATTGGAGTACGTGCCGGGGAGCGCTCTGCTGAGCCGTCGGCTCGAGCGTCCCGTGCTCACCATCGGGAACTTCGACGGCCTGCACGTCGGACATCGCGCCATCATGCAGACGGTGATCGAACGCGCGCGCGCCCACTCCGGCGAAGTGGTCGTGTACACGTTCGATCCACATCCCCGAAAGGTGCTGCAGCCCGACAAGGCGCCCGGTTTGCTGACCACGCTGGAGCAGAAGCTGGAGCTGCTGGAACAGATCGGCGTCGACGTGGCCATCGTCGAACCGTTCACGACCCAGTTTCGAGAGACGACCGCGGAGGAGTTCGTCCAGCGCTACATCCACGAACGCATCCGTCCGCTCGAGGTGTACGTTGGGTACGACTTCCACTTCGGTCGCGACCGCGAGGGCTCGATGCGCGTGTTGACGGAGATGGGCCCGCGCCTCGGCTTCGCGGTGACGATCATCCCGGAAGTCACGGTCGACGGTCGCGACGTCAACTCCACACGCATTCGCGACCTGCTGGGTCAGGGGTCCGTGGAGGAGGCGGCGCAGCTGCTGGGGCGGCCGTTTGCCGTACGCGGCGAAGTCGTCGTCGGGGACCGGCGCGGGCGCGGGCTCGGGTTCCCCACGGCCAACCTGGCGCCCGAGAACGAGGTCTTGCCGGCGGGAGGCGTCTACGCCGGGACGCTCGTCTTCTTGGGCGAGGGAGAACCCGCCGCCGGCACGCGCGCCCGAGCCGTCACCAACGTCGGCCAGCGCCCGACGTTTGAGGACGCGCGGGGCCTCGTGGCCGAAGCTCACCTCTTGGACTTCGACGGCGACGTCTACGGGCGTCGGGTCGAGCTCACGTTCGAGCACCGCATTCGGGCCGAGCGCCGGTTTCCCGACGTGGACGCGCTGCGGGAGCAGATCGGGCGCGACGTGGAAGCCGCCCGCGCGCTCCTGGACGCGCCGTGAGCGACGCCGCCGACTCCCGGGCAGAGCCCGTGGCCGCTTCGCAGCGCGCCACTCCCGCGTGGCGGGACTGGCGCGTGTGGCTGAGTGTCGCCATCACAGTGCTGTGCCTGTGGTTGGCGGCGCGGGACGTGCCGTTCGAGGACCTGCGCCAGGCTCTGGCCGACGTGAAGCTCGGATGGCTGATCGCGGGCTCGGTGCCGGCCTACGTGGCCAGCATTTATTTTCGGGCGCTGCGGTGGCGCCACCTGACCGAACCCCTGGGCGCGATCCCGATGCCCGCGCTGTTTCGCGCCACCTCGATCGGCTTCCTGGTGAACAACCTGGTCCCGCTCCGCATCGGCGAGTTCGTGCGTTCCTGGTATCTGGCGCGGGAAAGCGGATGCTCGCTGGCGGCGGTGGTGGGAACCGTGGTGGTCGAGCGGGTCCTGGACACGATCACCGTGCTGCTGATCGCGGTGGGCGGCCTCGCCTACGTGGGCCGAAGCTCCAATGCCGGGGGGATGCTGGAGCTGGGGGCGACGCTGCTGCTGCCCGTGGCGCTCGTCCCGCTGGTGGGTCTCGTGGTCCTGCGCGTGGCACCCGAGCCCGTCATCGCGCTGATCCACGGCCTGGCCCGCCCGCTGCCCACCCGCTGGGCCGACCGGATCGAGGGCCTGGTGAGGGGGTTTGCCAACGGCCTGGGGGCTCTCCGCGGCGGCTCTCACCTCTTCTGGATCGCGCTGCACTCGGTCTCGATTTGGCTGATCTGCTCCGTGATCCCACTCTGGGTGGCGTTCGCGGCCTTCGGTCTCGAACTGGGCACCTGGACGGAGACGCTGGCGACGGCCTGGATCATGCTGGCGGCCCTGGGCGTGGCCGTGGCCATCCCGTCGGCGCCCGGCTTCGTGGGCCCCTACCAGCTGGCCTTCGTCGAGGTTCTGGAGCGCTTTGGAGTCGACGGCGCTACCGCGCTCGCCATGGGCGCACTGGTCTGGTTCGTCTTCTGGATCAGCTTCGTAGGCAACGGTGTTGCCGTTCTGCGCTTTGGCGGCATCTCGCTGGCAGAGATCACGCGCGCCCCTGGTAAAGATCCCACAACGGCGCGCCGATAACCCACCGAGCCAACACGGCTTTCGCTGTGTGCTGTGTGTTCGCAACGCCCCGGCGCGGGGGCGGGTAGGACTCCTGCACCGCGGAGTCCGGTTGGGTGGCCGCGCCTCGACGCTCCCCGGAAAGGGGGGTCGCCAGGAGGGACCCTGTGAACGAACGCATTGGTGAGCTGCTGGTCAAAAGGAACCTGCTCACCCCGGAGCAGCTCCAGAAGGCGCGCGAGGAGTCGTCCGACAAGGGCGGCCGGTTGGGCGCCCAGATCACCAAGCTGGGGTTCATGGAGGAGTCCGACCTCCAAGACTTCGTCTCCAACCAATACGGCGTTCCGTCCATCAATCTCGACGACTTCGAGATCGAGCCCGAGGTCATTCAGCTCATCCCCGAGAGCGTCGCCACCAAGCACACCGTGATCCCGGTGAATCGCGCCGGCTCCACGCTGATCCTGGCGACGGCCGACCCCTCGAACATCTTCGCGCTCGACGACATCAAGTTCCTGACCGGATACAACGTCCAGGCGGTGGTGGCCGCCGAGGAGGCCATCCGGCGTTGCATCGACAAGTACTACGACCAGGCCACGTCGCTCGACGACGTGATGTCGGACTTCGACGACTCCGACATCGACGTCCTCCAGGACGAGGACGACATCGACCTGACGGCGCTCAAGACCGACGCCGAGGACGCGCCGGTCGTCAAGCTCGTGAACCTGATCCTGACGGACGCCATCAAGCGCGAAACGTCGGACATCCACATCGAACCCTACGAGAAGGAATTTCGGGTCCGATACCGGATCGACGGCGTTCTCTACGAGGTGATGAAACCGCCTCTCAAACTTCGCAACGCCATCACGTCGCGCATCAAGATCATGTCGCAACTCGACATCGCCGAGCGGCGTCTGCCCCAGGACGGCCGCATCAAGCTGAAACTCGGACGCGGGCAGGAGATGGACTTCCGCGTCTCGGTTCTGCCGACGCTGTTCGGCGAGAAGGTCGTACTCCGGCTCCTGGACAAGTCCAATCTCCAGCTTGACATGACGAAGCTCGGCTTCGAGGAACCGCAGCTCGCGGTCTTCAAGGACTGCATCCACCGCCCCTACGGCATGGTACTCGTGACCGGGCCCACGGGATCGGGCAAGACCACGACGCTCTACTCGGGCCTGGCCGAACTCAACAAGACGACGGAGAACATCTCGACGGCCGAGGATCCGGTGGAGTTCAACCTGGCCGGCATCAACCAGTGCCAGATGCACGACGACATCGGGCTCAACTTCGCGGCAGCGTTGCGGTCTTTCCTTCGCCAGGACCCGGACATCATCATGGTCGGTGAGATTCGCGACTTTGAAACCGCCGAGATCGCCGTGAAGGCCGCGCTCACGGGGCACATGGTGCTCTCGACCCTCCATACGAACGACGCCCCGTCGACGATCAACCGCCTCTTGAACATGGGTATTGAGCCGTTCTTGGTGGCTTCCTCGGTCAACTGCATCGTCGCCCAGCGCCTCGCGCGCCGGATCTGCGAGAACTGCAAGGAAACCGATCCGGAGGTTACCACGGAGGAGCTGGTCGAGGCCGGCATGTCGGAAGACGAGGCCCGGGGCCTCACGCCGGTCAAGGGCGGGGGATGCTCCGACTGCTCGGAGACCGGATTCAAGGGCCGAGTCGCCATCTACGAGGTGATGGAGATTACCGACGAGCTCAAGGAGTTCGTATTGAACGGCGCCTCCGCTCTCGAGATCAAGCGCGAGGCCATTCGCGGCGGCCTCAGCACCCTGCGCCGCAGCTCGCTCAACAAGGTCCGCGAAGGCGTGACCACACTCTCCGAGGTGTTCCGCGTGTCCGCCTCGGACAACGAGTAGGCCGGAACCACCGATGGCGAACATGCACCAGCTGCTCAAGGCCATGATCGAAAAGGGCGCGAGCGATCTCCACATTACGACCGGCACGGCGCCCCAGCTCCGGATCGACGGCAAGCTGCATCCGCTCAAGATGCAGCCGCTCTCTCCCCAGGAGACGAAGCAGCTCTGCTACTCGGTCCTGACGGACGCGCAGAAGCACCGCTTCGAGGAGAACAACGAGCTCGACCTCTCGTTCAGCGTGCAGAAGCTGTCGCGCTTCCGCGGCAACATCTTCATTCAGCGCGGCAACGTGGCGGGGGCGTTCCGGGCCATTCCGTTCAAGATCAAGTCCTTCGAGGAGCTGAACCTGCCGCCGGTGGTGCCCGAGCTCGCGCGCAAGCCGAACGGCCTGATCCTGGTGACCGGTCCCACCGGCTCGGGCAAGTCGACGACGCTGGCCAGCATCATTGACCGGATCAACCAGGAGCGCAGCGAGCACATCGTCACGATCGAGGATCCGATCGAATACCTGCATCCCCACAAGGGCTGCGTCGTGAACCAGCGCGAAGTGGGAGCCGACACGGACAGCTTCAAGAACGCGCTCAAATACATTCTGCGCCAGGACCCCGACGTGGTGCTCATCGGCGAGCTTCGCGACCTGGAGACCATCGAGGCCGCGCTCACGGTGTCGGAGACCGGCCACCTGGCCTTCGCGACGCTGCACACCAACTCGGCCGTGCAGACCATCAACCGGATCGTGGACGTGTTTCCCCCGTACCAGCAGTCGCAGATCCGGCAGCAGCTCTCGTTCGTGCTCGAGGGCGTGATGTGCCAGACGCTGATGCCGAGGGCCAACGGCCCCGGGCGGGTGTTGTCGCTCGAGGTGATGGTTCCCAACCAGGCGATCCGGAACCTGATCCGCGAAGACAAGATTCACCAGATGTACTCGCAGATGCAGATCGGCCAGGACAAGTTCGGGATGCAGACCATGAACCAGTCGCTGGCGGCGCTGTTCCAGCGGAGGCTGGTCTCGCGCGAGGACGCGGAGGGGCGCAGTCCCGACGTCGAGGAGTTCCGAAACTTGATCGGTCAGGCGGGGGTGCCGCAGCCGTCGAAGAAGGCACGCGCCTAGGTTCGAGCATCGGCCCGGGCGTTTGCGCGGGCAGGGCAGGGGGTGAGGACGATGGCGGTCTATGTCTGGGAAGCCAAGACCCGACAGGGATCCACGAAGAAGGGCGACATGGAGGCGGTGAACGAGGCCGCCGTGCAGGCTCAGCTTCGGGCCCAGGGCCTCATGCCCACCAAGGTGAAGTCGAAGCCCAAGAACGTGGAAGACATCTTCCCGTTCCTGCAGTCGACGAAGGTGAAGACCAAGGAGCTGGTGATCTTCACCCGGCAGTTCGCCACCATGATCGACGCCGGTCTGCCGTTGGTGCAGTGCCTGACAATCCTCGGGAACAACGCCGACAATCCCGCGCTCAAGCGCGTCATTCTGGAAGTGAAGTCGGATGTCGAGCAGGGTGCGACCTTCGCGGAGTCGCTCGCCAAGCACCCGAAGGTCTTCGACAACCTCTATGTGAACCTGGTCGCTGCCGGCGAGGTGGGTGGTATCCTGGATACGATCCTGAACCGCCTGGCCTCCTACCTGGAGAAGGCGGACAAACTCGCGAGCCAGGTCAAGGGCGCGATGGTCTATCCGGTCACCGTGATCACGGTTTCGATCGCGGTGATCGTCCTGTTGCTGGTGAAGGTGATTCCCGTCTTCGAGAAGATGTTCGCCGACTTCGGCGGCGAGCTGCCCGGGCCGACGCAGATGGTGGTGAACCTCAGCCACTGGCTGCAGGCCTACGTGGGCTACATGCTGATCGCCGCGGTGTCTGCGGTCGTGGGTTTCGGTCAGGCACGCAAGCGGAGTCTGTCCTTCCGCTACCAGACGGACGCGCTGATGCTCAAGCTGCCGGTCTTCGGCGATCTGCTGCGCAAGGTGGCGGTGGCGCGCTTCTCGCGAACGCTCAGCACGATGATCGCGAGCGGCGTCCCGATCCTGGACGCGCTGGAGATCGTGGCCAAGACGGCCGGGAACATGGTGATCGAAGAGGAGCTGATGCGGACCCGAGCCGCCATCTCCGAAGGCAAGACCATGGTGGAGCCTCTGGAGGAGTCCGCCGTGTTCCCCCCCATGGTGGTCCAGATGATCGGCGTCGGTGAGGAGGCCGGTGCGATGGAGACGATGCTCTCCAAGATCGCGGACTTCTACGATGACGAAGTGGATGCAGCGGTCGGGGCGCTAACGGCCATGCTGGAGCCGATGATGATGGTGTTCTTGGGCGGTTCGATCGGAACCATCCTGATCGCCATGTATCTGCCCATCTTCAAGATCGCCGAGGCCGTGGGCTGACGAGAACCGCTGGAGGGGGCCCAGTGGAGAAGGTCGGCGAGCAGGTCGCGCTTCGGTACGACCCGCGTACGCGCACCCGCCTGCTGTGGCTGATGTTCGCGAGGCTCCTGTTCTCGCTGGCCAGCTTCGGCATGGTGCTGGGCCTGGACGGCATCGGCCACGAGCTCGGCAAGATCGAGGAGCAGGGCCTCTACCTGAGTCTCGCCTTCGCCTTCCTGGCGACTGCGCTGTCCGGGGCCGTCTACGGGCGCATCGAGCGTCCGGGCGTGTTCGCCTCGGTGCAGCTGGCGATGGACGCGGTCATCGTGACGTCGCTGGTGATCTTCTCCGGCGGCGTGCACTCGGTGTTTGCGTTCCTCTACGTGCTGGTGAGCCTCTACGGCGCCATTCTCTACGAGCGGCCGGGAGCCCTGGGCGCGGCCTCTCTGTGCGCTCTGGGATACGGCCTTGTGGTCTTCGCTCCACTGGCCGAGTGGCTGCCGGGGTTGGCGGACCAGGCGGAGCGCCCGCTCGAGGTGAAGCTGGGAATCTGGGGGGTCCAGGCGGGAGCGTTCTTCCTGGTCGGCATCCTGGCCAGCGTGCTGGCCCAGGAGCTGCGCGCCAAGAACCTCGCGCTGGTGCGAAGCGACAGCGAGATGCGCCGCCTGCGGGAGCTCCACACGCGGACGGTCGACAGCATCATGAGCGGGCTGTTGACGACCGATCGCGCCGGACAGATCACGTCGTTCAATCCAGAGGCGGAGCGCATTACCGGCTGGACGGCGGTGGAAGCCGTCGGGGTCGACGTGGACGAGGTGATCCCCGGAGTTCGGGCATTGACGCTGGGGCGCCCGTCTCGAGACGATCCGGAGCGGACGCTGCGGAGTCGTATGCTCTTCGTGAACCGGAGGGAGGAGAGCCTCCACCTGGGACTGGCCGCGTCGATTCTTCGGGACGCGGGAGGAGCGGAGCACGGCCATGTCATCATCTTCCAGGACGTGACCCGCGTGGTGGCCATGGAGCAGGACCTGCGGCGGTCGGAACGGCTGGCGGCGGTGGGTGAGCTGGCGGCCAAGATTGCCCACGAGATTCGAAATCCGCTGGCCTCCATCTCCGGCTCCGTCCAGATTCTGCGCGGCGGCACGCTCGACAACGAGATGCCCGAAGAGGCGACCCGCTTGATGGACATCGCCGTGCGGGAGACCGACCGGCTGAATCGGCTGATCTCGGACTTCCTGCGCTACGCGAAGCCGAGCCCCATCCACAAGGAGCGGATCCAGGTGTCGGAGGTGGTGGCCGAGGTCACGAAGCTGCTGCAGGCCGTGCTGCCTCCGGACATCGAGTTCGACTGCGCGTGTCCGCCCGACTTGGAAGTGGACGTCGACCCCGGACAGCTGCGTCAGATCCTGTGGAACCTGTGTCTCAACGGCGTCCAGGCCATGGAGGAGGAAGGCCGGCTCGGTCTCGTCGTGGAGTCGGTCACGGCCGCAGCTCAAGACGGTTCCCCGGCGGGCCGAAACGCCAGCACAGCAGAAGAGGCCGAATTGGGCGGCGAGTGGGTGGAGATCTCCGTCTCGGACACCGGGCCGGGGATTCCGCCGGATGTGAGGGCGCGCATCTTCGAGCCGTTCTTCACGACCAAGAGAGAGGGAACGGGGCTGGGCTTGGCCACTGCACATCGGATCATCCAGGGCCACGGCGCGACTCTCGACGTCGAGAGCGATCCCGGGAAGGGCACGGTCTTCCGAGTCCGTCTCCCCACGAGGGAGGCGAACTCGTGAGCGAGAGCGCCCGCATTCTGGTCGTGGACGACGAGCGGAGCATGCAGGAGTTCCTGGAGATCCTGTTCCGCCGAGAGGGCTACGAGGTCACGACCGCCGGTGACGTGGCATCCGGCCTCCTGTGCCTGGAGAACGACGAGTTCGATCTGGTGATCTGCGACATGCAGATGCCGGACCGCTCGGGCATCGACGTGTTGCACGCGGTGCGGGACGGGATGCTCGACACCGTCGTCATCATGATCACGGCCTACGCCAGCACGGAATCCGCCATCGCCGCAATGAAGGAAGGCGCCTACGACTACATCACCAAGCCGTTCAAGGTGGACGAGATCAAGCTGGTCGTGGAGAAGGCACTGGAAAAGAAGGTGCTGTCCCGCGAGAACCGGCTGCTCCGCACCCAGCTTCGCGGTCAGGTCCGGCACCGCTCCATCGTCGGGAACAGCGGGGTCATGCAACGGGTGTTCGAGCTGGTCGGGCAGGTTGCGGACACGAAGACCAACGTCCTGATCGCGGGCGAATCGGGCACCGGCAAGGAGCTGGTGGCGCGGGCCATCCACGACCAGAGCGAACGCTCCGAGAAGCCCCTGGTGGCCGTCAACTGTGGGGCGATTCCAGAGAACCTGCTGGAGTCCGAGCTCTTCGGCCACGTGCGCGGCGCTTTCACGGGCGCCGTGCAGAGCAAGGAAGGCCTGTTCGAATCGGCCGACGGCGGCACCATCTTCCTGGACGAGGTGGGCGAGTTGTCGTTGGCGCTGCAGGTCAAGCTGCTGCGAGCGATCCAGGACAAGACGATTCGGCGCGTGGGCGACACCCAGGACCGGCGGGTCGACGTCCGCATCCTCTCCGCCACGAACCGGCGTCTGGAAGACGAAATCGCGGCCGGCCGCTTCCGCGAGGATTTGTACTACCGCCTGAACGTCATTCAGGTGACCCTGCCGGCCCTGCGCGAGCGGGTGGACGACATCCCGCTGCTCGTCCATCACTTCATCGAGAAGTACGCGGCGGAGCTGTCCAAGCAGATCGACGGGATGAGTGAGGAGGCGCTCGACCGGCTCACCCGATACGCGTTCCCCGGAAACGTGCGCGAGCTCGAGAACGTGGTCGAGCGGGCGGTGGCGCTCTGTCGGGGTGGCCTGATCGACGCGGATCTGCTGCCCCCGACGGTCCTCGAGCCGACGGGAACCGCCGCCACCTCGGCCCGGATTCCGGCGGAGGGCGTCGATCTGGAGGCGTTGGTGAACGACTACGAGCGTTCGCTCCTGCTGGAGGCGCTCGAGATGAGCGGCGGCGTCAAGAAGCGGGCGGCGCAGCTCCTGGGGATTTCGTTCCGCTCCTTCCGCTATCGCCTGGAGAAGCTCGGGCTCGACGAGCCCGACGCCAGCTCGTGACCGCGCGCCGCCGCGCTGGCGGTGTCCAGGCCGAAGTTCTCGTCAGTCTGGCACTCATCACGGCGACGGCGACCGCAGTGCTGGCCGGTGTGCTGCTGCGCACCCAGGCGGC
>JAKSBN010000127.1 GCA_022361175.1 Pseudomonadota bacterium | reverse complement strand
TCGGCCACTGGGCGTGGGGCGGCACCGTACCGGGAACCGAGGCGGGCTGGCTGGCGAGTCGGGGGTTCGTCGATTTCGCGGGTTCCAGCGTGGTCCACTCGACGGCCGGTTGGGTGGCGCTCTCCGCCGTGCTGATCGTGGGTCCACGCCACGGCCGCTTCGACCCGGACGCACCCGGAATCGAGGGACACAACCTCGTGATGGCGACGTTCGGGGTTCTGCTGCTCTGGTTTGGATGGTTCGGATTCAACGGGGGCAGCACCCTCGGAGCCAGCGACGAGATCCCGCTGATCCTCGTGAACACGAACCTGTCGGCGGCGGCCGGCGGCATCAGCGCACTCGTTCTGTCCAGGATGCTCCACGGTCGCTTCAACGTGAACCAGGCCATGAACGGGGTGATCGCGGGTTTGGTAGCCATAACCGCGTGCTGCCGCGTCGTCGCTCCGGAGGCCTCCGTGCTCGTGGGGGCCGTTGCGGGTGTCCTCTGCGTCGCCGCCACGGAGGGCCTCACCCGGCTTCGCGTCGATGACGTGATCGCGGCGGTGCCCGCCCACGCGTGTGGGGGAGTCTGGGGCACGCTGGCCGTCGCCCTGCTGGGGAATCCGGAGCTCTGGGGAACCGGTCTCGACCGGGGGACGCAGCTCGTCGCCCAGCTCACCGGCATCGTGACTTGCTTCATTTGGGCCTTCGGGACCAGCTTCGGTTTGCTGTGGCTCGTCAATCGGCGCTATCCGCTGCGGGTGGACCCCGAGGACGAGCACATCGGCCTGAACGTGAGTGAACACGGTGCCAGCACGGCGGCCCTGGACCTGGTGCGCGAGATGGAGCGTCACGGAGCCAATCCGAGCGACATGAGCCCCGTCCGCATCGATCCCCACACCGAGGTAGGCGCGATCGCCGCCCAGTACAACCGAGTCGTCGACAAGATCGCCGCCGAGGAAAAGCAGGTCCGAATGCTGACGGCCGAACTCGTCGAGGCCCACAACCAGGTGACGCTGATCCTCGACTCGGCTGGCGAAGGCATCTACGGCCTCGACCCCGAAGGCCGCACCACCTTCGCGAACCCGGCTGCGGCCCAGATGATCGGCTGGGAGGTGGACGATCTCATCGGAAGGTCCCAACACGACGTACTCCACCACACCCGTGTGGACGGGACACCCTATCCGGCGGAGGAGTGCCCGATCCTGGCCGTCCTGAGGGACGGAGTCGTTCACCACATCCGGGACGAGGTCTTCTGGAGAAAGGACGGCACCAGTTTCCCCGTGGAGTACGTCAGTACGCCCATGCGCGGCGCCGGCGGTGAGATCGCCGGTGCCGTGGTGACCTTCCGGGACCTGACGGAACAGCAGAGTCTGGAGGCACAGCTCGTCCAGGCCCAGAAGTTGGAGTCGATCGGTCAGCTTGCGGCGGGGATCGCTCACGAGATCAACACGCCTTCCCAGTACGTGGGGGACAACGTCGAGTTCCTGGATCAGTCCTTCAACGAGCTGGGCGACCTGCTGAAGGCCTACCGTGCACTACAGGCCGCAGCCGAGCAGGGAGACGTGCCCGCGGAGCTGCTCGCCGACGTCAACCGAGCTGCGGACGCCGCGGACATCGAGTTCCTCGAAGAGGAGATCCCTCGGGCGCTGATTCAGTCGCGCGAGGGTATCGGTCGGGTCACGAAGATCGTCCGCGCGATGAAGGAGTTCTCGCACCCCGCCTCGGCCGAGAAGCAATCCACCGACCTGAACCGAGCCATCGAGAGCACCATCACCGTGGCCAGCAGCGAGTGGAAGCACGTGGCGGAGATGGAGCTGAAACTCGATCCCGCGCTTCCCCGCGTTCCGTGCTTGGTGAACGAATTCAACCAGGTCGTTCTCAACATCGTGGTCAACGCAGCCCATGCCCTTGGCGATCAGCGGAGCGAGAGCGAGCAGGAAAAGGGGAAGATCCGAATCTGCACGGCCGTCGATGCCGACGGCTGGGCCGTCGTCGAGATTTCCGACGACGGACCGGGCATGCCGGAGGAAGTCCGCAGCAAGGTCTTCGACCCGTTCTTCACCACGAAGGAGGTCGGCAAGGGGACGGGACAGGGGTTGGCGATCGCGCGCTCGGTGGTGGTCGACAAGCACGACGGCACGATCGACGTCGAGAGCGAGCTCGGGCACGGGACCCGCTTCCGCATTCGCCTGCCACTGGAGAGCGACCGGGGAGAAGAGGCGATCGCCTGACCATCGCCCGTTCGCGTTGCGACGAGAAACCCGCGTCCGCTCCGTCTCCATGGCTCACGAAGTCGCGCGGCAGTCTGCGGTGAAATCCCGAGCTCCGTGGCGGCAACCGCCGTAGAATGAGCTCCCTCTGCTTGTCGAAGCGCTTCTGGAGACGCCCACCCATGCCGAAAGTCTTCGTCCACGGGAACCCCGAAACCGCGGCCATATGGCGCGTGCTCTTTCGAGAGCTGCGAGCCCGGGGCGTCGACGACCTCGAGGCCCTGGCGCCACCCGGATTCGGGGCTCCCGTTCCGGAAGGGTTCGAGCCGACCCGGATCGGATATCGCGATTGGCTGATCGGAGAACTCGAAGGCATGGGAAAAGACATCGACCTCGTGGGGCACGATTGGGGTGCCGGCCACGTTTACAGCGTGCTCGCGGAACGACCCGACTTGCTGCGCTCTTGGGCCGCCGACTGCGGCGGCCTCGTCCACCCCGACTACGTCTGGCACGACGCCGCCCAGGCCTGGCAGACGCCGGGGCTGGGAGAACAGGCGATGGCGGACCTGCTGGGGCTCTCCGCCGAGCAGCGAGCGGCCACGTGGAACTCCTTCGGTCTTCCGGAGGAGATCGCGAGAGAGATCGCCGCCGCCCAGGACGACGAGATGGGGCGCTGCATCCTCGCGCTGTACCGCTCCGCCAAGCAGCCGACCATGGTGAAACTCGGCGAGCAGCTTCGGGCCGGTCCCCGGCGGCCAGGCCTCGTGATCGTTCCCAGCGAGGATCCCTTCGCGGGGACACACGAGATGTACGCCGCCGTGGCCACCGATCTGGGCGCGCGCACGCTGGCGCTCGAGGGTCTCGGCCATTGGTGGATGTTCGAGGGCAGCGCGCGGGCCGCCGACGCGCTGGTGGCTCATTGGAACGCCGCGTGAGGCGTCCGGCCGCCGTCACGCTGGGACTCGGCCCCCGGTGGCCAACGCCTCGCTCGCCTTCTCGGGCGTCCGGGTCAAGCGCTCATGCGTGTCGCTGCTCGGCGACTGCCCGGTAGCGCGCCTTCGCCTGCTCCACGCGCTCCGGCGTCGATTCGATCGTCTCCCAGTTCTCCGCATCCGTACGGACTTCGGCCAACCAATCCAGCACGACCCATCGCACCCGGTCGGTCAAGTCGGCCATGCGAATCGAGAGATGGAGACGAGACGACAGCCGCGGTGCTTCGACGACCGGGCAGAGCCCGTCCCGGTTGCCGGATCGGACGATCACCCGCTGCATCTCCGCGATCCGGTCGGTGAAGTTCGACCGCGTGCCCTGCTCTCCGTAGGCCAGCTTGAGCAGACCCTCGATCTCGAAACGGGGCGGCTGGGCCGGCTGGCCGAGCCACACCCGTAGCGCGCTGTGGCCCTGGTCGGTGATCGTGTACACGGTGCGCTCCCGACCTTTCGCACTTTCGTCCTTCGAGATCCTCTCCTTGCTGGACGCGGCGTATCCCATCGAGACGAGCTCGACCGGCGTTTGATAGAGGCGAGCCTCCGTCTTCGTCCAGAAGTACTGGATGTTGCTGCTCTTCAAGTACTGAATGAGTTCGTAGGTCGACCACGGCCGGACGGCCAGGAGGCCCAGAACAGAGAAGTGAGTGGTGGTGGGTCGCTTCATCGCCTGGGCTCCGGGAAAACGACAGCGACCTCTCTTCCGCTTCCGAACTGCGTGGTGTGGCGTCTCAACTTCTTCCCATCCCTTTTCCAGTGTTCTTTCGAGTGCCCGATCATAATATTACACGATGTGTAAATATATCTCTTGTGTATGATTCTGCAATGGGTCACCGTGAGGAAAAGAAGGCAGCCACCCGCGCCGCGATGCTGGAGATCGCCATCGAACTCTTCCGGGACCGCGGTGTGGACAACGTGCCCGTGCGTGAGGTGGCGGAGCGGGCGGGCGTCAGCCTCAAGACGTTCTACAACTACTTCCCCACCAAGAACGCGGTGCTCGACGAGATCGCATTGGTGGCGACGGTGGGCCTACGGGCGCACATCGACGAGCTGGCCCAGAAATCCGACGAATCCGTGACCGTCGCCCTGGAGCAGCTGGCACAGCGCTTCGCTCGTGATCTCTCTCGCGACCGCGAGTTCATGCAAACCGTGTTCGAACGGTCGAAGCTGCTCCGGGCCGACGGCCACCTGAAGCAGGCCTCGCTGGAGATGTACGACGCTTTCGCGCGGCTGCTGGACCTGGGCAAGAAGCAAGGCGTGATCCGCGGGGACGTGGACTCCTTGGCCGCGGCGGAAGTCCTCATCGCCACTTGGATGTTCGTGGCGCAGAACTGGTTGGTCGGTTGGTGGAAGAGCAAGAGAGGCCTGCGGTCGCGCCTCAGTTCGGCCACCGACATGGTTCTGCGGGGTGTGGCGGCGACCTGACGCTCGATCCTGCCGGGCTCGAGCTACGTCCGGGCGGACCCGGCTCCGATAGCGGCCAGGAGCTCTCGGGCGCGGAAGGGTTTGGCGACGAACTGCATGCCCTGGGCACGGCCACCGGCCAGGGCCTCTTCGCGATCGAACCCGCTCATCAACACGATGCGCAGCGCTGGATTTCGCTTTCGCAGCGATTCCGCGACGTCGATGCCGCTGCCGT
Source organism: Pseudomonadota bacterium (assembly GCA_022361175.1). Classification (GTDB taxonomy): domain Bacteria; phylum Myxococcota_A; class UBA9160; order UBA9160; family UBA4427; genus JAKSBN01. The sequence continues at coordinate 15,198 of JAKSBN010000127.1, read as the reverse complement.
CGGGCATCGAGAGATCGACCAAGGCGACGTCGAGAGCGGTCAACTCGCGGTCCGGGATGGCAAGGGCCCGCCGGGCCCCCCCGGCTTCCGTGACGAGATGCCCGGCGCCCTCCAGCATCCTGCGCACGACGTGACGTACGCTCGGCTCGTCTTCCACGATCAACACCCGGCAACTCGCGTCGTGGGACGGCGTCCGGGGCTCATGCCTTTCCGGTGAGGTGACGACGGCATTCGCCAACGGGAGGTACAGAGCGACCTGCGTTCCCCGGCCGGGCTCGGTGCCGACATCGATGCCCCCTTCGTGCGCCCGCGCGATGCCGATGGCCGATGCCAGGCCGAGCCCACGGCCGGGATCTCTCGTCGAGAAGAACGGGTCGAACATGCGGTCTCGGGTGGCCTCGTCCATTCCCGATCCGACGTCGCGGATGCGGACGACGCCGAAGGCGCCCGGAGTCATGGCTTCCCTGGCCGTCAACGCCGCGAGCTCACGCTCGCCGAGCTCCTCGCGGTGCACCTCCACGTCAACCACCCCCATCTGCTCGGGCAGCGCCTCCGAAGCGTTGGTGACCAGGTTGATGACCACCTGGCCGATCTCGATGGGATCGGCCATCACGACGGGAGCGGGCGTACCCGTGCGGAGGTTCAACTGGACACGCTTCGGGAGAGCCGCACGGAGCAGGCCGGCGGACTCGGTGACGACCGCCGCCAGGTCGATCGGCTCCTTCTTCACGACGGCGCGGCCCGCGTAGGCCAGCATCTGGCGACACAGGTGCGCAGCCCGCTCCCCCGACTCTTGGATCTCCCGCAGCGCGAGCTGGACGTCCGCAGGCACGTCCCGCTTCGACGCCAGTTCGGCTTGGCCGAGAATCGCAGCCAGCAGGTTGTTGAAGTCGTGCGCAACTCCGCCGGCCATCGCCCCGAGGCCTTCCCGGCGCTGCTTCTCCGCCAGCCGCTTGTCGCTGGCGCGACGGTCGCTCTCGGCGATCGCGCGCTGCTTGGATTCCTCCTTCAAGGCCGCCAGTGCTTCGTTGGCCGCCGCGCTGCGCTCCTCGGCGTGTGCGTGCAGCGCCAGCAGCCGGACCGTCGACCGAAGTCGAAACTCGTGAACCGTGAGCCCGAGCACCTGCGTCAGCAGCAGCATCGCGCCCCAGTGCAGCCAGCCTGCATCGGGCGCCTGTGCCGACGCCACGGCCAGCCAGCCTCCCGACGCCACGGCCAGCGTCGCCAAGAGCCAGCGGCGCGAGAGCATCAGGAGACTCGCCGACAGCACGAGCAGCATCCAGTTCGTCGTGTGGACCGGATCCGGAACGAGCCACAGGTAGGCGGAGGCGTTGAGCGTCACCACCGCGCCGAGACCGAAGAGGACGCCGTGAGCGGCGGACTCACGCAGGCGTCTCCCCCGCAGCGCCAGCCACGCCCCGGTGCAGCCCACCGCCGTGGCGGCCGCGCTGAAGAAGAGCGCCCTCGGCGCCAGCGGAGATCCCGTCAGCCAGACACCCAACGGATGAAACAGCGCCAGAATCGTGTAGATGGCGGCGAGCGATGCGCACGCGGGCGAAACCGCGCGCACCACCAGAGAGACCGGGCGGCCCGCCAAACCGCGTTCGGGGACGCCCGCCGAGACCGTGGCGACATCCGCTTTCACCAGACCTCTCCCCGCCGAGGGCGACGTCGACAGTTCCACTATACACATGTGGCCGTATCCCCGCTGGACCGGGCCGAGGGGAGTCGATGCCACCCTGAAGTACGGGTCAGAACTCGCCGCCTGCCGGAATGGCACCCAAATGCACAGCTCGGACCGGGACCGCTCGGATCGCCGGGTGGCCATGGTGCCCCCCCACCGGCCGGCCGGGACATTTTTCCGCATCAGCGCGCAATTTCGGGAACGCCGCAGACGTAGACAGGGAAACAAAGACGCGCCCGTGCCAAGATGGAGGCAATCATGCGTATCGCCGCACTCTCCCTGCTCGCCCTGGTCTCGCTCGGCGGCTGCTTGTCCCTGCACGCCGACGTTCCCGAAGACGCGGTCCGGCGGCACATGGCCCACGAAGAGGGCGTCGATCTGGGTGCGATCTGCTCGCACGAGGGCCGGAGCTTCTCCGAAGGCGCTCTCGTCTGCATGGCCGACCGCCGCATGACGTGCGACCCCACTGGGCGCTGGGTGCAGGACGACGCCTGCTGACGGACCACCGGGCGGCGTCCCGTCCGCTAGCACGATTTGAACTCACCTGTGCCAGCTGCGGCGCAACGCGAAGCCAAGTACGCGAACGCGCGCGGCGTCGATCTCCGACGAAAAGCAGCGGGCCAGGGCTCGCGCGAATCCAAGTACGAGACCGGCTCGTCCGCTCTCCCTCCGATGGCATACTGAGCCGCCCTCCGGCCTCGCTGGCCAGGCGGAACTTGAACTTGCCGTGGAAGCGCCCGCACGGGCGAGCGACGCGAGGAGTGCTCCGGATGTTGAGAAACGTGCTTGCAGGAGGCCGCCTCTGTCTCGCCCGACGACTCGCCGTCTCGGTGTGGGTCTTGGGGCTCGTTGCGGCCGCGTCGAGCGCGCGCGCCCAGACCATTGATCAGTTCGATGCCAGCTGTTGTGCAGCCGAGAACCAGGTGACGTTGACGTGGAGAACCACCGGCGGAAACAGCCCGCTGCTCTACATCTACGGACCGCGCCTCTACCTCCGGCCGAACGAGAACGGCGACTGGATCGAGGACGTCGGCTTTCACGCCGTCGGCCCGGCCGACGGCTCGCCGCGCAGCTTCACTTTCCGCGCGCCGCCGGGAACGCACCGGTACACGCTCTCCCACGGCGCGGCGGGAGACTCGAAGCTCGTTCGACACGCGACCGTTCACGTTCCCAGGCCGCAGATGCCGCAGATCGGCGCACCGCCACCGGCGTGGCTCAGCCCCTTCCAACCCGCGGATACCACCATCCGCTGGAACGCCAACGCGCTCGGCCCGGGCTCCAGCATCCGCATCACACGCCCCAATGGCTCGACCGCGTCGCCCACGGCGACCGGCGAGTACGCCGTGCCCCACAGCGAGGTGGCGGCCCGGGGCTTCGGCCGCCACCTGTACCGAATCGAACACTGCCGACTCGACGCGGCTCAACGGCCGCACTGCAGCGAACCAGCCACGGTTCCCGTCCAGTATGGAATGGCCGAGTTCACCCACCGCCGCGTCGCCGTCCCGTCCGGCGCCAACGTGACGCTTCGTTGGACGGGCCCCGGAAACTTCTGGGCGCTGAATTCCGGGTCTCTGGAGCTGAGTGCGTTCGTCTCCGATCAAGAGAGAACGATCTTCCAGCCGCCCGATGGCCGCCATGTCGTACGGCTCGCCAGCTGCTTCTTGCACCCCGACCTGGTCACGGCGGAGTGCGCGACCGAGGAAGCGAGGCACCGTGGGCGGGGACGATCGAGGCGCTCGCGGAAGTGGGCGATCGGCTGGGCGGAGGCAACCTCCAGCGGCTCGCGCTGATCCGAGACACGAACGGCCAGCTGCGTGTGTTCGTGCCACCCCCGGGCCGGGTCGACGAGCTGCACGTCAGCGTCGGGTCCACGGTGGCGGTCGGTCAGAGCATCGCCACCCTGCTGCCCCAGAGCTTGGTGGACCTCTTCGTGGGTGAGGACGTCGATCTGACCCCGACCCCCTGGACGGCCGACTTCCTCCCGCTTCCCGTACACGACCCGACCGACGGCTCGAGTCCCTCGAAGAGCGTCCTGCATCCCGCGTACCGGCACCGGCTCCTGGGGGTGGCTCTCGACGTCCACCTGGACGACGCCGGCAACCTGGTCAGTCTGGGCGAGTTCGCCCAGGGATTCGGCCAGGTCGTCGACGGCCGTCTCGTCGCCCGCGAAGCGCCGATCTCGCGGGTGTGGTTCGACGTGCCGGGCGACAACCTCGTGGCCCAGAGAACGCGGCCCTTCCGGTCTTCGATCAACAAGGGAGCCGGCGCCGTGCCGTTCTCGGACAAGGGCGAGCGCATCATCGAGGGCGAGAACGGGATCTACTGGTTTACGAACGGAGGGGGGTTCGTCTCGCCGAAGCCCGACGCCCACAACCACAGCCGCATCTTTCGCTTCGACAGCACGGGAACCGATTCGGCCGCCACCCCCGACGACGACCGCATCTGCGCCTACCACGTGCCCGAAGACCACAACGGAGTCGTCGGAATTCTGCCCGCCAACGGCCGGATCTGGTTCACCGAGTCCCGCACCGGCGGAAACCCGGCCATCAGCAGCTTCGATCCCGACACGCTCCCCTGCAGCACCTATCTCGACTACGCCACCGACGACGACGTCTACGAGCCCGACGGATTCTCGTACTGCAGCCAGCCCTTCGCCCCGGGTTGCATCACCCGCCTCGACCTCCCCGCGAACGCCAAGTTCCCGGCGCACCTGGCGCTCGATCCGAGTTCGCCACCCGGCCAGACCGTGCTCTGGTATACGGCCTATTTCGGCACGGCCATCGGCCGCCTGACCTACGACCTCGCCACGGGCGCCGTAGCCCACACCGTCTACCCCAACACGAAGAGCGACTTGGAGCGGGCGTTCTTCTTCGGCAGCGGCCCGTGGCAGATTCGCGTCGACGACCAGTTCGTCTACTTCTCGGAATGGTGGGACGCCGAACTGGTGCGCTTCGAGAAGAGCCGCGCCGACGATCCGACGTGCCAACAGCGAGACTCAGACGGAGTCAATCCTTGCATGGACGAACTCCATCTCACCGTCACCGACGACATGCGGGCCCACTCGATCGACCTGCGGGGCGACCGACTCTACTTCACCATGCACAGCCAAAAGGGAGGCGGCCCCGGCCACTTCGGCTACGTCCACGTGAGCGACTGGCGAACAGGCGTCGTCTACACCGATATGAACGAAGAACTGGTCGCGCCGGACCGCCTCGCCGTCGGGCCCGCCAGCCCGGCCGGCATCTCCGTCAACGCCAACGGCGACGTCGCGCTCGCCGACTTCCTGCGAAGGCAGGTCGTCCACCTGCGGGCTCGGTAGCTGCACCAGGCGAAGTGTCGGCGCGAGATCGCTCGCACTCAGAGACGGTCTCGAAACCGTTCTTGCAGGATCGCCGCCAGGTTTTCCGCCAGAATCTGGTTTCCCCGCGCGCCGAAGTGGCAGCAGTCGTCCGTGTAGAGCGTCTCGGGGTGGTCGCTGAAGATCTGAGTGAAGTCGTGGAAGGCCACCCCGGCTTCCTTCAGACGTGCGCCCTGGAGCCGAAGCGCCCGGTAGCCGCGGCGTGCGTGCAAGCCCCACGGATGGCCCTCCAAGACGGCTCGCTGCTGCTCTTGGGAAGAGAGCGGCTTGCTGCCCTGCACGTACTGGTTGGGCTGGAGCACGTGGAGGTAGGGCAGCTCGAAGCGCTTGCACACACTGTCCAACATGAGGGAGGCCTTGTACCAAACCCGTGCCGAGAACGGGTAGGGATTGCGCGGACGCGGGCGCGGCGGTCCGCGCAGCTCCTGCCGAAGCGAGCGCTGGGCCGTCTCGAGGAGCTCGGTCTGGATCGCGCGCGCGCGGTCCATGGCGCGGAGGCTGAAGCGGGCGGCCAAGAGCCGCACGAAGGCGCTGTGTCCGACGACGGGCCACTCCGCCAGACGCAGCAGGCGCCGCTCGCTCCGCAGCACGTCGTAGTACTCGCCCATCCGCGCCACGCCCTCGGGGCTGACGTTTCCACCGGCTCCAAGCCAGGTCAAGAAGGCGGTGTGGTGGGTGGACGGGTAGATGGGGTGCGACCCGGCCACGGCGTTGTGGCCCGCGAGCGCGATGTCGTTGAAGCCGTCCAGGTTGAGCACCAGATCGAAGTCGAAGCCCAGCAACAGAGCGTACTGCAGCTGGATCAACTGCTGCGGTTGCTTGTACCCGCCTACCGCCAGGCTGATGAGCACGACCTCGCGGTCGAAGGCGGGGTCGAGCGCGCGCAGGGCATCGCCGAGGAAGGTCTCGGACGTGTTGGCGAAGATGTCGGCGACGCTGCCGCCCAGCACGGCGATCACCAGCTCGTTCCCCCGCTTTCGGTACGGCAGGCGATGGCCCGGCACCGACAGCAGGCCGAAGTCGTTGAACTGGGGCCGTCCGTCGCCCACCACGTAGGGCGACCCGCCTCCCGGTCGCCCCAGGTAGCCCAGGTAGGGGTGGAACATCATGTCCGTTCCGCCGCCCTCGGAGCCGGAGAACTCCTGCTCGAGCGAGGCCAGCCGCAGCGCCCGGATCCGTTCGGCCTCGTCGGGTGAGATTCCGGCGATGACGTCGAACGCCAGGCGAGAAGCGACTTCGAGCGTGAGACAACAGACGCCCAGCAGGGCCAGGGCGTGCAGTGCGCCGCGACGACTCAAGAGCGACTTCCGGTTGGGCGCGTCCATGACCGATCTTCTCCCGCGGGCAAGCTAGCACCCCAGTTGACCCTACACCGAACCGGGCTTCCACCGGATCGGCGGTGGTTGTCCCGCCCTTGAACCGCCCCAGACGATCCCGGAACCGAGGCTCCGTCCGCGTCAAGCGCGGTCCCAGAGCCGCCGATTCGAACGGCATGGAGCCTACCCAAGCGGCCGAGGTCGAGCCGGCGACGCCCAGGAGTGGGAGCACCACGCGTCGCAGCACGCTGATTCGAGCGGCCATCGTGTGTCTGCCACGAAACCGCACCTGGTCCGACGACGACCTGGAACGGCACGTTTTCTTCATTCAGGCGCTCTACTGCCACCTGGTGGCCAATGCGCTCGTGGGCCTCTACGAGCTGGTCGCGGGGACGACGATGGCGGCCACCGTGGCCGTCGGCGCCATCGGAGCGTCTGCGGGAACCGCTCTGGCCCTCACCCGCCGCGGTTGGCCCATCCACCTGTTGGCCTCTGGCCATCTGCTGATCTTCCTCGCCGTCTTGACCTGGTCGATCCAAGCCGGGGCGGCGGCACCCGGAGCGCACGTCCTGCTCTACTTCGCCTTCGTCCCGATCGCGGCGGCCTTTCTCATCGGTCCGCATGGAGCCATCGCATTCGGCCTCATCACCGCCGCCGCGTTCGCTTTTCTTGCGACCACCACCGACTCCGGCGCCTTGCGAGGAGCCCGCGGGTGGTTCGAATCCATCGTGCCGCTGGCCTGCATCAGCGCCTTCGGATGGGTGACCGAGCGCCTTCGGCACCGCTCCGCCGCGCGCCTGCAGCTCGCGCTGGCCGCGCGTCGACAGGCGGAAGAGGAAGCGCTGAACGCCCATCGCGATCTGGAAGCCCAGGTGGAGGAGCGCATCCGCCTCGAGGCCGAGCTGGTTCAAGCCCAGAAGCTCGAAGCCATCGGCCAGTTGGCGGCCGGGATCGCACACGAGGTCAACACGCCGACGCAGTACGTGGGGGACAACCTGGACTTCCTGCGAGAGGCGTTCGACGACACGGTCGAGGCTCTGCTGAAGTACCGTGAGCTGCACCAGATCTGCAGCCAACAAGCCCCCACCCGCGAACTGCTGGCGGAGATCGACCAGGTGGTGGAGGCCGCCGACCTGGACTTCCTCCTGTAGGAGATCCCGGGCTCGATCGAACAGGCTCGCGAAGGGGTGAAGCGCGTCAGCGAGATCGTGTTGGCGATGAAGACCTTCTCGCACCCCGGAGGCAAGGGCAAGACGCTGCTCGATCTGAACCACGCCCTGCAGAGCACAGCGACGGTGTCCCGCAGCGAATGGAAGTACGTCGCAGAAATGGAGACCCGCTTCGATCCGAGCCTGCCACGCGTTTTCTGCCACCCGGGCGAGCTGAACCAAGTCTTCCTCAATCTCATCGTAAACGCGGCCCACGCGATCGCAGATGCGGTGGGGGACGGCGCCCAGGGCAAGGGCACGATCACCTTGACCACGCGTTCGGAGGCGGATGGCGTCGTGGTGGAAGTCGCGGACAACGGGTCCGGCATTCCCGAGGAGGTCCGCGGCCGGATCTTCGAGCCCTTTTTCACCACCAAGGGCGTGGGCAAGGGAACGGGTCAGGGCTTGGCGATCGCCTACTCGGTCGTCACCGACAAGCACGCGGGCCGCATCGAGGTGGAGAGCCAGCTGGGCGAAGGAACCTGCTTCCGCATCTGGCTTCCCAGCGAGGAAGCGTGCGACCCCGACCCCAACGCGAACCCCGAAGCCATCGGCTAGAGAGCCGCTCTGGCTGGCCACGCCCGCTTCACCGCGCTCGGCGACGAGCGCACCCGCGTCGAGCTCACGCAGAGCAACTGGGAAGCCCTGGGCGACGTCGCCGAGATGGTCCAAGGCGGGTACCGCCACGCCTGGGACGCGATCTTCGCGGCGGCCTACAAGACGGCGTGCGGGGGCTGAACGCCGGGCCTAGAGCGGCCACCAACGGGGTGCTACCACCGCCACCGTTCGCAGCTCGACCGACTTGCGGATGACGCGGTCCATGGCGGCCCGGGCCCGTTGGATCCAGCCTTCCGGTCCCTGCGGCAGGTCGGCACGGCGGACTCGTATCTCCTCCAGCAGCGCCGTCATGCGCTGGTAGGCCGCGCGGATCGGGACGGTCGTGACGTCGGGCAGGGCTTCGGGCGCCGACTCCGCCGCCGCCTTCAGCGCAGCGGCGTCGCCCGCCACCAGGGCATCGCAGGCCGCTCGCAGACGCAGGAAGAGCTGCTCCAGGGCAGATTCTCCGGGCAACGCGCAGGCGCCGTGGGGCTGTCCCAGGGTGTCGAACAGATAAGCCCGGCCGTCGTCCATCTCGGAATGGAAGTACCACTGCTGGCCCGGGTCGTGCAGGAACGCCCAGATGTCGTTCAGGCTGCGCTCTTCATCGCGCTCCAGAAAGGAGGTGACCGGGAGGGCGTAGCGCAGCTGATGGCGCTTCGGGTCGAGGGTGCGCCGATCCATCAGCACCAGCGGCCGCGTGATCTGTTGCAGCGGAATCCAGAGATTCAACAGAAAGAACGGAGAGCGCCGGTTGCAACCGTCGGGCGTTTCGTGGCGAAACAGACGCGGGGCCCCGCCGCGCAGCATCTGCTTGAGGGGCGTGCCGTAGACGTCCTGGTCTCCGTGGACCCGCTGCGCCCCGTCGTGGCCGTTGGCCGCGTCCCTCACGCGCTCGTTCACCTGCAGGCCGTTCGGGCCCGCTCTCCGGAAGATCAGTCCTTCCGGCGCGATGAAGAGCAGTCGCAACGGTTTGCCGTTGCGAAGGCGAAGACGCCAGCCCCGAAGACTCGCCCGGAGACGGGCGGCGCTCTGCTCCGAGATCCGGTCTTCGCGGCGAATGACCGCAAGCACGTCCTGCAACCGCCGGTTCGGGGACAGATCGATCGGCTCGAAGCCCATCGTCTCCAGGTCCACGGGGGTTTCGCAAGCCGCGCAGTCGCGCAGCGTGCAGGTCCGAAAGTCGAACGCCGAGTGGAGGTCCGCATCGAGGGGCAGTGTCCGGGCGCGCAACACCCGCGGGCGCTCCGTGTCGGGAGATACGTCCGCCGCTCGGGTGAAGCCCAGCGTGGCTTCGAGTTCCGGAACCGCTTGTTGGGCCAGCGAGCTCACGACGAATCCCCTCTGGTCGACCCGAAGCCGCCGAGATCGCGTCAGCATAGCCCGAGCGGAAACCGCCGGAGCGGTGGAAATCGCCCCGACGGCCGCGCAGCGATTCCAAGGACTTGGCCCGCAACGATCGGCTCAGTGGAGACAGCGCTGCGGCCCGTCCTTCGTGAGCCCGTCTTGGAAGAGTCGGCTCGACACCGGCAGAGCGCCCAGCCAGGCGGCCAGCTCGGAATTGGTGGCGGCACGCTCGAATCGAAGCGTCTGGCCCGCGTGCCGCAGGCTCACCGCCACGTTGCGGCGGCGCCGGCGCAGCGCGAGCAGGCGCTCGTCGAGTCCGTCGGGCGTGAGCACCGAGGGAACGAGCTTCTCGTCGCGCGGTTCGACCCGCTCGACGTGGACGTAGGGATCGAAATCGCGCTGGAAGACCGCGCGCGGCACGAAGAGGTGGTTCCAGCGCCCGTCGTCGACCCGCAGGTTGCTGAACATGGCGAAGCTCCGCCGGAACTTCGCACCGAGGTAGGGAGTCACGCCGTTCGCGACCCCGGCCACCACCAACACGGCCAGCGCGATACGAACGGGGCGATCGCGGCACCAGATGGGATCGGTTCGAAAGCCGAGGGTGCGCCAGTCGCGGAGCGAGGCCCCCCGCGCGCCGGGGAGCAGCACCCAGAACAGCGAGAAACCGATGCCCAGGATGACCAGCTCGAAGCTCAGAAACTCGCGCCAGGGCCGGTGCGTGCCGAACGCGAAGTAGACGGCGAACGAAGCCCCCGACGCCAGCGCGGCCAGCACGGCCAGTCGCGGCCAGTGGCGCCGCCAGCCCTCGACGAGCGCCGTCCGGTCGCCGTCGCGCAGGAAGGCCAGCGCCATCACCATCACCAGCATGGTGAAGGGCGTCGCGCCCCGGTGGCCGATCACGCTCATGATCACCAACGCGAACGGCATGCCCACCCGCGGCCACAGCACCAGCAGCACGGGCACGAGCGCCTCGCCGAGAAAGCCCGCGAAGGGCAGGAGCCACCTCACCCAATCGGCCAGTGGCAGCACGGCGAGGATCCTCTCGGGCACGATGATGGCGCAGCTCACGCTGGGGTCGAAGAAGTCGGCGTTCAGCTTGTGAAACGCGGCGAAGGCCATCACCACCAACACCGAAACCCGAAACAGAGAAACCTGCGCCGCCTCGTCTCGCGCCGCATCGCCGCGGCGACAGAGCACCACGAGAAGCGCCCCCATGGCCGGCAACGCGACGAGCGGCAAGAACTCTTCGGCCAGCTGGTAGATCGGGTCGGGAATGACGTGCCGCCAGACGAAGACGCCGCCGGACGCGGCCGTGACCAGCAGCAGCCACAGCCGCGGCCCCAGCAGAACCAGGAGCAAGCCGCAGAGATGGGTGGTGTAGAACGAGAGCGGACGCGCACCCAGGTCGGACCAGGAGCGCGTCCAGGCGTGAAGCAGCAGGAAGATCTGGTTGACGAAGACGCCGAAGAGGCGCCACAGAAGCGCCGACCGCCACCCGCCGATCGGCCCCGAGAACATCTCCCACCACGTCTGCACGCGGGCACCATAACGAAACTCGGCGGGCGGCCCACGTTCTGCCGGCGGCGAGTGCCCGATACCGGCACTCAAGTCCGTCGCCGGACCCTCCGATCGAGACGGTTCGCCGAGGGGGAGGCGTGGGCGTGGATCCGGATGGCACGGCAAGGGCGGACCTGGCGCCGGAGCGTCGGATTCCCCGACTCTTCCTCCGGCTGAGCCTGGGCTTCCAGCTCCTGCTGCTGACGGCCTTGGTCGTGCGCATCGCGCAGCTGGCGCCCAAGATCGCGGGGGCGATGGAGGACTTCGGTGGACGCCTCCCCGCCGCCACGGCCGCCTTCCTCACCGCCCCGCCCTACCTGGTCGCGTGGGTCGCGTTGATGGGCGCCTTCGTCATCGACGTCTGCCGCCGCGCGGACGCGCGGGACCGCTACGCCATCGCGGTGTTCGTCGCGCTCACCGTCTCGGCCCAGGGCCTGCTCGGGTGGCTGGGCCTCGCCATGTACCTGCCGATGCGCCGGATCGCCGACGCGATCGGCTAGCGGGAGCCCGTTCCTTGCACGACGAAGCGCGCAGCGACCAGGAATCCGAGCCGGCCCCGAACCGACGCCTGACGAAGGCCTACGTGGGCTGCGTCCTGGTCCTCCAGATCCTCTGGCTCTGGCACGTCGTCAGCCGCGACATGTCGGGGCTGGAGACGGCTCCGCCCCCGTACGGCATGCCGGTGCCGAGCTTCCTGGGGCTGATCTTCGGCGGCCTCGGATCGGCGCTGGCCGCGGTGCTGACCCTGCTCGCGCTCGACGTGCTCCGCCGGCGCGACCTGATCCAGGCGTACGCCCTCGCGGTCTACGCCGCCGTCACGCTGGTGGCGACCGGCGTATTCGCGTGGCAGATGGAAGTGTCGGTCTTCCGCATGGCCCGCGTCTTGTCGGGCGAGCTGGAGATCCCCGAGCCTCCGCTGCCCGCCTCTGCGCCCTCCGAGGCCGAGTGCCTGCGCTACATCCAACACGTCAACGCTGTTGTGGCCCGCGAGCGCGGCATCGAGCTCGACCCCGACGCAGAGATGGTCCGAGGCTGCCGAGCCACGCGACGGCGCGAGGAGCTGGAGTGCTACCTCGCCGCCGATTCGATCGCCGGCCTGACCGAGTGCGGCGAGCAGGGCGGGAGCCCGCCGGACCCGGACCCCGGCTAGGTCGCTGACGGCGCGAGCGTCCAGTGGATGGGCACGCGCTTGATCCCGCCGACGAACGACGAGTGCACGCGCTCGAAGTCCCCCGCCACGGCGAGTTCGGTGACCCGCTCGCGGAGCTGTGTGAACATCGTGCGCAGTTCGAGCCGCGCCAGGTGCGCCCCCAGGCAGACGTGAGTGCCCCGGCCGAAGCCGATGTGGTCGTTCTGCTCGCGGTCGATGCGAAAGGCGAAGGGATCCTCGAAGACGTCCTCGTCGCGGTTGCCCGAGGCGTAGAAGAGGCCGACGGACTCGCCCTCGCGGATCTTCTGGCCCCGGATCTCGACGTCTCGCGTGGCCGTGCGGGAGAACTGGATGACGGGCGTGGTCCAGCGCACGACCTCCTCCACCGCCGCATCGACCAGCGCCGGGTCGGCGCGCAGCTTCTGCCACTCTTCCGGGTGCTCGATGAACGCGAGGAGGCCCCCGGTCATGGCGTTCCGGGTCGTCTCGTTCCCGGCGACGACCAAGAGCTGGAAATACGAAAGCACCTCGAAGACCGGAACCGGCGACCCATCCACCTCGCCCTGCACGACGACCGAGACGATGTCGTCTTTCGGATTCCGCCTGCGCTCTTCCGCCAGCTTCGCGAAGTACTCGAAGAGCTCGTCAGTGGCTTCCTGGAGCGTGTCTTCGGCCGTGCGGCCGCGTTGGAACTCAGGCTCGTCGGGAGCGATGATCTCGTTGGTCCAGCGAAAGAGGAGCCGCCAATCCTCCTGCGGCAGGCCCAGCATTTCCGCAATGACGGCGATGGTGATCGGGGCCGAGCACTCCGCCACGAAGTCGAAGCTTCGCTCTCCGGCCAAAGAGTCGAGCGTCTGCTCCGTGAACTCGCGGATCCGCGGCGCCCACCGCTGGGTCGTGCGCGGCGTGAATCGCTTGGAGACGATGCGGCGGTACTTGCCGTGCTCGGGGGGATCCATGGTCAGCAGATGGTGGCTTCGGTCGTCGTTGGGCGGCACCGTCAGCGGGAAGATCGCGAGCCGAGGCGCGATGATGAAATCCTGCGGGCGCTTCCCGATGTCGATGATGTCGGCGTGCTTCGTGATGGCCCAGAACGGCTCGCAGTGGTCGCGCTCGTACCAGTAGACCGGTGCCTCCTGGCGGAGACGGGTCCATTCCGCGTGCGGGTAGCCTTCCCGCGCAAACTTCTCGGGTGAGATGATGTCGATCGCGTCGAGACCGGAGTCCGCAGTCGGGGGGTGGCTCACGATCGCCTCCTTCGCGTTGGAAGCTCGATTTGGAGGAGGCTCGCTCTCGAGCGTCAGCTCGCTCGGGGCGGGCATCCTACCGGGAGCTTCCCGTTCGGGCCCCGGCTGTGCAAGTCTGTCCCCTCCAGAGGAGGCACCGAAACAACATGGACTTCGACATCCCGGCGGAATTGCAGGCGTATCTGGCCGAGCTCGACGATTTCATCGAGGCCGAGATCAAGCCCCTCGAGCAGCGGGACGACAACATCCGCTTCTTCGACCACCGCCGCGAGGACGCGCGGACGGACTGGGACCGGGGCGGCCTGCCCAACGAAGATTGGGAGGCGCTGCTCTTCGAAGCGCGCCGGCTCGCCGATGAGGCGGGCCACTACCGCTATCCCTTTCCGAAGGCGTACGGCGGGCGGGACGGCACGAATCTCGGCATGGCGGTGATCCGCGAGCATCTCGCGCGCAAGGGCCTGGGCCTCCACAACGACCTGCAGAACGAGCACTCCATCGTGGGCAACAACGTGGGCCTGCTCTTGATGCTCGAGTACGGGACGGAGGAGCAGAAGAAGGAGTGGGTCGACGATCTGGCCGAGGGCCGGCGCGGCTTCGCCTTCGGCATCACCGAGCCGGCGCACGGCTCGGACGCCACGTGGATGGAGACCACGGCCGTCCGCGACGGCGACGACTGGGTGATCAACGGCGAAAAGACCTGGAACACGGGCATCCACAAGGCGTCCTGCGACATGGTCATGGCGCGCACGTCCGGCGCGCCCGGCGACGGACGCGGCATCACGGCCTTCCTGGTGCCCATGGACGCCCCGGGCGTGCAGGTCGAGGAGATGCTCTGGACCTTCAACATGCCGACGGACCACGGGCACGTCTCGTTCACCGACGTGCGGGTGCCGGACGCCGCGATCTTCGGCGGCGAGGGCCGCGGACTCGCCGTGGTGCAGCACTTCTTCAACGAGAACCGCATCCGCCAGGCGGCGTCTAGCCTGGGAGCCGCACAGTTCTGCATCGACGCCGCCGTCGAGTACGCGCAGGAGCGCAAGCCCTTCGGCAAGGCGCTGGCGACGAACCAGGGCATCCAGTTCCCGTTGGTCGAGCTCCAGACCCAGTGCGAGATGCTGCGCGCCCTGATCCACAAGACGGCCTGGCAGATGGACAAGTACGGGGCGTTCTCGGTCTCGGACAAGGTGTCCATGTGCAACTACTGGTCGAATCGCCTGTGCTGCGAGGCGGCGGATCGGGCGATGCAGGTCCACGGCGGACTCGGCTACTCGCGCCACAAGCCCTTCGAACACATCTATCGCCATCACCGCCGCTACCGGATCACGGAAGGGGCGGAGGAGATCCAGATGCGCCGGGTGGCCGGCTACATGTTCGGCTTCATGAAGCAGCGCGCGCCGAAGGGCGTCGACGAGCGCGGGGGTTGAACCCAGCCCATCGCGCGAGACGCGACTCCGGACACCATCTTGCGGGAAGCATCGCGCGCTAGCGGTAGGCGGGGTTGTCGAAGTCGAAGCGGCAGCCCGCGTCCCACTCGGAGCGCTGGTTGCCGTGGGCGGGAATGCCGCCGGCGTCCTTCAGCATCCGCGCCATGTGCAGCAGATTCCAGGTCATGAAGGTGGTGTTGCGGTTGGTGAAGTCGTTCTCGGGGCCGCCGGAACCGGGGGCGAGATAGGAGGGGCCGGGGCCCGCCTCGCCGAGCCAACCGGCGTCCGCCTGCGGCGGGATCGTGTAGCC
>JAKSBN010000228.1 GCA_022361175.1 Pseudomonadota bacterium | reverse complement strand
GGCAAGCAGAAGAAGACGCGAACCCTCACCGTCAACACGGTGCGCAGCTTCGCCCAGACCCTGCGGCTGATGGGCCTCAGCAAGGAGCTGATCGAGGCCGCGGACTTCGCCACCAAGCGAGACGCCTACTACCAGAGCAAGAGCTGGGAAGAGGCCAAGTTCGACGAGCAGACCGAGTCCGACACGGTCATGGACGACATCGAAGCGCTCTTCTCGCTGCGCGGCATCTCGCGCGAGCAGCTGCGCTTCGTCCCGGACGAGCACGGGGGGGCCGTGGCGGGCCAGCTGGTGGTGCTGGACCCGGACCGCGACACGGGCCAGGTCGAGCGCATCGACTGCACGCGCTTCGGCTCCGGAGCCTACTCCATCCCCTCCACCGTGGAGCACCTGTCGTTCGAGACCGACGCGAAGTTCATCCTCGCCATCGAGACCGGCGGCGTCTTCCAGCGGCTCCAGAGCCACAAGTTCTGGCAGACGGCCGGTTGCATCCTGGTGTCCATGGCGGGCGTGCCGACCCGAGCCACCCGGCGCTTCATCCGCAAGCTCTCGGACGAGTGCAAGCTGCCCGTCTACGCGTTCGTCGACTGCGACCCCTACGGCATCTCCAACATCTACCGCACGCTGAAGGTCGGCTCCGGCAACGCCGCGCATCTGTCCCAGTTCTTCTGCGTGCCACAGGCCCGCTATCTGGGCGTCACGCCGGACGACATCGAGGCGTACGAGCTGCCCACCCACCCGCTGCAGGAAGTGGACGTCAAGCGGGCGCGCGACGCCCTCAAGAACGACCCCTTCTTCAAGTCCCACAAGCCGTGGCAGAAGGCGATCGAAAAGCTGCTGAAGATGGGCGTCCGCGCCGAGCAGCAGGCGCTGGCCAAGTGGGGCCTCAACTACGTGATCGACGAGTACCTGCCGGCCAAGCTGGCCGATCCCAAGTCCTTCCTGCCGTAGCGGGCTGCGAGGGCCCCCGCGCTTGAGTGGCGACACGCGCGAGCCGATGCTTTAGGCTGCCGGACCGTGACGGCATCGGAGGCTCTGATGAAGGGGATCATCCTGGCGGGCGGGTCGGGGACTCGGCTGCACCCGATCACTCACGGTGTCAGCAAGCAGCTCCTGCCGATCTACGACAAGCCCATGGTCTACCACCCACTGTCGGTGCTGATGCTGGCGGGGATCCGCGAGATCCTGGTCATCACCACCCCTCACGACCGCGCGGCGTTCGAACGCGTGCTGGGCGACGGCAGCCGCCTCGGAATCTCGCTCGAGTACGCCGAGCAGGCGCGTCCCGAGGGCCTGGCCCAGGCCTTCCTGATCGGCGAGTCGTTCATCGGACGCGACCGGGTGGCGTTGGCCCTGGGCGACAACATCTTCTACGGCCACGGCCTGCCCGAATCGCTGGCGAGCGCGGCCGCGCGCGAACACGGAGCCACGGTGTTCGGCTACTGGGTGCGGGATCCCGAGCGCTACGGCGTGGTGGAGTTCGACGCCAACGGCCAGGCGGTGGGAATCGAGGAGAAGCCGGCGTCGCCTCGCTCCAACTACGCCGTCACGGGCCTCTACTTCTACGACAACCGGGTCATCGAGATCGCGAGCGGGCTCCGGCCGTCGGCCCGCGGCGAGCTCGAGATCACCGACGTGAACGTGGCCTATCTGGAGTCGGGGGACCTGCACGTGGAGCTTCTCGGCCGGGGCACGGCCTGGCTCGACACGGGCACCCACGAGTCGCTGCTGCAGGCCGCCAACTTCATCCAGGTGATCCAGGAGCGGCAGGGCCTGAAGATCGCGTGCGTCGAGGAGATCGCCTACCGGCAGGGATACATCGACCGCAGCGCGCTGGAGGCGCTCGGCAACGAGCTCAAGAAGAACGCCTACGGCGAGTATCTGCTGCAGCTGGCCCGCGAGGAAAGCGAGCGGTGAAGTTCGTCGAGACCGAGCTGCCGGGCGTGATCGCGATCGAGCCCGTCGTCCACGGCGACGAGCGGGGCTTCTTTCTCGAGTCCTTCCACGCCGCCAAGTACGCCGACGGAGGCGTGCGGGCCACCTTCGTCCAGGACAACCACTCCCGCTCGAAACGCGGGACGCTGCGCGGGCTGCATCTGCAGCGACGCCACGCCCAGGGCAAGCTCTGCCGGGTGGTGGTGGGCGAGGTCTTCGACGTGGCGGTGGACGTCCGGGTCGGCTCGCCCACGTTCGGCCGCTTCGCGGCCACGACCCTTTCGGCCGACAACTTCCGGCAGCTGTACGTGCCCCCGAACTTCGCCCACGGCTTCGTGGTCACCAGCGAGGTGGCGGAGTTCGAGTACAAGTGCACCGACTTCTACGATCCAGAGAGCGAGCTGTCGATCGCGTGGGACGATCCCGAATTGGCGATCCCGTGGCCGGTGGAGCGTCCGAACCTGTCCGCCAAGGACGCCCAGGCGCCGCGGCTGGCGGAGCTCCTGGACGTGCTTCCGCGCTACGCCGACTAGAAGTCTTCCTCGACCTCGGTGTCGTCGTCGGCCGGATCTCCGCGCAGGATGAAGTTGCCCCCGCAGTAGGTGCAGAAGATCTCGTCGCCTTCCTTCTCGTCCCCAGCCAGGGGCAGATCGGCGTCGCACACGGGGCAGGCGATCTCGTTTCGGGCCATGCCCGGGGCATCGGAGCCGGGACCCGCGGGCTTGAGTCCCGGGATCCAATTTACTCGAACACGTTCGCATAGATAAGACACCCCGGCCCCCGAGTTTTCTCTATTGAAAACGATTTTCATTTTCAATAGAGTCCACTTCCGCGGTCGCGGAAGTGCGGCCCGACCGGGTGGCGCGTCGCCGTCCCGAGCTTCCTCCAGAAGGAGACCACTGTGCCGAAGGGCCCCTGCCGAACGCTCCAGATCGCGGAGAGCCGCGTCGCCCGCATCGAGCGCTGCAACCACGGGACGATCCACGTGCACTTGGGGGCGCTCTCGCTGCGCCTCTCCCCCGAGCAGCTGGAAGAGCTGGCCGAGGCGCTCTCGAGCGCTTCACAGGCCCTGGCGCCCGCTTCGGAGACCGTGCCCGCTACTCGCTGGGTTTGCTGAGGCCGGCGGCGGCCAGCGACAGCACCCGTCCGTCGAGGTCGGCCGGAACCGCGAGGCCGAGTTCGGCCGCCAGGGTGGGCGCAATGTCGACCGTGGCAGCGGGGCCCGAGACGGAGCCGGCGGCCACGCCTCGCCCCCAGAAGACCAGCGGCACGCGCCGGTCGTACGCGTAGGGCGACCCGTGAGAAGTGCCCGCGTCGTAGCTCGACAGGAGGCAGCCCTCCTCCACCTGCAGCACCAGGTCTGCACTGCGGTCCGCCGCGTACGAGTTGGCGTAGAGGGTTGCAAAGGGCTCGGGCCCCCCGCCCGAGGCCCGCTCGGAGCGGGTCCACACCCGCGCCACGCCGGGCTGGGCGGCCAGCTCCAGGCGCGCGATCTCCAGCACGGCCTCGACGGAAAGCCCTGCGTCGGCAACCCGGGCCCGGTTCAACCACAAGAGCTTGGCGCCCACCAGCCACGGGGCGTCCGCCGCAGACTCCGTCCCCAACGCCCGGTCGATGGCCGCGTTGGCCGCCGCCAGCGTGGTCTCGTAGCGACCGCGGCCGCCGGGCAGGGAACACTGCGACCGCTGCTCTGCCAGCAGCCATTCGGGCAGCGGCAGGACCCCGTGGTCCGAGGTCAAAACGACCAGCAGGTGCCCAGCCGTGCGCGCCTCGAGCACGCGCAGGAAGCGATCGAGCCGCGCGTCCAGCTGGCGCAGGGCCTCGCCGGCTTCCACGCTTTCGGGTCCGTACAGGTGACCGACCGTGTCGGTCGCCGAAAGCGAGACGGCCAACAGCTGGGGGTGCGGCGCGCGGCCCAGGTCTTCCCGCTCGACCAGCTCCTGCGCGAAGTCGAGCGTCAGATCGTCGATGAAGGGGCTGCGATAGATCCGCTCGAACGAGCCCCGCGCGTCGTCGCGATCGACCAAGGGGTGCGGAGACACCCGCGAGTGGGCGTCCACCTCGCCGGGGAAATCGTCCGGCCGGGCGCCTCCCGAACGCACCTGCGACGGGTGGCTCCACTCCGAGGGCAGCGAGCCCAACACGCGCGCGGCATCCCACGCGGCCGCCCACGCGGGCAGGGCGTCGCGGTAGTAGGCGCTGGTCGTGAAGCCCGCAGCCTCGCTGCGGTCGAACCAGTAGGCGGCGTCCGCGCGACGCCCGCCCAGCGCGATGGCCGCCCGGTCCTTGGCGGACACGGCGAAGACCCGCGTCTCGGGCCAGCGGGACTTCATCCAATCTCCGAGCGTGTCGACGCGCAGGGACCGCGGCGAGCGGCCGCCCGTGCCGCGCAGCAGACGCGCGTCCGGGGCCGGATCCTCGACGCAGTAGACGCGGCGAAGCGTCTCGGGATCGAGCCAGCGGTTGCTGGGAACGCCCGCCGGACCGGGGTGGCGGCCGGTCGACATGGTGACGTGCCCCGGGCAGGTCTCCGTGTGGGCGTGGGCCAGGGCGGCGTCGGGGAAGACGCGCCCCTCCCGGGCCAGCCGGCCGAGACCCCCGGGCAGCTCCGGATCCAGCCGATCGGCCCGCAGCTGGTCGACGGCGATCAAGACGATCAGGCGCGGCAGCTCGTCGGGGCGCGTGGTGCACGCGAAGGAGCCCGCGAGGCACAGGGCTCCCGCGACGGCGAGGCCGCGCCGGGACACGGACCTCAGCCTTCCCGGCAATCTTCGCAGTGGCCGTAGAGCTCGTGGCGGTGGCGCAGCACGCGGAAACCGTAGGCGCGAGCGATGTCGTTCTGGGCCGCTTCGATCATGCTGCACTCGAACTCGATGATCTTGCCGCACTTGGTGCAGACCAGGTGGTCGTGGTGCTCGTGCTCGATCTCGTAGCGCGTGATGCCGTCGTCGAACGTCTGCTCCTGGGCGAGACCGGCCTCGCACAGGAGCTTCATCGTCCGGTAGACGGTGGTGTACCCGATGCCCGGGTGCTGCTCGCGAACCCGCTGATAGACATCGTCGCTGGTCACGTGCTGACCCGCCTCGAGGAACACGTCCAAGATCGCATCGCGCTGCTTGGTGTGCTTCAGGCTGTGCTTCTCGAGGTACTCCGCCAGCGCCCGCCGCTCGACTTCGTGCGCCATGCTCGCAAGCGTAGAAGAGCTGTGGTGGGAATCCAAGCCGGGCGTCGCCCCGCGGCCCCGAAACTCAGACGAGCGCCAGCAGGTCCTCGGCCGCCTCGGCGCTGGCGTCGTCGAACCCCTCGGCGTGGGCGCGCACCTGGCGCCGCAGGCCGGCCGAGAGGGTGAGCTTGCCGCCGCGCGCCTGTTCGGCCAAGGCCTCGAGAGCGGCCACCACCAGCGCGCTGTCGCCCGCGTCGAGGAAGATCGAGAGCAGCGAGACGTCAGCCGGCGCGCCCAGGGCGTCGAAGTAGGCGCGGCAGGCGGCGTCCAGGCCGGGGCTCCCGTGGGCGTCGCGGACGGCCTTGGCGAGCTCCTCGCCCTCGCCGCCGCCCTGGCGAAAGAGCTTGGCGTCCATCTCCTTCAGATAGGCGTCGCTGGCGGCCTGCGCGCGCGCCTCTGCGGCCCGGCCCTGGGGCCGGCGTTCGCCGCGCTCGCGGGGCTTGTCCCGCAGCCGGTCGATCTCGGCCCAGCTGCGGCGCGGGCGGTCGTCGTCGCCACTCACGGGGTCGCCTCCTCCCGCTGGCCCGCCTCGCGCTCCACCAGGGCGAGGTTCGTCTGGGCGGCGCGGTTCTCGCAGTCGAGGGCCACGGCCCGGCGCAGGCTGGCGAGCGCACGCTCGGCATCGCCGCCGGCGCGGTAGGCCAGGCCCAGGTGGTTCTGGACCTCCGAGGCGTTCGGGGCCAGGCGCGCCGCCCGCTCCAGAGCCTCGATGGCCGCCACCGGGTCGCCTCGGTCGAGGGCGCGCGTCCCCTCCTGGTAGGCCCGGGCTGCGTGAAACGAGTTGCAGGCGGCGGCCCCCAGACCGCTCGCGGCCAGGAGCGCCAGCACTGCCCACCGCATGCGGGTGCGGGTGCGCGTGCGGAGGCCGGGCGCGGGGTTTCGGTGGATCACGCCGGCATGTTGCCGGGCCGTCTTCAGCATGGCAAGCAGGGCGCGTTGCCCGCGCCCCGTCGGCGTGGTATGGATGGGCTCGAGTTTTCGAACGAGTCCTCGGTATGAAACGCAATCCCTTCCAGAACGCGCAGCGCGCGAAGCTCGGCCAGCCGATGCGGACCACGGGTCCCGCTGTGCGGCCGATCTCGCGCCAGCAAACCAGGAGTTGCGTCCGACCAAGTTGAGAGAGCACCCCAGTGGGGATCGCCGAGGGCCGCGGACGCAACGAGCGACCGCGGCCCTCGGTGCATCTGGGTTCCGCATTCGGTTCTCAGATTCGGGTTCCACAGAACGGGATTTCCGGCAGCGGGATTCCACAGACGGAGCGCCCCACATGACTGAGCCGCTTTCCCCGCACTACGACGACGAGAGCAAGCAAGTTCCCGCGCCGGAGGACGTGCGCGCCGACCTGCCGCCCCCGGCCGAGCGCGGTCGGATCGCCGAGGTCGCGCGCATCGCGGCGCCGGTGGTGCTGACCCAGGCCTCCATCAGCGCGATGATGATGGTGGATTCGGCCATGGTCGGCCGGGTCGGGCCCGCGCAGTTGGCCGCCGTCGGCTTCGGCGGCATCTGGCTGTGGACGTGGCTGTGCTTCTTCCTCGGCTTGACGTCGGCCATCCAGACCTTCGTGGCCCAGACCGACGGCGCCGGCGAACGCCACCGCTGCGGCCATTGGACCTGGCAGGGGCTCTACACCATGCTGCCGGCCGCGGCGGTCGCTTGCCTGATCGCTCAGGTGGGCACCGGGCCCTGGTTCGCGCTGTTGGGCACGTCGGACGAGCTCCACCCGCTGGCCACCGACTACACGCGGGCACGCGCCTGGGGCGCCGTGGGGCTGTGTGCGGCCATGTGCCTGTCGTCGTTCTTCCGCGGTCTCGGCGACACCCGCACGCCGCTCTACGCCACGCTGCTGGCCAACGCGGTGAACGCGTCGCTGGACTACGCGCTGATCTTCGGACACTGGGGGGCGCCGGCGATGGGCGTCCAGGGTGCCGGGGTGGCGACGGCCGTCGCCGAATGGGTGTCCTGCGGCTACCTGGTCTTCGCCTTCACGCGCGAGCGCGTAAGGGCCAAGTACGCCACCGCGGCCGTGCCCTTCCACCGCGGCGACGCCGTCCGACTGCTGCGCGTGGGCGCGCCGGTGGGCGGCCAGTGGCTCTTGGGCATGACCTCGTTCGCGACCTTCTCGACCCTGGTCGCGCACATGGGCGAGGAGTCCATGGCCGCCAGCCAGGCGTTCCTGGCGCTGCTCTCGCTGTCGTTCATGCAGGCCATCGGCATCTCGGTGGCGGCCTCGACGCTGGTGGGCCGCTACATCGGCGCCCGCGACTGGAACGCGGTGGAGAAGAGCTACCGCTCCTCGCTGCTGTTGGCACTCTGCTTGGGACTGGCCGTGGCGGTGCTGTTCCTGGCCGTGCCCGACCACTTGATGAGCCTCTTCAGCAACGACCCCATCGTGCTGGGCCTGGGCGGCTCGCTGTTGCTGGTGGGGGCGGTCTTCCAGCTGTTCGACGCGTTCTGCATCGTGAACGACGGCGCCCTCCGCGGCGCCGGCGACACGCGCTGGCCGTTCTGGATCCACTTCGTGTTCGCCTGGGGCCTCTTTCTGCCGGCGGCCTACTGGTTGGGTGTGGTCCAGCAGCACGGGCTGACGGGCGCATGGCTCGGCGGGCTGATCCAGGTCGTGCTGCTGGCCGCGGTGCTGACCCAGCGCTTCCGCTCGGGAGCCTGGCGCCGCATCACCATCTGACCGCGCCTACGGCTCGGGCAGGGCGATGCGCGCCAGCACGGGCAGGTGGTCCGACGCCCGCTTGGCGGCGGCCGTATCGACCGCCTCGACCTCCAGCACCTTGGCCTGGCGGGCGTAGATGCGGTCGAGCGACAGCATCGGGCGGGCGGCGGGAAACGACGGCGGCCAGTCCTGGTTGTGGTGCGCCTTGAGCGAGGCGTCCAGGGCGCGCGTGGCCTTACAGTTGCGCCAGGCGTTCATGTCGCCCATCAGCACCGCCGCGCCCTCGGAGAGTTGTGGGTGGTTCAGGATCTGCTCCACCTGGCGGCGGCGGGTGCGGTCGACCAAGGCCAGATGCGTGGACACGACGCCCAGGTGCGCGCCGGCGCCACCGAACTGCACCGCCAGCGCGGTCCGGCGCTCGATGCGGCTGAACGTGAGGTTCATGACCGAGGCCGAGGCCGTGGGAAAGCGCGACAGGATCGCGTTGCCGAGCTGGCCGCGGCGGTGCTGGCGGGACACCGCGAACGCCAGGTACATGCCGAGCGCATCCGCCAGCCCCAGCAGCGGGTCGGGCCCCTTGCTGGGCCGGAGCACCTCCTGCAGGGCGATCACGTCAGCGTCCAGCTCGGAGATGACGAAGCCGGCGCGAGCCGGGTCCGGCCGGGCGCGCCCGTTGATGCCGGTCCAACGGTGGACGTTGTAGGTGGCGACGGTGACCTCGTTCGGCACCTCCACCGGCGGAGTCGGCTGGGCCGGCGCGTACACCAGCGCCAGGTAGGGTTCTTGGGGCGTGTCGCGGGCGGCGCTCTCGCTGACGCGTTGACGGAGGGCCTGACCGCGCTCGCGCAGGGCCTGGCCGCGCGCTCGCAGCCGCTCTCTGCCGGTCTTGCGCACGACCATCGGCGTGCCCACCTCCCCCCGCCGTTCCCCGCGGCCGGCGGAGAATAGCCCACGGCGGCGGGTCCGCGGTGGCGCCCCCACGGCCGGTACCCGCTCTCTACGGCGGAACTCGCCCGAACGTGCAGCAGTTTGTCTGGACACCGCCGGTTGGGAAGTGGTTTTTCCGGCCGAGCGCAAGCCGGATCGCGCGGCTGCCGATAGGATCCCGGTCATGGCGCGCAAGAAAGCAACCCCTCTCGACCCGTTGGTCGCCACCCCCGCCGTGCGCGAAGCCGCCCAGGCGCTGATCCAAGCCGTCCAGGACGAGGCCGCCGAACGGGCGCTCACGCCCAAGGCCTACGCCAAGGCGCTGAAGGAAGTGGAACGCCTGCGGGGCCGGCCGCTGCTCTTCCCGCTGATCGCCGGGGGCGTGGGGCGCGGGGCCCGGGTGTGGCTGGCCGACGGCACCATGAAGCTCGATTTCATCGGCGGCATCGGCGTCTACGGGCTCGGCCACGGGGACACCGACCTGCTGGAGCACGCCGTCGTGGCGTCGGCCCAGGACGCGGTCTTCCAGGGCCACCTGATGCCCGGGCCGGAGTACCTGCGCCTCTCGCGGGCGCTGCTCCGCCACGCGGGCCCGCACCTGAAGCACGTGTGGCTGTCGGTCTCGGGCGTCGACGCCAACGAGAACGCCCTCAAGATGCTGCTGCAAAAGCGCGCGCCGGCCGACCACATCATCGTGTTCGAGCGCAGCTTCCACGGGCGCACGATCACCATGGCCGAGCTGACCGACCGCCCGGGCTTCCGCGAGGGCCTGCCGCTGCGGGGCAACGTCCACTTCGTGCCCTTCCACGACCCGGACAACCCCCAGTCGCTGCAGCGCAGCCTCGAGATTCTGGACATGCACCTGAAGCGCTACGCGGGCCGCGTGGCCGGCATGGCCTTCGAGCTGGTG
This sequence comes from Pseudomonadota bacterium, assembly GCA_022361175.1. GTDB lineage: Bacteria > Myxococcota_A > UBA9160 > UBA9160 > UBA4427 > JAKSBN01. The sequence continues at coordinate 4,449 of JAKSBN010000228.1, read as the reverse complement.
CAGGGCGAGGGCGGCTGCCACCCGGCCCCGCGCGAGTTCTTCGTGGCGTTGATGGAGCGCTGCCGCGAGGCCAACGTGGCCGTCTGGGTGGACGAGGTGCAGACCTTCGCGCGCACGGGCGAGCTGTTCGCCTTCCGCACCCTCGAGCTCGACGACTACGTGGACCGCGTGACCGCGGGCAAGGTGCTGCAGGGCAGCGCCACGCTCTACCGGCGCGACTTCAATCCGCGCCCGGGCCTGGTGGCGGGCACCTACGCCGGCTCCACGGTGGGCATGGCCATTGGCGCGCGCATCATCGAACGCCTGGGGGAGGACGGCTATCTGGGGCCGGAGGGACGCATCGCGGTGCTCGGCCGGCGCATCCAGAAGCGCTTCGAGTCGCTCGCCCGGCGTCTGCCCAAGGCCGTGGGGCCGCAGACGGGCGTGGGCGCCATGCAGTCCTTCGTGCCCTTCGACGGCTCGCCGGATCTCGCCAAGGCGGTGCTGGACACCTGCATCGAAGAGGGCCTGCTGCTCCTGGCCGCGGGCTCGAACCCGTCCAAGATCCGCATGCTGCCGCCGGTCAACACCACCGATGAAGAGCTCGAGTCGGGCTTCGCCATGCTCGAGAAGGCGCTGCGGCGCGTCGCCGACGAGAAAGAGCTGCCGTGCTGATGCTGCGACCGGTGGCGCGGGAAGACCTGGACGACATCGTCGCCCTGGCGCGCCAGCTCGATTCCATGAACCTGCCGGCCGATCCCGAGTTCCTGACCGCGCGCATCGACCGCTCGCTGGCCAGCTTCGCCGGCGAGACGGGCCAAGAGCCGGGCATCTACGTCTTCGTGCTGGAAGACCTGGAGACCAAGCGCTGCATCGGCACGTCGACGATCCTGGCCCAGCACGGGGTCCCCGGGGCGCCCTACTACTGGCTCGAGGTCTCCACCGAGGAGCGGCGGAGTTCCTCGCCCCCGACCCGCTTCGTGCACACCAAGCTGCTGCTGCGGTCGACGGAGGCAGGGCCCACCGAGATCGGCGGCTTGATCCTCGACCCGGACTACCGGCGCCACCCCGAGAAGTGCGGCAAGGCGCTCTCCGTGGTGCGCTTCGCGTTCATCTCCATGTACCCCGAGCGCTTCCAGCGCGAGGTGATCGCCGAGATGCTGTCGCCCTTCGAGGATTCCGGCGAGAACCTCCTGTGGGAGGCCTTCGGGCGCCACTTCACGGGCATGGCCTACCGCGAGGCCGACCACCTCTCGGCCCGCGACAAGCAGTTCATCGCCGATCTCTTCCCGCGCGACCCGGTGTACGTCACGCTGTTTCCCAAAGAAGTGCAGGCCGTCATCGGCAAGCCCAACGCCACCGCCGTGGCCGCGGTGCGCATCCTGGAGAAGGTGGGCTTCAGCCCGCTCAACCAGGTCGATCCCTTCGACGGCGGTCCCTACTACGGCGCCGCGCGCGACGCCATCACATCGGTACGCGAACGCCGCGAGCTCGTGCTGCCGGGGCAGAGCCAGGAGCGCGTGCCGGTCGGCGACACCCTGGCGCTGCTCTCGGCGGAGACGCCCAAGGGCTTTCGGGCCACGGTGGTGCCCCTCGACGCGGAGGACGCGCCGGTCGTCTGCAAGAACGCGCGCGAGGCCCTCGGCGTCGAGGCGGGCGACCGCGTGAGCATCACGCCGCTGCCGTAGGAGGCTGTGTGTCCCGCGACTTGGTGAGCGTCTCTCCGGCCGATGCGTCCGAGGTGGTGGGAACCTTCCCGGTGTCCGACGCCCGCGCCGTGGGGGAGGCCGTCGCGCGCGCCCGCGCCGCCTTCCCCGCCTGGCGCGACCGCGCCTTCGAAGAGCGAGCCGCGTGCCTCGAGCGCTTCCGCGACGCCGTTCGCGCCGAACAGGAAGAGCTCGCGCGCCTGATCGCCCGCGAAGTCGGCAAGGCCCTGTGGGAGGCCCGCGCCGAAGCCGGCCTGGTGCCCGCCAAGGTGGACGTGACGCTCGGCGAGGGCCTGCGCGCCGTGGCGGAGATGCAGGCGGGCACCGGCGCCCGCGCCACCTTCCATCCGCGCGGCGTGCTCGCCGTGCTGGGGCCCTTCAACTTCCCCGCGCATCTGCCCAACGGCCACTGGGTGCCGGCGCTGGCAACCGGCAACACCGTCGTCTTCAAGCCCAGCGAGCTCGCGCCGGCCGTGGGCGACTGGCTGCTGCAGCGCGCCCACGCCGCGGGCATCCCGCCCGACGTCTTCCAGATCGTGCACGGCTACGGCGACACCGGCCACGCGCTGGCCGTGCACCCCGACGTGGACGGCATCCTCTTCACCGGCTCCTACGCCGTCGGCCGCGCCCTGCGCGAGGCCACTCTCGACCAGCCGCACAAGATCCTGGCCCTCGAGATGGGCGGCAAGAACGCCCTGGTCATCTGGGACGACGCCGACCTCGACCGCGCCGTCTCCGAAGCCGCACTCTCCATGTGCGCCACGACCGGCCAGCGCTGCTCCTGCGCCAGCCGGCTCTTCGTCCACAAGGGCGTTGCAGACGCCGTGGCGGAACGGCTGGCGCGCGTGCTGCGCGGCATCGCGATCGGAGCGCCCTTCGACGACGGCGTCTTCATGGGCCCCCTGGCCTCCGAGCGGGCCCACGCCAAGGTGGTGCAGTACCGCGAGCTAGCGGGCGAAGCCGGGGGCGAGCGGCTGGTGGAGGTCGACCCGGGCCGGCCCGCGCCCTACATCGGCCCGGGGCTCGTGCGCTTCCCCGACGCGCGCCAGCAGTACGCGTACCAGCGCGACGAGATCTTCGGCCCCGAGGCCGCCCTCTACCCCGTCTCCGATCTGGACGAGACCATCGCCGCCGTCAACGACTCCGAGTACGGCCTGGTGGCGTCGGTCTTCACCCGCGACCGCGCGCGCTACGAGCACTGCATCGGCCGCGTGCGCACGGGGCTCCTCAATTGGAACAAGGGCACCATCGGCGCCAGTGGCCGCCTGCCCTTCGGCGGCCTCGGTCGCAGCGGCAACGACCGCCCCGCCGGCATCTCCGCCGCCATCTACTGCACCGTCCCCCAGGCCCACCTGGAGGACGACGGCCAAAGCGCCTTCGACGCGAGCGCCCTCCCGCCCGGCATGCCGCCCCCGTGAGCCCCGGCGAGCCGCGCCGCACCGTCTTGATGGGCGACCCCGCCCACTTCAGCGTGCAGGGCGGCGCCAACCCCCACACCCGCACGCGCTGGGGCACGCGCCGCCACGTCGACCGCGAGCGTGCCATCGCCCAGTGGCACCGCCTGAAGGACACGCTCGAAGACTTGGGCGTGCGGGTCTGGGTCGTCCCGCCCGACCCGGCCCAGCCGGGTCTCGTCTACCCCGCCAACGCCGGCTTCATGAGCGACGTGGACGCGGCCCGGCCTCTGGCGGAGAAGGTCTTCACCCTCTCGAACCTGCTGCCCACCCGCGCCGGCGAGAAGCCCCACTACCGCCGGCTGCTGGAGGCCGTGGGCGTCCGCCTGCGCGAGCTGGACGACGCCCTCCGCTTCGAAGGCGAGGCCGACTTCTTCCCGGTCGGCGACAGCTACCTGCTGACCTGCGGCCGCCTCGAACGCCAACGCTTCGTCCCCGCCCTGGCCTTCCCACCCTGGAAGCGCGTCTACGGCTTCCGCACCGACGCGCGGGTCGAACCCATCTTGGCCGACGACGTCGCCCCCCACCCCGTCCTGCGCCTCGAGCTCGTGCTGGAAGCCCACTACCACGGCGACACCGCCCTGTGCGCCTTCGGCCCGAAGCGCGAACACCTGCTCGTCTACCGCGAGGCCCTGACGCCGGAAGGTTGGGAGCGCCTCCGAGACCACTTCGGTGACGTCCTCCTGCCCCTCGCCCGGGCCGACGCCGAGCGCTACGCCGCGAATTCCTTCACCTACACCCACGGCTCCGACGCCACCCTCGTCATGCCCGACGGCGTCTCGCAACGCCTCCTGGATCAGATCCGCGAACGCGGCGTGACCCCGCTCGTCGTCGACGTTTCGGAGTTCCTCAAGAAAGGCGGCGGGTCGGTGAAGTGCATGATCGGAGACCTCGGGCCGGTGGGGGTCGACGACCTGTCGGAACCTGGCGAGGCGTAAGGGCTTTCGGGGTCGATCGTTCCGCAGTCCCGGACTCGGCCAGGGCGAGGGGCCGCGGAGGGGCCGTCCGAGGCCGCCGCCAGCGCGTCGGCGAAGCCGCGAGACTCGGTCGGCATGAAGTGGCCGTAGGTGTCGAGCAGCACCTTGGCCGTGGTCCAGCCACCCCGCTCCTGGATCCACTTGAGCGGCGTCCCCCGGGCCATGTGGAGCGAGGCCCAAGTATGCCGGAGGCCGTGGGGCGAGAAGCGGAGATTCCGCGAGTTCGGCCCCGGCCGTGCCCGCCACGCGCCCGCGCAGCGCCATTCCCGGCTCCAGGCGCACCAGCTGGCGCGCCGCCGCGGGATCCGTGATCCCCAGATCGCCGCGCCCCAG
>JAKSBN010000033.1 GCA_022361175.1 Pseudomonadota bacterium | reverse complement strand
GGCGCCGCCGGTGTCGGGCTCCTGATCGGAGACGCCCTGCGCCTGTGGCGCAGCGGCGCCGTGCGGCTCGAACGCCGGCTGCCCGAGCGCTTCGTGGTGGGGCGGCGCGCGACGCTGACGCTCGTGCTCCACCACGCGGCCACCACGCCGCGTTTTGCGACGCTTTGCGAGGAGCTTCCACCCGATTTCGAGGTGGGCCCGAGCCTGTTCGAGGGGCTGAAGCTCGAGCCCGGCCAAGGCTGTGAGCAGACGCTGGAGGTGACGCCGACGCGGAGGGGGGACCGGCCGCTGGGCGTGCCGCTGGCCTTCCTGCGCACCGGCCTCGGGTGGTGCGAACGCCGCGTCGTGGGCCCCGCCGACCAGGAGGCGTCGGTCTACCCGGATGCTTCTCACTTCCTTCGTCCCGAGGCGCTCCAGCCTGCGCACGTACTGGCCCAGTTGGGCGTCAAACCCGCGCGCCGACGCGGCGAGGGCATGGATTTCGAGTCGCTGCGCGACACCGTGGTGGGCGACGACCCGCGGCGCATCGATTGGCGGGCCACCGCCCGGCGCGGGCGCCTGGTGACGCGTCACTACCAACACGAGCGCAACCACACCGTGTGGGTGGCCGTGGACCAGAGCCGCCTGATGGCCGGCCACTCCGGGGAGACGACCAAGCTCGACCACGCCGTCGAGGCCACCCTGGCGCTGGTCTACGCGGCGCTGGCGGCCGGCGACCGGGCCGGTGCCCTGGTCTTCGACCGCGAGATCCACGCGCTGGAAGAGCCGCGCCACCACCGCAGCGACTTGGGGCGCTTCGTCGACCTGCTCCAGCCGCTGGAACCGCGCCGGGTCGAGGCGGACTACCGCAACCTGGCCCGCGGCTTCCTGGTCCGCCAGCGCAAGCGCGCGCTGCTCGTCGTCCTGACCGACTTCGTGGAAGCCGACTCGGAAGCGTTGGTGAGGCCGCTGGCCCTCTTGGCCCGGCGCCACCAGGTGCTGCTGGTGGCGATCCGCGACCGCTTCTTCGACGTCCTCGACGCGGGCGCCGATCCACGCAGGACGACGCCGTTCGAACGCATCGCCCTCGACGATCTGGTGCGCGAGCGCGAGGAGACGCTGGGACGGCTGCGCCGCTTCGGTCTGCACACGTTGGACCTCGTGCCCGAGCGCGTCACCACGGCGGTGTTGAACCGCTATCTGGCCCTGCGGGCGGCTTCGCCGGCGTAGAGCCCGACTCGTCTCGTAGCATCACCCCCGCAAGATCGCTTGCACTGAGTATCGCGACGCTGGACCGAAGGTTCCACCTCCAGTCCGTATGCTCCAGGATCCAAATCGACTATCGCGAAAACGCAGCGGATCCGAGCCGCTCCGCGTTCATGCGCATAAAGCGGGTCTCCAGCGGCTCCGATAGAGCGAGTGAGGGGGCCGATGGGTGATCTAGAGACACATCATCGTGTACGTTGGTACGCAGTCGTGGCTGTGTGCGTCGTGCTCGCCGGGAGCGGTGGCCTGCTCGCGATGCGCCGCTCGCTCGTCTGGCTCCACGAGGAGACCTCGGAGGTTCTCGTCCGGGTTCTCGAACAGCACGTCCGCGCCGTGGATCACATGCTGGCGTCCGAGCACGAGGGGGCGGCCGAGATCGAGAAGTTCTACAACCAGATCGACCGGAACACCCGCTCCATTCGCAGCGGTTCCGGGTTCATGGTCGTGGCGCGGCGCGGCGAGACCTTCTCCATCCCGCACGTCACGAGAGAGCTGGCTTCGCTGAGCGCCGGGGTCCCGCCCGAAGGGCCGTTGGAACTGCTCCGCCTCGCCAGTGCGGGCGAGCCGGGTACCTACATCGGCCCGGACGTCCGCGGGATCGCGGTCATCGCGGCCTATCACCCGTTGAGCCGGCCCGGATGGGGGGTCGTCTCCCTGGTGGAAAAGACGTCGCTGGAGGCGCGCTATCTGGGGGTTGGCTGGTCGGCTTCGGGTTTGCTGACGCTCGTGCTCCTGGGCGTCGTTCTGATCTTGCATCGAGCCCGGAAGAGTCAGGGCGAGAGCCGCGAGTTGCTGGCATCGCTGGGCCGGGCCACCGACGACGGCATGGCGGCCCTCTCGGAAGACGGCCGCACGCTCTGGTGCAACGCCAAGCTGCTGGAGATGCTCGGTGCGGACGAGATCGAGACGCCCCCCAGCCTGCTCGGCCGCCTGCAGCGCACCGACGACGGGCGCACCCTGACCGCCGAGGACTGCTCCGGCCGCGACCGTCTGTCCGGACTCTTGAGCGAGGGAGAGATCCGGCTGCTGCGCTTGGACGGGGCCTACCTGCCGGTGTCGGCCAGCGTGGGCCACGCGGCGATCGCGGGTCGCGACCGGACGCTCCTGACGCTTCACGACCTGGCCTCCGTCGTCCAGGCCCAGGAGGCGATGGAGGCGAGCGAGCGGCGCTATCGCGAGCTGATGGAGCGGAGCCCCGGGCTGGTCAGCATCGTCACCGTCGACGGGATGCTGATGTACGCCAACCCCGCACAGGCCGCGATTCTGGAGCGGGACGTCATGGATCTCCTGGGCACCAATCTCCTCGACGTCGTGCCGGAAAGTCATCGCGAGATGGCTCGCGAGGCCTTCGCGCGGCTGGAGCGGGACGAGCAGGTGGAGGTCATGCTGCCCGTTGAGCTCGCCAGCGGCGAGACGCGCACGTTGATGCTCCGCGCCCTGCGCTACGAGCAGGACGAGGACACGACCTACGTCCTCTGCAACGCCGTCGACCTGACGGACCAGATCAACGCCCAGCAGGATCTCGAGGAGGCCCACCAGAGTCTGAGCCTGCTGCTGGAGGCGATTCCGTCCATTCTCATCGGCGTCGACGGTCAGGATCAGGTCACGCTGTGGAACGGCAGCGCCGAGGAAGCGTTTGGCATCGCGTCCGAGGAGGCGCTGGCGCGACCGCTCCAACGACTGGGCATGACGTGGACGAGTTCCAGTGTGGGCGCGCACCTGGACGCCGTCCGGGACGGCGAGCGACACCGGGACATGGTGGACCTGGTCTATCAGCCTGCGCGGGGCGGCGACGGCCTGCTGGATCTGTCCGTGCGGCGCCTGGACGACAGCGGGGGCGAGTACGCCGGCGCACTGCTGCTGGCCACCGACGTGACCGAGCAGCGGCAACTCGAGCGTCAGCTGTCGCAGGCGCAGAAGCTGGAGTCGATCGGCCAGCTGGCAGCCGGCATCGCCCACGAAATCAACACGCCGACCCAGTACGTGGGAGACAACATCGACTTCCTGCGGGACGCCTTCGACGACGTCTCCGAGGCGCTGGGGAAGTACCACGAGCTGCGTCACGCCTGCGGTCAAGAGCAAGCGTCCGACGCCCTGCTGGCCGAGGTCGATCAGGTGGTGGAGTCGGCGGACCTGGAGTTCCTGGCCAAAGAGATCCCCAGCTCCATCGATCAAGCTCGGGACGGCGTGAAGCGCGTCAGCGAGATCGTGATGGCGATGAAGTCCTTCTCGCATCCCGGCAGCGAGAGCAAGACGGCGGTCGACCTCAACCGCGCGCTCGAGAGCACGCTGACGGTGTCACGCAGCGAGTGGAAGTACGTGGCGGAGATGGAGACCGAGCTGTCTCCGAACCTGCCTCCGGTGCCCTGCCACCCGGGCGAGCTGAACCAGGTGTTCTTGAACCTGATCGTGAACGCGGCCCACGCCATTCGCGACGTCGTGGGCGATGGGAGCCAGGGCAAGGGGCACATCGCGATTCGGACGCGCGCCGAAGGCGGTGGCGTCGTGGTGGAGGTGGTGGACGACGGCGGCGGGATCCCGGAGGAGATCCGGGGCCGGATCTTCGATCCGTTCTTCACGACCAAGGAGGTGGGGAAGGGCACGGGTCAGGGGCTCTCGATCGCGCACTCCGTGGTGACGGAGAAACACGGCGGGCGGATCGAGGTGGAGAGCGAGCCCGGCGAGGGAACGTGCTTTCGCATCTGGCTGCCCCTGGACGAACCCGACGAAACCGATCCGGAGGCCATCGGATGAGGCGCATTCTCTTCGTCGATGACGAGCAGAAGATCCTGGACGGCATCCGCCGCAGCCTGCGCAAGCAGCGCAAGGTGTGGGAGATGGAGTTCGTGCTGGGGGGAGCCGAAGCCCTGGAGCGGATGCAGGAGCAGAGCTTCGACGTGCTGGTGACGGACATGCGCATGCCGGGAATCGACGGGGCCGAGCTCCTGACCCGGGTGCAGGACCAGTACCCCAACGTCGTTCGCCTGGTGCTCTCCGGGCACGCCGAGCTGGAGGGCCTCATGCGGGCCGTGCCGGTGGCGCACCAGTTCCTGAGCAAGCCCTGCGAGCCGGACGTCTTGCAGAGTGTGGTGGAGCGGGCCTGTCAGCTCCACGGCCTGTTGGCGGACGAGCGCCTTCGCGAGCTGGTCAACGGCATGCAGAGCCTGCCCGCGCGCCCCACGACCTATGCTCGACTCACCAGCGTGCTGGCCCGGCCGGACGCGGCCTTCGAAGAGGTGGCCGCCGTCATCGCCGAGGACACCGGCATGAGCGTCAAGGTGCTGCAGTTGGTGAACTCCTCCTTCTTTGGACTCTCGCAGCGAGTCAACGAGGTCTCCAAGGCCATCAGTCTGCTGGGGACGGAGATGGTCAAGAACCTGGCCATGTCGGCGGAGGTATTTCGGCCCTTCGCCGGTGGTGACCAGATCCCAGATTTCCACATCGAAGAGCTCCAACACCGCGGCCTGCTGGTCGCCGAGCTGGCGCGCGAGATCCTGGACGGCCGCTTCGACCGCACCACGACCGAGGACGCCTTCCTGGCGGGCGCTCTCTTCAACGTGGGCGAGCTGGTCCTGGCGTCGCAGATGACGGAGAAGTTCGCGGAACTGCTCCGCCGGTCCCAATGCGAAGCCCGTCCCCTGTGGCGGATCGAGGAGGGGGAGCTCGGCGTCACCAGCGCCGACGTGGGCGCCTACCTGCTCGGGGTGTGGGGCCTGCCGTACTCCATCGTGGAGGCCGTGGCCTACCAGCACAATCCCAAGCGCCTCGAGTCGGCCGAGCTCGGGATCACCAGCGCGGTGCACGTCGGCAAGGGGCTGATCGCCGAGCGCCTGAACGCCGACTTCTACGTGGGCGACGAGGTCTCCGAGATCGACCCCGAATACCTCGGCAAGGTGGGAATGGCAGGGGAGCTCGAGCGCTGGCGGCGGCGCGCCGAGGATCTCGTGGCCGAGCGCACCCCGGAGGAAGAGGAAGACGATGGCTGCATCGGCTGATCTGCCCAAGGTGCTGTGCGTGGACGACGAGCGGCGGGTGCTGGAGGGCATTCGCCGCCACCTGCGCAAGGAATTCGATCTGACCCTGGCGCCGGGCGCGGAGAAGGGGCTGGACGCGGTGCGCGACCAGGGACCCTTCGAGGTGGTGATCTCGGACTTGCAGATGCCGGGCATGGACGGGATCGAGATGCTCTCGCGCATGCAGGAGCTGGCGCCCCTGACGGTCCGGGTGCTCTTGACGGGGAACGCCAACGTCGATTCGGCGGTCTCGGCGGTCAACGAGGGCAACATCTTCCGCTTCCTCACCAAGCCCTGCCCGGCGGAGAAGCTCTCCAAGACGGTGCACGCCGCCATCGAGCAGCACCGTCTGCTGACGGCGGAGAAGGTCCTGTTGGAGCAGACCCTGCACGGCAGCGTCCAGATGCTGACGGACGTGCTGGCGATGGCCGATCCGGCGGCCTTCGGACGGGCGACGCGTCTCAAGCAGTTGGCGGGCGATCTCTCCGACGCCCTCGGCCTGGACGCGCGTTGG
>JAKSBN010000160.1 GCA_022361175.1 Pseudomonadota bacterium | reverse complement strand
GGCGCCGCCGTCGCGGCGCCCCTGGCCGGGCTGGACCGGCCGGCCGCGGTGCTGGCGGGTTCGCTGGTCGCCGCCACCGCGGCCTGGTTTCTCCTGCGGCGGCGCGCCCGTGCGGCCGCGGTCGACGGACCGCGCTGCGACGGCTGAGCGGAGAGAACTCTCCGTCACGCGCCGACCGGAACCACGCCGGATGCTGCTGCGACTGACTCCCGGACGCCGCCATAATGGACTCGGGGGGAGCAGGAGGAGAGCGGTGGCGGCACCGAAGCGGAAACTCTGCAGGGCGATTCTGGGTTCCTGGACGGCGGGTGCACTGGCGCTCTCCAGCGCGGCGTCGGCGCAGACATTCGAGTGGACGGGCGGCGCATCGAGTCAGTGGGTCGACCCGGCCAACTGGAACCCCGCCGGCCTCCCCGACCTGACTTCGGATGCGGACATCGGCGCTCTGACAGCCGACGGCGACGTCTCGCTGGCCGGAAACGGGCGCGCTCGCAATCTCTTCCTGGCCAACGGCATGGAGCTCACCGTCGGCAGCCCGCTGGCGCTGTCGGGCCTCCAGGTGGCCCGCAACATCGAACTCCGCACGGCGCCGGGCGCCACCCGGCCCACGCGGCTGCGGCTCTTCAGCAGCGGCAGCGTCGTCACCAACGGGCTCTTTCTGCAGGGAGGCAGCATCCTGGAACTGCTGCAGAACACCCGGGTGACGGTCGACGCCGCGGCGGGCGTAGACGCCCAAAGCGCCATCGTGGGCCACGGAACGCTGTTGCTGGACAGCGGGCCGTCGACCCTGCGCCTCGACGGTCGGCTCGCCCCCGCGGCCGGCGCAACGCTCCGGATCGCGAACCCGACGGGAAAGGTCGTCGACCTGGACGGAACGGGCACCACGGCCCGCCTCGACGTCTCGGCGCCGGGCAGCCGCCTCCAAGTCGAGGGGCCCCTTTCCGACCCGTTCTCCGGCGAGCTGCGCGTGGGAGCCGGCAGCGTGTTCGAGCACGTCTCGACGAGCGCCTTCCGCGCCGACGGCGCGATCTTCCTCGACAGCACGGCGACCGACAGCGCCCAGCTGCAAGCGTCCGGTCTGGAGCTGGCGGGCACGCTCACGGCGGATGGGACGCGCGCCCTGGTGGCCGCGGACAGTGTCGTCACCGGACGTCTGGTCGTCCCGAACGCGGGCGACACGCTGCGGATCCTGGGCGACGTCCGCTACGTCGGAGGCCAGTCGCTCGGCGCCGGCACGCTGCGCCACAACGGCTCGATCGAGGTGAGCGGCCTCACCGACCTGCGGGCGGGCGTCTTCGATTGGGACGGAGGCGAACCCGGCGGCCAGCAGACGCGCGTCTTGTCCGGGGCGCAGTTCATCGTTCGCGCCGACCGCATCGAATCCACCGTCGTCCCGGGCGTCGAGCTCGGCTACGACGGCGACGTAGTCGTCGAGGCCGGAGGGGCGGCGGACATCCGAACGACCGCGCCGTGGGTCTTGGCGGGCGACCTGACTCTGAACGGGACCGCGACACAGGCTGCCGCCCTGCGCGGTTCGGCCGTGCTCCAGCGCCCGGGCTCCGAGATCGCGATCGACCGCAACGGCGTGCTTCCGGACACGACCGTGCGAGACCGGCTGCGGCTCAACGCCACCCCGGGCTCCGGCGAGACCGTCCAGCTGCGGGCGGGGCGGCTGGTTCTGGAATCGGGCAGCCAGCTCGAGCTGGTGGTCGGCACCAACGCCACTATCCAGGCCGACGACTTCGTGCTGGCCGGAAATGCGTCGGTGGTCGACAACACGCTCCGGGTCGAGACCCCGACCCCCTGGCGCCTCGAAGGCCGGATCCGCAGCAGCGGCGGGCGGAGCGTGGTGGAAGGCTCCGCCTTTCGCGTCGGGTCGGCCACCGGGCCCGCCACTCTGGATGCCACCGAGTCCCTCACGATCGCCTCCGACGTCGTGCTCGAGTCCACGGCGACGGTCGAAGCCGAGCTGGGCGTCTCCGGCGCGTTGGGGGAGATCGAGTTCACGGGGCGGACGACGCTGCAGGGCGCGGCCTTCAATCCCGCCGCGGGCCCCTGGACGCCGGGCGGCGGCCTGCCCCAGCCCAGCCGCATCGGCTTCGCCGGCGACGTGGCGACCGAGGCCGACACCACGGTCGTCGCGGGCAGCCTCCGGCTGAACGACCGCTTCACACCCGCACCCCAGCGGATCACCATCGACCCGACCCGGACCCTGGCCTTCGACGCCCGATCGCTCACCACCAGCCCGCTCACGTCGCTCGACGTCGGTGCCGGAGCCACCTTCGACGTGGTCATCCGCGACCCGACCGCCCCCACCTGGACCAATCAGATGACGATCACGCTGGGCGGCGGCGGCGCCACGCTGCGCTCGACGCCGTTCGTGCACGAGGGCCAGCTGCTGGGCAGCGGAACCATCGACGGCTCGTTCACGGGCTCGGGCTTCGTGGCGCCGGGGCTCTCGCCCGGCCTGCTGCAGGTCACCGGCGACGTGGAGCTGGGCCCGGGCGCGACGCTGGCCTTCGAGATCGGCG
>JAKSBN010000076.1 GCA_022361175.1 Pseudomonadota bacterium | reverse complement strand
GTTGGTGCTCGCCCTCGAAGTTGTAGTACCCGGGCGTGCAGTCCTGGCTGCGGGTCGTCTTCCCGCGGTTGGCGATCACCTCCTGCACCCACCACTCCTCGGTCTCGGCCGTCACGTCCATGGCGTGGTGACCGTTGCGGCCGACGATCCGATTGTAGATTCCGGTCTTCTGTACCTCGAAGCCCGTGGCGTAGATGAGCAGGTCCAGCTCGTAGACCCTGTCCTCGAAGACCGGTCCACCTGCGCGAATCTCGGTGATGCCCTGGCCGTGGGTGTCGACCAGGTGGACGTTGGGGCGATTGAACGTGGGCAGGTAGTCGTTGTCGAAGCAGGGCCGCTTGCACATCAGCATGTACCAGGGCTTCAGAGACTCGGCCGTCTCCGGGTTCTCGACGATCTCCTCGATCCGCTTGTGGATCCGCATCATGGCGTCGATGTTGGCGTTCTCCTGCCGGCGGATCTTCTCCTCGCGCGACATGGCGGCGCGCTTCGCCATCCGCTCGGGGCTGAGCTCGGGCTCCGCCAGGGCGCGCGCGCGCCGCTTGGCCTGCCAGCCGGGCTTCAACTTCTTCGCCCACTCCGGGTCCGTGAGCCAGTCGTTCTTGATGTCCACGGAAGAGGGCGTGCGCTGGAAGACGTAGAGCTCCTTGGCGGCGGCTCCCAGCCGGGGGATCGCTTGTACGGCCGAGGCGCCGGTGCCGATGATGCCCACCACCTGGTCACTCAGCTTGGAGAGGTCGGGCCCCGTGTACTCGTAGTCCCACCGCGAGGTGTGGAAGGAGTGGCCGGAAAAGGACTCCATGCCCCGGATCTTCGACAGCTTCGGCTTGGCCAGGGTGCCGTTGGCGCAGATGACGAAGCGGGCCTTCATGTTGTCGCCGCGGTTGGTAGCGATGTGCCACATCTCCTCGTCCTCGTTCCACACCGTGGACGTGACGGTGGTCTGGAAGACGGCGAGTTCGTACAGGTCGTAGCGCTTGGCGATGGCCTGACAGTGGGCGTAGATCTCGTCTCCCTTGGCGTAGTGCCGAGTGGGGACGTATCCCATCTCGTCGAGCAGCGGCAGGTAGTCGTAGGCGACCACGTCGCAGGCGACGCCGGGATAGCGGTTCCAGTACCACGTGCCGCCCACGTCGGCGCCCCGCTCGACGATCCGGATGCTCTCCACCCCCACCTGGCGCAGGCGCGCCGAGGTGAGGAGCGCCGAGAAGCCGCCCCCGATGAAGAGGCATTCGACGGTGTCCTGCAGCGGCTCGCGCGGCGCGACTTCCTCCGCGTTGGGATCGATGGCGTACTTCGCCAGCGCGCCCTCCAGATCGGAGGTGAACTGAGCCGTGCCCTCGGGCCGGTAGCCCAAGCGCAGGTCGCGCTCCGCAGCGAACTTGGCCTTGATCTGGTCGTAGTACTCCTGCGGCTGGCGCTGCTTGCGCTGGATGTCGAACGCGAAGGGGTTCTCCGGCTTGGGCATGGCGTTTCCTGTCGTTGGGTGGGTATCGGGTGGTGCTAGAGCGGGATCTCGTGCTCGAAGGCCACGACGAAGGGAAAGTCTCCGGGGGACATGAAGTTCTTCTCGTCGAGGCGGGTGGTGTCGTCGAATCAGGCCTCCGCGACGCCGTCGTAGGCGGGCTCGCCTTTGGCGTAGGCCGAGAGCAGGGTGTGGTTCTGGACGTAACGGCGCAGGCCCTGCTGCTTCACCACCAGCTCGGCGTGGGTCGTGCGCCAGTGGTGCTGGAACTGCTCGGGCGTGATGCCGTCCCTGCGCTTGAAGAAGGCCACCAGCTTGACCATGACGCCTCCGTGAAAGAGAGGGCTAGCGGCCCTCCGGCCGGTAGAGCTTGATCTCGCGCTTGCGGGTGATCCAGTCGCCCTGGCGCCTCCAGGGGCGGCCTGCGTTGGCGCCGCCGTCGACCACCTGGGCGGTGCCGGTCACCCAGCTCGACTCGTCGCTGGCGAGCCACACCGCCGCCCGGGCCACGTCCTCGGGCTGGCCCACCCGCCCCATGGCCTGGGCGCCGCGCAACGCGTGGGAGAGCTTCGACAGCTGCTCGTCGCTGGCGCCGGGGCGGCCGGCCGCCAGGGGCGTCGCGATGATCCCCGGACAGATGCAGTTCACGCGGATGCCGTCCTGCCCCAGTTCGAGTGCCACGGACTTCGTGAGGTGAATCACCGCCGCCTTGGCGACGCTGTAGAGATGGGGAGACTCGCCGGTCTTGAGGCCCGCCACCGATGCGGTGCTGATGATGGAGCCTCCGCCCTGGCGCCGCATGACCGGCGCCGCGTGCTTGATGCCGAGGAAGACGCCTTTCAGCAGCACGTCGAAGGTGAGGTCGAACTCCTCCACCGTGGTTTCGTCGATGGGCCCGAGCGCGCCCCCGAAGCCGGCGTTGTTGTAGATGCAGTCGAGCCGGTCCCAGCGCTTCATGACGTCCTCGACGGCGCCACGCACGTCCGACTCCCGCGCGACGTCCACCTTGAAAAAGGCCGCGGCGTCGCCGAGTTCTTCGGCCAAGGCCCGGCCGCGCTCCTGCTGCATGTCGGCGATCAGCACCCGCGCGCCTTCCTCGACGAAGAGCCGGGCGCTGGCCGCTCCGATGCCGCTGGCGCCTCCGGTGATGATTGCGGTCCGTCCTTCGAGCCGGCTCATGGTCTCTCCTCGGCGTCGAGGACGCCTGTGCGCTCCCATTGCTCGATCTCTTCCGCGCCGGCGTCGAGCCAGCGCGCGAGCACGGCGCGGTTGTGCTCACCCCGGTAGGCGGGTCCCTCCCGCACGCCGCTCTCTGCGTCGGAGAAGCGATACGGAGACTGCACGACGGGGCGAGAGCCTCGCTGTCGATCATCGACCTGCGCCACGGTGCGTCGGGATCGCGCCGTGGGGGAGGCGAAGGCCGCCGTGTTCGGCCTCACGTCGCCCCACGCGAGGTTCATGGCATCGAGCGCGGCGATCAGCGCCGGGCGGTCGGGGAACGACTGGTAGAAGGCGGAAACCGCCTCGCGGCGCAGTCGAATCTTCGTCGCGAGGTCGGCGCCCTCTGGCGTCGGGTCGACGAGGCCGTGGTGCTTCACCAGGAGCTTCCAGATCATGCGGAAGTCGCCCGTGATCATGATGGGGCCGCCTGACGCCTCCCAGACTTCGCCGCCGCCGCGGATCAGCGGGATGCCGTCGACGGCGAAGTTGGCGTAGTCGTCCGTCACCAGCATCGTGTCCAGCATCGCGATGTCGAGGTGCTGGCCCCGCCCGGTGCGTTCGCGCAGGTGGAGGGCTGACAGGATGGCGACCAGACCGTGGAGGCCCGCGTTCATGTCGGCGATGGAGAGTACCGGGTCGCTGGCGGGCCGGCCGTCTTGCTCGGCCTGCCGCGCCACCAGGCCGGATTCGGCGTGGAGCACCGCCGCGTAGGCGGCCCGGTACGACTCCGGCCCGTCCTGCCCGAAGCCGGAGATCGAGAGCATGATGAGCCGCGGGTTGTCGGCCGAGAGGTCCTTCCAGCCGAGGCCGTGGCGCGCCATGACGCCGGGGCGGAAGTTCTCGATCACGACGTCGGCGACGCCGGCCAAGCGGCGCAGCAGCTGCGTCGAGCCCGGCGCTTCCAAGTCGACGCAGACGCTCTCCTTGCCGGCATTCTGCTGGGTGTAGTAGCCGGAGAGTCCGGCCCGCATGCGGCCCCAGCCGCGCGTGATGTCGCCCTCGGGCGGCTCGACCTTGACGACCTCGGCGCCCAGATCAGAGAGCATGCGCCCGGCGAAGGGTCCCGCCAGCACGCGCGAGAAGTCGAGCACGCGCACGTCCTCGAGGGGGTAGGCGGGCTTCATGGCAGGCCGGCGCCCATCAATTCCTCGAAGTTGGTGCGGTAGAAGCGCTCGAGCGCCGCCGGGCCCGTCTCCTGCGTCGTTTGAGCGAACCGCTTCAGCGGATTGCGGCCGCCCTCCACGTGCGGGTAGTCCGAGGAGAACATGCAGATCTCGGGGCCCGCGTTCTCGATGATCCAGCCCGTCGGTTCGGTAGGGTAGGGCGTGACGCGGACTTGGCGCGTGACGTACTCCGAGGGCCGCAGCGACAGCTTCTGCAGCCGCTCTTCGTGGCGCGCGAACGCCTCGTACGCCGCGTCGAGCTGGCGCATGAAGCTCGGCACCCACACGGCGCCCAGCTCGATCACCCCGAACATGAGGTCGGGAAAGCGATCCAGAACGCCGTCGAGAATCAACGTCGACAGCGCACCCATCGGTGCGGACGGAATCGCCATGTACGAGATCGAGCGGAAGTTCTCCGCGCCGCCGTGGAAGTCGAGCACCTCGGGCAGGCCGTTGTTGGCGTGGGCCGGGGGCAGGACACGGGTGGCTGAGCCAACGTGGAAGAGGATCGGCAGGCGCGCCTCGCGCGCGCGGGCCCAGACGCCGTCGAGCGCGATGTGGCTGGTGGCGTGCTTCTGGGGACAGATGGCGGGGACGAGCAGCGCGGCGCAGCCGAGCTCGATGGCCTCGGCCGCGGCCTGTGGGGCGCGTTCCAGATCGGCCAACGGTACGTAGCCCACGGCCAACAGCCTCGGGTCGACCCGACAGAACTCGACCTGCGCGCGGTTGGTGGCGGTGGCTACCTGATACACGAGATCGACGTCGAGGGGGCGCGCGCACTCGAGCCCCTCCAGGCGCGTGTTGCCATAGGTCGGAAACACCAGCTGGCTCGCAAAGCCCAACAGGTCGAGCGCACCGGCGCGGTCTTCGCGGCGGTAGGCTCCGGTCGCGCGCCAGTTCTTGCGCGACATCAGCTCGGCTTCGTCCCGGGCCCGATACTCCGGATCGGTGTGCAGCGCTTCCGCGCGTGTGAACTCGCTCGCGTACTCGCCGGAGACGTCTTCGCTGCGGAGGTCGGCCAACCGGGCCCGCAGCCTGGCGTCGGTGAAAGGTGCGAGCCAGTCGGGCGTCTCCATGACGTGGCTGTCGGCGTCGTGGATGATGCGGCCTTCGGCGTAGGGCATGCGCGTCCTCCTGACGCGGCCATTATAGCCCCACGAGGCTCCGAAACGGGGATCTCGCGTCCGGGCCCGCACGAACGACGGCCGCGGGCAACGGGCTAGTCGTCCGCGTGGCCGTCCTTGTCTTGGAGAATCTCCTGCACCTTGCTGGCCAGCTGCTCTGCGTCGTACGGCTTCTGGATGAAGCCGGCGAGCCCTTCGGAGACGAAGCGCCGGGTGGCCTCCAGCTCGTCGTAGCCGCTCGACAAGATGACCTTGACCTCGGGCGCCTGCCGCCGGAGCTCGCGGAAGGTCTCGCCGCCGTCCATCACCGGCATCGTCATGTCGAGCAGCACCAGGTCGATCCGGTCCTGATGCTCCGCGAACACCTCGAGGCCCCTCCGGCCGTTGGTGGCGCCGAGGACCTCGTAGCCGTAGCGCTTCAGGATGCGGGCGCACAGGTTCAGCACCAGTTGCTCGTCGTCGATCACGAGTACGACGCCCGCGCCGGAGAGGTCGCGCTTCGGGCTCGGGTGAACCTGGGACGCGGCCTTCGAGGAGCGGGGGAACAGCACGCGAAAGCGCGTTCCCCGCCCGGGTTCGCTGTGGATCTGCAGGGCGCCGCGGTGGCCGCGGACGATGCCGAGCGCCGCGGCCAACCCGAGCCCGTGGCCCCCCGACTTGGTGGAGAAGAAGGGGTCGAAGATCTTTTCCTCCACCTCGGGCGGCATTCCGCAGCCGGTGTCTCGCACTTCGAGAAAGACGTGGGGCCCCGGCTCCAGGACTTCGCCGCCGAGCAGTTGGGCCGCCAACGCTTCGTCCACGTGCATCTCACCCGTGGCGAGCGTCACCGTGCCCACTTCGTCCCCGATGGCCTCGGCGCCGTTCAGCGCCAGGTTCATCGCCAGCTGCTGGATCTGGCTCACGTCCACTTCGACTGGCGGCAGGTCCTGCTCCAGCGCCAACTGAATCTCGACCTTCTTGGAAATGGAGGCCGACAGCAGCTTGTGGATCTCGCCCACCTGCCGCGAGAGATCGACGCTGCGGATCTCGAACTGACCCTTGCCGGCGTAGGCGAGGAGCTGCCGGGTGAGGTCCGACGCGCGCTCCGCCGCGTTCACGACTTGCTCGAGCGGCTCGCGCACGGCCGCCGGGTCGGCGCGCGAGAGGAGGGCCAGGCTCGCGTTGCCGAGAATGCCGGTCAGCAGGTTGTTGAAGTCGTGGGAGATGCCGCCGGCCAGCACGCCCAGGCTCTCCAGCTTCTGCGTCTCCAGCAGCTGTCGTTGGAGCTGCTCCTTCTCGCGTTCCGCCCGTTTGCGCTCGGTGAGATCGATGGCGAAGGCCACGCCCTGCCGCACTCCGTCGCGCGATGGCTGGCCGATCATGGCGCCCCCGCAGAGGATCGGCACCCGCGAGCCGTCCTTGCGCACGAACTCCTTCTCGTAGGGAACGCAGGCACCGTACGCTTCGATCTCGCGCTGGCCGCGCCGATCCGCCTCCAAGTACTCGGGCGCCTGCAGGACCTCCCAGGTGATGCGACCCGCGTGCATGTCTTCCACGCTGTAGCCCACCAGCTTCAGCCAGGCGTCGTTCGCTTCCACGACGGGATCGCCGAAGGTGCCGGTGTAGGTCCAGAACGCGATGGCGCACATGTTCGAGGAGAAGACGCCGCGCAGCCGCGCCTCGCTGTCGCGGAGGGCCTCCTCGGCGCGCCGCCGCTCGGCCACTTCCTTCTCGAGCCGGAGTCGCGCCTCTTCGGCGACCTGGGCGCGCGTCTCGGCCTCCACGGCGCGAACCCGGTCCTCTTCCGCGAGGCGCAGCGCCGTCACGTCGGGAGCCAAGACCGCCGCCCCGTAGATGCCGTCGGGTCCCACCAGCGGCTGTAGGGACACGTCGTAGTGCAGCGTCTCGCCCCCCACCTCGTACACGTGGGTGTCGTGGACGCGCTCGCCCGCCAGGGCGCGTTCGTACAGCGAGCGCCACCGCGCCGCCAGCTCTGCGGGGAGGGGATCGAGGATGGAGTCACCCCGCTCCGGGATGACGCCCCAGTTGGTGCCGAAGGCCTCGCGGAAGTAGCGGTTGATGTAGAGCACGCGGAAGTCGCGGTCGACGGACCACAGGGCGTGGCTCACGTTCTCCAGAATGCCCAACAGGGCATCGTGGGATTTCACGAGCTCGGCGTGGGGAAGCTCCGTGGTGCGGAGTTCCCAGGCGGATTTCGGCTCGTGATCGGCGGCGCCGTTGGGCTCTCGTCGGGGCTCTTGGGCGGGATCCGGAGCAGCTTCAGCGCCGGGCTTTCGGCGCCAGGGGAGGTAGCGAGAAAAGTCCATTCAACCTCGGCTGGGGGGGCCGGGGAACCAGACCGAGGGGACACGACTCGCAAACGGCCATCTGCGAAACGCGGTCATGCATCTGGGGAATAGACGCGCCCACCCCGGTAAACAGAACCAATGGTATGCCAACAGGAACCTCGGTGCCCGCGGCAAAGCCACGCACGACGCAGGCCGGCTGCATAGAAACACGCAAGTGTGGAGCGAAACGGACGGGGACGTTGGCGAACGCTCACCTACGCACTCGCATGTCAGCGGCCTTTACCGTCCATTTACGGAAGAGGGCGCCGCCCCCCGCCACACTCCGCCGAGAGACGGAGGTGAACCATGACGACGATGCCCGCCCGCAGAGCCCAGACGCTCTCCATCCCCATTCTTTGCTTCGTGCTCGCCGGACTCGTGCCGCTGGCCGTCTCCGCCGGCGAGCGGGCCGAGCGCGCCGCTGCCGAGATGCTGGAGCGGCGCATGGGCGAACTGGCCCCCGAGGACCTGGCCGCGCTGCGGGCGGTGAAGGACCGCGAGATCGTGGTGGTGCGCGGCTCCATGGACCACATCGAGCAGATCCTGGCGGCCGCGCGCATCCCGCACACCCTGATCGACCCGGCGGACGTAGGCGGTTTCGACTTCCGCTGGGACCAGGTGGTGATGGTGAACTGTCCGGGCCAGATGCCGGACGCGGGCGTCGAGCGGATCGCGCGCTTCGTGCGGGCCGGCGGCCTGCTCTACACCACGGATTGGGCGCTGTTGAACCTGGTGCAGAAGGCCTTCCCGGGCACGATCGTCCACACCGGCGGCGGCACGGGGGACCACGTGACGCCCGTGCGCGTGCACACCCAGCACAGCGATCTCATGAGCAACCTGCTGTTGCGCGAACAGAGCCAGCCCCAGTGGTGGCTCGAAGGTGGCAGCTATCCCATCCGCGTGCTCGACCCCGAACGCGTGGAGGTGCTCGCGTCCTCCGCGCAGATGGGCGACCGCTACGGCGCTCCGCCGGTGGTCGTGCGCTTCCGCTGGGACGACGGCGAGGTGATCCACGTGGTGAGCCACTTCTATCGGCAGGCCGCCACGCAGGGGGCGCAGGTGGCGGCCGCCGAGAGCCTGGACGAGATGACCGGACTCTCCGACGCCGACAAGGAGGCGTTCGCGCGCAGCGAGAACGCGACGGTTTCCACCAGCGAACTCGAGTCGAGCTACGCCTTCCAGCAGATGACCGCCAACCTCGTGGTGGGAAAGGGCAAGCGCAACCAGGAGCTGGAGCGCACCTACCGGTGGCGCAACACCACCCCGGTGACCGTTGCCGGTCGCGAGCTGCCCGCCGGCTCGCGGCTCAAGCGGCTCGAGACCCAGGGCGACCGCACGCGCGTGCGTGACGACCGCGGCTACGAGGGGTGGGTGGAGACCGCGCTCGTGGAGGAGAAATAGCGCTAGAGGCGACTCAGACCTTCGAGATGCAGCGCGTACAGGTCGGGGGAGAGGAAGTTACGGAGGCCTTCGACGCGGTTGTCGGGGAATCGGCCCTGGGCTTCGGCCACGACTTCGCGCCCCTCTTCGAGCCGGCCGGCCATGCCCAGTGCCGCGGCCAGTAGGTAGGCGAAGCCGTAGGCGTGGCGAAGCTCGAGCGACGCGCGGACTTCGTCGATGGCTTCGTCGTAGCGTCCCAGTTGGAAGAGCGCCTGGCCCAGGTGGCCGCGGCGGAAGTCCAGCTGCGGATCCTGGGGCGAGAGCAGCACGGCGTGGCGCAGCGGCTTCAGCGCCTCCTCGGGCCGGTCGCACATGGAGAGCACGAAGCCCACCCCGTGGTGGCAGCCGGCGGCGCTCGGGTTCAAGTCGATGCCGCGCTCGAAGGCCTTGCGCGCGTCGTCGTAGCGCCTCGCGAAGGCCGAGATCCAGCCCAGGGCGTTTCGCGCCTCCACGTCGTCGGGCGACAGGGCGACGGCGCGCTCCGCACATCGGAAGCCCTCGGACAGCGACTTCACCACGTCCTCGGCGAACTCGTACGTGATGTCGAGGACGCGGGACCACGCTTGGGCGGCATAGGGCAGGCCCCAGCGCGGCGCGAGCCGGGTGGCGTGAGCAAACCAGCGGCGCGCCTGCTCGTGGTCCTCGAGCGTATCGATGCCGAGATGCCAAATGCCGCGGTGGAGCGATTCCCAGGCGTCCAGGTTGTGGGCCGGCTTGGCCATGGCCCGGGCGCGTTCGGCCCCCTGCACCGAAGGGATCAGGGCGCCGGTCAGGGCCTGGGTCAGCTCGTCCTGCAGGTCGAAGAGGTCGGCGACCTCGCGGTCGTAGCGCTCGGCCCAGACGTGCGCGCCGGTCGTCCCGTCGATCAACTGGCCGGTCACCCGCACCCGGCTCCCGACGCGCCGTACCGAGCCCTCCACGATGTAGCGCGCGCCCAGCTCGCGGCTGGCCTCGCGGATCGAGACGGCCCGGCCCTTGTAGACGAAGGTCGAGTTCCGCGCGATGACGGCGAACCAGCGAGAGCAGGCCAGCGCCGTGATCAGATCCTCCACCAGCCCGTCGGCCAGGTAGTCCTGATCGGGTTCGCTGCTCATGTTGTCGAAGGGCAGCACCGCGATGGCCGGCAGTCCGGAGACCCGCTCGAGCTGGGTCGGCTCGCGGATCGGCGCGAGCCGCTCCGGGCCGGCGGTGTTCTCGGCGTCCGTCGTCGGGTCGAAGACGCGGTGGACCTCGATGGCCGAAGAGACGTTCTTCACCTCGTACTCGCCGACGAAGCGCGTCTCGACGCCCGCCCGACGACCCAGGTGGGTCTGGGCCGCGGCGGACAGCAGGATGTCCCCGGAGCCACCCAGCGCCATGATGCGCGCGGCCACGTTGACGGCCTCGCCGTAGAGCTGGCCCTCGGCGTCCTCCAGGACTTCGCCCACGTGGATGCCGATGCGCAAGGTCAGCACCTCGCGGTCCGAAGCGTCGTCGGCGGCCAGTCGCCGGTTGACGGCGACGGCTGCCGACGTGGCGTTCACCACGCTCGGGAACTCGGCCAGCAATGCGTCGCCGACGGCGTCCACCACACGCCCCGAACCTTCCGCCACGATCTCGCGGGCCAGATCGCGCAAGGCGCGAATGGCGCGCAGCGTCCCCGGCTCGTCGCGGGCCATGTGCAGCGTATAGTCGACGACGTCGGCGGACACGACCGCCGCCAGGCGCCGTCGTACGGGCTCCTCGCTCACGGTCCGGAGGCGCTCCGCGTGCGGGGGATGCCGAGCTTCCAGCGCCACACGACCTGGGAGCAGCCTCGGCGGACCCGCCCCAGCTGCTCGGGCGGCATGGCCAATCGCTCGGGCTCGTCCAGCGCCTGCAGGTGGCCCTCGATGTGGCGCAGCTTCTCGGCGGTTTCGGGGTGGTTGCCCTCGATGAATTTCGGCAACACACCCAGAATCGAGAGGATGCCCTCCAGCAGCCGTGCCTGCTCCCCCAGCGTGAATGGAAACAACCCGCCCAACGCCTGCGCGGTGACGCGGCCGTCGGGCTCGGTCCAGAACGTGTCCCAGGTGGAGAAGAAATAGTGGGGCCGGATCTCCAGTCGGCCGCCGTCGCTGGACACCCACAGGTAGTCCCACGCAAGCGGTCGCAATTCCAGGGGGAATCCGGCCAGCCAGTCCCAGGGCGTCTCGGGCGGGCCCGGCCAGATGGTCAGGTCGTCGGAGCGGATGGGCAGCCGGACACGGACGGGATCGAAACTGGGGAAAGCGGACATGGCCGGGGCACGAGCTCCTTCGCAGGCCGCAGGGTACTTCGAATGACGCAGCCGTGTCGAATCCCGGACGCTGTTCCCGGCGCAGAACGGCGTTTCCGGTCCGGCGTTCGGTCTAGCTGCCCGGCCCACACAACCGCTCGAACTTCTCGGCCCCGGTGCGGCTGAAGTGGAGGGCGCGCGTGTTGGGATCGCGCTTGAACCAGCGCCGCGCCAGGAGCTTCGCCAGCAGCGCCGCTCCCAACCCGCCCGCCAGATGATGCTGGCGCTCGCTCCAGTCGAGGCAGGAGCGACAGGTGGGCCGGCGCGCTTTCTCGAGCGCGTCGACGTCGATCCCGAAGTCCTTGAAGAAGGACACCCCCGACTCGCGGAGTGCGATGTGGCCGTCCCGCAGTGCCAGCAGGCGTCGGCGTGTGAGGCCCGTCAAGAGGCGCACCCCCGCCTCACCCGCCAAGTGGTCGTAGCAGACGCGCGCCTTGCGCAGCGCCGGGTCCTTCGGTCCGGTCCGCACCCCCGTCTCCAGGTCGCGCGCGGCCACTCCGCAGAGGTTCTCCACGAGCTCCGCGACCCGGCGGTCGGCGATCTGGAAGTAGCGGTGGCGCCCCTGCTTCTCGACCCGGACCAGGTCCGAGGCCGTGAGCTTCGCCAGGTGGGCGCTGGCCGTGGCCGGGGAGATGCCCGCCTCCAGCGACAGCTCGCTGGCCGTCAGGGCTCGCCCGCCCATGAGGGCGAGGATCATCTTGGCGCGCGCCGGTTCGCCGAAAAGCGCCGCCACGGATGCGATGTCCGGCTGCTCCTGCACACTTCGATCGTAGACGAAGTATGAACGCAGAGCCAGAGCTAGCTTCGGGCCCACCAGAGAGGAGTGCCGAGATGGAGAGCGAAGAGAGCCCGAAGGACCCCTACCGGATCGTCACCTGCGCCGAGCTGCGGGAGGTGATCCCGGAGCCGAACCCGCTGCTGGAAGCCAAGGTCTTCGACCACGTCGATCGCCACGCCGCAGCCTTCGTCGCGCGCGCGCCCATCGTGTTCCTGGCGACCGGGGACCGCAACGGCCACCTGGACGTGTCGCCCAAGGGCGATGCGCCGGGTTTCGTGAAGCTGGCGGACCCGCGCACGCTGCTCGTTCCCGAACGCCCGGGCAACCAGCTGGCGTACGGCTTCCGCAATCTGTTGGAGCGCCCCCAAGTCGGTCTGGTCTTCGTGGTGCCCGGAGTGCGGGAGACCCTGCGCGTGAACGGCGCGGCGGAGATCACCCGCGATCCCGAGCTGTTGGAACGCCTGGCCGCCCGCGGCAAGCCCGCGCTCTTGGCGATCCGCGTCCGCGTGCGCGAGAGCTTCTTCCACTGCGGGCGGGCCTTTCTCCGCTCGGCGCTGTGGAAGCCCGACACCTGGCCGCAGGGCGTTCGTCTGAGCGTGGGCCGCCAGCTCGCCGACAAACACGGCGCCGGTGCAGAGGCGGCGGAGGCGATCGACCGCGGCATCGAGGAAAGCTACGAGTCGGGCCTCTACTAGCGATCCGGTCATCATCCCCCGCGTCTGGAAAGACCCAGGCCAGAGACTCAGTGGGACTTCGCGTAGACGGCGGACAGGCGTGCGATGACGGCGTCCAGTCGGTCGAGCTCCACCGCGACGCCGGGGTCGGGTACGGCGTCGCCC
>JAKSBN010000453.1 GCA_022361175.1 Pseudomonadota bacterium | reverse complement strand
GGGGCCGAGCGGCTTGCACCTTGTGGTAGCGTCGACGGCATGCCGGACACCACCCCGACCGTTCCGTGTGCGACCGCGCCGCGGAGGCCGCCGTCGCACTGGTTTCATCGGCTGATGTCCTGCTGGACTCGAGCCCGTTGGCACGCGGTCCTGCTCGGAACCGCGCTGGCCGCCGCCCCGCTGCCGGCCTTCGCCGCCGCTCCGGCTCCCGCGTACGGACGCGACGGCATGGTCGTCTCTTCGCAGGCCGACGCGTCGCGTGCCGGGTTGACGCTGCTCCAGGCCGGCGGCAACGCGGTCGACGCCGCCATCGCCACGGCCTTCGCCGTGAGCGTGACCCAACCCTTTTCCACCGGGCTCGGCGGTGGGGCCTTCGTCTTGATCCGGCGTCCCGATGGCTCCGTCATCGCCATCGACGCGCGCGAGACGGCGCCGGCGGCCGCCACCCGCGACATGTACGTGGAGCCGGGGGCCCCGGAGAACGGATCTCTCCACGGACCCCTGGCCGCGGCGACGCCAGGTCTGGTGGCGGGCCTGGCGTTGGCCCTCGAACGCTACGGCACCAAGTCTCTGGCGGAGGTGCTCGAGCCCGCCTATCGGCTCGCCTACGACGGCTTCGCCATCGGCCCCTATCACGCGGCCATGATCGAGCGCATGCGCCGACACCTTCCCGCCGAGCGCTTTCCCGAGACGGCGCGCATTCAGTACCCGGCTCCGGGGGAGACGGCGCGACCGGGCTGGCGCCTCGTTCAAAAGGACTTGGCCAAGACCCTGCTCGCGATCGCCGCGCAGGGGCCCGACGGCTTCTATCGGGGGCCCGTGGCCCAGGCCATCGCGGCCGACCAACTGCGTCGCGGCGGACTCGTCACGCGCGCCGACCTGGAGGCGTACCGGCCCGTCGTGAGAGAGCCGGTGCAGGGCGAGTACCGCGGCTTGGTCGTGCACTCGTTTCCGCCTCCTTCCTCGGGTGGGGCCACCCTGGTCCAGATGCTGAACATCCTGGAGGACTTCGACCTCGCCGAGCGAGGCGCCGGCAGCTCCGCCAGTCTGCACGTCATCGCCGAAGCCTCGAAGCTGGCTTTTGCGGACCGGAACACCTTCATGGGGGATCCGGACTTCGTCGAGATCCCGCTGGCGCGCCTTGTATCGAAGCCGTACGCCGCCGCGCAGCGCGCTCGCATCAATCCGCCCTGGTTCCGGCGGGCGCCGTGGCGTTGGCTGCAGGGCGAAATGGCGATCCGCGTCGAAGGAGCCGGGCTGCCCCTGCACGATGCGGGCACCACCCATCTCTCGGTGACGGACGCCGAGGGCGGCGCCGTCGCCATCACGAAGACGATCAATACGCCCTACGGCTCCGGGATCACGGTGCCCGGCACCGGCGTCATCCTGAACAACGAGATGGACGACTTCTCCAAGGCCATCGGCGTGCCCAACGTCTACGGGTTGGTGGACACGCGCGGCGCCAACGCCATCGCGCCCAAGAAGCGGCCGCTCTCCAGCATGACGCCCACGATCCTCGAACGCGACGACAAGCTCTTCATGGTGACGGGCAGTCCGGGCGGGCCCCGCATCATCACGACGACCTTGCTCACCATCCTGAACGTGGTCGACTTCGGGATGGACGTGCAGGAAGCGGTGGCGGCTCCCCGTTTTCACCACCAGTGGCTGCCGGACAAGATCTTCGTCGAGCCGGAAACGCCGCGCGACGTCGTCGAAGGGCTGCGTCGTCGCGGCCACGAGGTGGACGTGTCCGCTCGCCATTGGTCGTCCGCCGAGGCCATCGTGATCGACCCCGAGACCGGGTGGCACCGCGGTGGCACGGATCCGCGTCGCGACGGTCGGGCGTTGGGATACTCGCGCAACCCCTGACGCGGCCTTCGGGCCAAGTCCGTACCCGGAGTCCGTACGGGGCAGGGCAACGGTCTTCGCCTGGGGCTTCCGGCCCTCGTTTGCGCCGACGGCGTCTACAGTAGCCACGGGGAGCGACCGAAGAGCGGGCCATGCGCGTTTGCCGCGGGCCGGCCGCCGCTCGGCTTCCCCCCGTCGTCGCGCTGGGAGCTTGGCTTCTCGGCGCCGGCTTCGCTCATGCTGAACCTCCGCGCTCCCCTGCGCCCGAAGTGGACACGACGCCCGCCCGTGTCGTGGTCTCGCTGGGCCGAGTGGCCGATGCGCCGCGATTCGACGCGAAAGGCGTTCCACTGACCGTGCCCGATCGGCTGGAAGTGCTCGGTTGGGTGCGGAAGCGCCGCTTCGGAGCGACCCACAAGCTGCTCCGCCGCTACCACGCGCTGGCGCAAGCAGAGCCGGCTCGCGAGTTGTGGAGCCTCGAGGCGTTCGGTGCCTTCGCCGTGGCCGATCCGACGCTGACGCACAGCTTGGAGGAATGGGCGCGCCGGCATCGGCGCGACTGGAGCGCGCAACTGGCCCTGGGCCTCCATCGCTTCGCCCAGGCGGAAGTCGAAGGCGACACCGACTTGCGCCGCGATCTCGTCCGGCGCGCCGAGAGCGGGGCGGCCCGCGCGCTCGAAGCCGAGCCCTCCCTGGTGGCCGCCCACGTGCTGCGTCTGCGCGTCGACGCCGATCGCGGCCGGTTGCCGGACAGCCACGTGACGGCCGCCCTGGCGGCGTGTCCGGCGAGTCTGGCGGTTCGCGAGGCGGTGCTGCTCGCGCGCACGAGTCTCGGGGAGGGACTCGTCGCGGGGGACGTGGTGGACGAGGGGCTCTCGGATTCGCGCTATCGGGTACTCCTGGGCATGGGCGATTGGGCTGCAGGACGTGGAGCCCTGGCGACGCAGCATCCGCAACAGGCGCTCGAAGCCTTCGACCGCGCGCTTCGACACGGCGAGCACTGGCGCTTCCGGGACGGTCGGGCGCGCGCCCTCGAGGCGCTCGACCGGGTGGTGGACGCCCGCCGCGACTCCGAGCGGGCACTGGCCGCGCGGCCTCAGGACACCGCTCTGTTGCGGCGCGCCGCCTGGTTGGCGGCGCGCGCGCGCGGGCCCGCCGCGGGCGAGGTCTACTTGAAGCGCGCGGAAGCCCTCGATCCGCGGCACCCGGCGACGGCGGCGTTGCGCCGTTCCATCGCCGAATTGCCCGTGGAGCAAGAGACGGCGGTGGAGTCTCTCGCGGTGCCCGACCCCTCCGCAGGAGTCGCCACCACGGGCGGTTAGCCGCGCGATCGGCCCCTAGGGCCGGACCAGGGCCTCGACCGGCGCATCCAGCCGGATCGTCCGCTGCGCCACCCGCAGCACGTCGGCCGCCTCCACGGCCTCGATCTGGGCTGGGAAGTCCTGATCGGCTTCGGGCCCCAGTCCGTACAGGGCGTCGAGAGCGATGTGGCTGGCGCGGGCCGAGTTGCGCTGCTGGTCGATGGCGAAGTTGCCCACCAGGTAGCGCTTGGCGCTGGCGAGCTCGTCCGCCGGCGGGCGCTCGTTCACGAGGCGTTCGAGCTCCGCGAGCAGGCCGCTTCGGGCGACTTCGACCTTGTCCGGCGCGGACGCGATGTAGACGCTGAAGAAGCCGGGCGCGACGCCCTCGACGTTCACGGCGCTCACCGTGTAGGCGAGGCTCTGCTTGTCGCGCAGTTCCAGGAAGAGCCGCCCGCCCTGTCCGGCGAGCAACTGGGCGATCACCTCGAGCGCGGCGCGATCCGGGTCGTCGACGCGCAGACCCTGCCATCCGAGGACCAAGTGGGCCTGCGCCCGGTCCTTCTGGAGCTCGAGCTGACGCGGAGCGTCGGGCGGCGCGTCTTCGGGCGGGAGCGCCCCGGGCCCCGCTCCTGCGGGCAGGTCGGCCAAGCGCGCCGACAGAGCCGCCGCGATCTGGTCCGGGTCGACGTCCCCGGCGACTCCGATGACGGCTCCCCGCCCCGCGATCCACTGCCGGTGCGCGCTGCGGAGAGACTCCGGCGAGAACGAGGACACCGAAGCGGCGGTTCCCAAGAGCGGCAGCCGGTAGGGATGCGACGGGAACAGCGCCTCGCCGAACAACAGATAGGCTTGGCGGGCCAGCTGGTCTTGGCGGCGCTCGATGGCCGCCAGCGTCTCCCGCCGCTCGCGTTCCACTTCGTCGGGATCGAAGGCCGGACGCAGGAGCACCTCGGCCAGCAGGTCGAGCGCCGGATCGAGCTTTTCGCTGGTGGCCTCGAGGGTGAGGCCCAGGCTGTTGCGGCCCGAGAATCCCTCCAGGTCGATCGCCAGCGACTCGATGGCGCGCGCCAGTCCCGCGGCCGAATGTCCCTGCGTGCCCCGCAGCCACATCGACGCCAGAAAGCTGGAAAGGCCCTGGGTCTCCGCGGTTTCGTTCAAGAGCCCACCCCGGAAAGCCGTCCGCAGTGCCACCACCGGCACGTCGCGTCGCGGCAGGACGTGGAGCTGCAAGCCCCCCTCGAGTGCGTAGCTCTGGACGTCGCGGCCACTGCCCTCCCGCCGCGGCAGCGAGAAGACTCGCCGCGTTTCGGAGACGGCGCGGTCGACGCCGGCGCACACCCGGTCCTCGTCGAGGACGCCGCCGGCGCCCTCCGGCAAGAGCGCGCCCACGGTCAGTTGCTCGGGCCCGAGATAGGTCTGGGCCACCCGCGCGAGATCGGCCGGCGTGGCGCGCCGGATGGTCTCGAAGTAGGTCTCCTCCTTGCGCCAATCGCCGGCCAGGACCTGGAAGCTGCCGAGCTTGCGCGCCAGGCCCGAAACGCTCTCGCGTTCGAAGTGCTCGATGGCCAGGAAGTTCGCGCGGGCGCGCTCGAGCTCGTCCTCGCTCACCTCCTGACGCCGAACCCGCTCCACCTCGCGCAGCGATGCCTCCAGCGCGGCTTCGATGCGATCGCCGTCCGTCTCGAGGCTCACGGAGAAGAGACCCGGGTCGAGCGGCGTGTAGGACGAAGCATCGACGCGATCCACGAGCGCCGCCTCGTCCTTCACGCGCTGTGCGAGCCGACTCGAGTCGCACTCGCCCAGAACGAAGGCGAGCAGGTCCAGATAGGTGGCGTCGGCCGTGCGGAAAGCGGCACTCGCCCAGCAGAGTTCGGCGCGGACGCGCTCGAATGGCCGCTCGAGGAGCACCGTGCGCAGGCCCTGCTGGCGCGGCTCCTCGGGCCGGGCGCGCTTGGCGCCGGCCGGTTCGGCATCAGCGAAGGCGGTCCGGATCCGGTCCGCCAGGTCGTGCGGATCGAAGGCGCCGGCGGCCACCACCACCAGGTTGTCGGGCGCGTACCAGCGCCGGAAGAAGTTCGACACCCGCTCGCGATCGAAGCGCGCCACGCTCTCGGGCGGGCCGAGAATGGGCGACCGGTAGGGGTGCACGCGGTACACCTCGGCGAAGAGCGCGTCGCCCAGCACGTGCCCCGGCGCGTCGCGGCTGCGTCGGATCTCCTCCAGGACGACCTCGATCTCGCGTTCGATCTCGACCGGCTCGAAGAGCGAGTGGCGAACCGCGTCGCAGAGCACGTCGACGCCCACGGCCAAGGCATCGGCGGGCAGGGTGGCGTGATAGACGGTCAGGTCGAAGGAGGTGTACGCATTGATGCGACCCCCCGCACCTTCCACGTCGCCGGCGATCTCACCGACGCCGCGGCGATGCGTGCCCTTGAAGAGCATGTGTTCGTGAAAGTGGGCCAGGCCTTGCTCGCCGTCGCGCTCATCGGCCGAACCCACCTGGGCGAAGATCTGGAACTCGGCCACGGGAGCGCGGTGGCTCGGGCGCAGCAGCAACTCGAGGCCGTTCGGCAGGACTTCGTGGTGGATGTCGGGAGACGCCAATACGGCGGGCAAGGTAGCGCGGGCCAGCGCCCCCGCACGGGCCCCACCGGCCGACGCGCCCGGCTGGCTATCCTCCTATCCGTGTCGGATCCGACCGTCGGAATCTACGTCCACGTGCCTTTCTGCGAGCGGGTTTGCCCCTACTGCGACTTCGCCGTGGTGGCGACCCGCTCGCTCTCCCCCGAGACGGAGGCGCGCTACGTGGCGGCTCTGGAGGCGGAACTCGAACTGCGCCGCGAGGCCTTCGCAGGGGCGCGCCTGGAGACGCTCTACTTCGGCGGGGGGACGCCCGCGCTGTTGTCGCCGGCATCCATCGAGCGCCTGATCCACCTGGCGGGACGGCACTTTCCGGGATCGCCCCGGGAGGTGACGTTGGAGGCGAACCCGAGCACGCTCGAGCGCGGCCGGCTGGGCGCCTTTCGCCAGGCGGGGGTCGATCGCCTCTCGCTCGGCGTGCAGTCCTTCGACGACACTGTGCTGCGGCGACTGGGGCGTGCCCACAAGGCGGGCGAGAGTTCGGCCAGCCTGGCCGCGGCCCGCGCGGCGGGGTTCGAGAACCTGTCGGTGGATCTGATCTTCGGCGCCCCGGACCAGTCGCTCGCCTCGGTGGTGGCGGACTGGGCGGCGCTGCTCGACTTCGCTCCCGAGCACGTTTCGAGTTACGAACTCACGATCGAGCCCGGGACCCCGTTCGCCCTGGCCGATGCCCGGGGTCAGCTGGCGCGGCCCGACGAGGCCGAGGCGCTCGCGCTCTACGACGTGGTCGATGCCGGAGCGGACGCCTTGGGTCTCGAGCGGTACGAGATCTCGAGCTTCGCCCGGCCGAACCGCGAGTCGCAGCACAACCAACGCTATTGGCGACGGGCTCCGGTGTTGGGACTCGGGATGGGCGCCTGGTCGACCGATCCGGCCCGCCCCGACGCCCCACACGGCGTTCGGCGCGCGAATCCGCGGGAGCTGCCCGCGTATCTCGCGGCGGTCGCCGCCGGCCGCCCCGCGTCGGCGGAATGCGAGCCCTTGCTGCCCCCGGTGGCCCGCGGCGAGGCGGCGTTCCTGGCGCTGCGCCGGCGCCAGGGCCTCGACGCCCGGTCCTTTGCCGCCGAGTTCGGCGGCCCGCCCCGGGCGTTCTTCGAAGACTGGATCGACTCGCTCGTCGGTGCCGGTCTCCTCTCGGAGAACGAGACCGGGGACCTGTCCCTGACGGAGCGCGGCCGGCTGCTCTCGGACACGGTTTTCGAGGGCTTCGTGGGCGGCGGCGCCCCCCCGAACCCGGAAGTCGCCCGCGAGCTGCGGGGCGACCCTCCAACGCTGTGGCCGGGGGTTGGCGAGAAGGGGTAGGCTAGGTCGGCCGACCGGGGCTCGCCGGCGCGCGACTGGACCGTCGCTGGCGAGGCGAGAGGGCCCTGAGAGAGTCCTGGTAGGGGTAGGGTGCCCTGCCAAGGCACCCCGGTAAGGCGAGAGGGGAATTCGCGTTCGTGACGCCGCAGCCGCCGCACAGGGAAGGTGCCGGAGCGAGGGCCCAGGAGCTCAGTGACCGAGAGCAGAGCGTGCTGCGGGCTCTCGTGGCGGCCTATGTGGGCGAGGGCGGGCCGGTTGGTTCCAAGACGCTGTCCCACCTGCTGCCCTTCAAGCTGTCGGCGGCCAGCATTCGCGGGGTCCTGGCCGAGTTGGGCGGGAAGGGGCTGATCGAGCAGCCCCACACGTCCGCGGGCCGGGTTCCCACCGAGGGCGGGCTTCGCATCTTCCTGGACGAGCTGCTCGAGCCGCCCGAGCTGGCGCCGTCCGAACGCCGGGATCTCGCCTTCCAGCTGGAGGAGGCCTCGGCGGACCGGCTCCTGGCCGTGGTGTCCGATGTGTTGACGCGGCACACCCAGCAGCTGGGGTTCGCCATCGCGCCTCGGCTCGAGACCATCGTCCTCCAACACCTCGCGTTCGTGCGTCTCACGAGTGATCGCGTCCTGGCGGTGCTGGTTTCGTCGTCGGGCGAGCCGCATCAGCGCGTGATCGAGGACAAGACCTCGGGGTCCCAGGCGGACCTCGAGCGCTTGGCGTCGCTCCTGAACGAGCGCATCGCCGGTCGCACCCTGGCCCAGGTTCGCGAGCGCCTGGAGCGCGAGGCCGAGGACCTGCGCAGCGAGGCGGACGTGCTGCGCCGCCGCGCCCTGCAGCTGGGACTGCGCGCCACCTCGCCCGAGGACGTGGGCGAGGGGGCGCACCTGGTGGTCGCCCGGCGTCTGGCGCTCTTCGATCAGCCCGAGTTCCACGACCCGGACCGCCTGCGTGAGGTTCTCGGCACGCTGGAGACCCACGCCCACTTGCTCGAGGTGCTGGACGACCTACTGGCAGGCGACGGTGTGGCGGTGGGCCTGGGCCAGGAACTGGCCGAGCCCGGGCTGCGCGGCTGCGCGGTGGTGGTCGGAGGCTACGGCGGCGATCCTTCGGGAGGAGCGGTGGGGGTGATTGGCCCTCAGCGCATGAACTACGGGCGCATCATTCCACTGGTGGCTTACTGTTCCGAGCTTGTCGGGGCCCGTCTCCGTCGAGCTGGGACTGCGCCCGACCGATGATCTGGAGTGCGCGCCCGGCGGCGACCGAGCGCGGGTTGTGCAACGGAAGGCAGTCGTGACGGAACCGAAGGACGCGGACAAGCCCACGCCGGACGGCGGCAAGGCCGAAGGCCAGCCCGAAGGCTGGGAGGCCCTCAGCGAGGAGCCCAGCGAGGGCACGCTGGAGCCCAACAGCGAGCTGGAAGAGGCGCTCCGAGCGGCGGAAGAATCCCTGGAATCCCGCTCCGAGGCGGAGGCGGCGCCCCGCAAGAGCGCCCACGAGCTCACCATCGAGGCGCTGTCGAGCGAGCTCCAAGCTCTGAAGGAGCAGCACGAGCAGAAGCTCGGCGAGTTCGAGGAGCTCCAGAATCGCCACCTCAGGCTGCAGGCGGATTACGAGAATTTCCGCAAGAGAACCCTAAAGGAGCGGCAGGAGGCGCACTCCTACGGGCACCAGAATCTCGTCAAGGATCTTCTGGCAACGGTCGATAACCTGGAGCGCGCCATCGATCACGCGCACCAGAGTGATGGCGGGGACTTGCAGGGGCTGTTGCAGGGCGTGGAGCTGGTTCTCCGCGAACTGCTGGCGGCTTTCGGCCGGCACGGAGTGACCGTGATCGAGGCGGACGCCCACCCCTTCGACCCCACCGTGCACGAGGCGATGGCGCAGGCGCCCAGCAGCGAGGTTCCCGCAAACACCGTTCTCCAGGTGTTGCAGAAGGGATACCAGCTGCGCGACCGGATGCTGCGCCCCGCGCGCGTGATCGTCTCGAAGGAGGCGGACGCAGCGGAGGGCGGCGTCCCCGAAGCGGGAGCCGACGGAGAGTGAGCGGGGGCCCACCGGCCGAGGCCCCTCGACCACGGAGGGGCCGAGCGCAAGAAGATGGGCAAGGTCATTGGCATCGACCTGGGGACCACGAACTCGTGCGTCTCCGTCATGGAAAACGGCAGTCCGGAAGTGATTGCCAATACCGAGGGCGCGCGCACGACGCCGTCCATGGTCGCCTTTACCGAGTCCGGCGAGACCCTGGTGGGCCAGATCGCCAAGCGCCAGGCCGTCACGAATCCCAAGCGAACGATCTTTGCGGTGAAGCGGCTGATCGGCCGCAAGCACGACGCCGACGAAGTCCAGGAGTTCGCGAAGGTCGCTCCTTTCGAAATCTGCGCCGCGGACAACGGCGATGCCTGGGTGAAGGTCGACGACCGCTTGTGCTCTCCCCAGGAAGTGTCGGCGATGGTGCTCCAGAAGATGAAGGACACCGCTCAGGACTTCCTGGGCGAGCCGGTGGAAGAGGTGGTCATCACGGTGCCCGCCTACTTCAACGACGCCCAGCGTCAGGCGACGAAGGAAGCCGGCACGGTGGCCGGCCTGAACGTGCTGCGGATCATCAACGAGCCCACTTCCGCCGCGTTGGCCTACGGGTTCGGCGAAGAAGACAGCAAGCGCATCGCGGTCTTCGACTTGGGCGGTGGCACCTTCGATATCTCCATCCTGGAGATCGGAGACGGCGTCTTCGAGGTCAAGAGCACGAACGGCGACACGTACCTCGGCGGCGAGGACTTCGACATGGCGATCGTCGACCACATGGTGGCCGTCTTTCGCGAGGCCGAGGGCATCGACCTGACCGAGGACGCCATGGCGCTCCAGCGGTTGAAGGAAGCCGCCGAGCGCGCCAAGCACGAGCTTTCCTCCTCGGACGAGACCGACGTCAACCTCCCGTTCATCAGCGCAGACGCGTCTGGCCCCAAGCACCTGGTCATGAACCTCGACCGACCGACGCTGGAGGGGCTGGTGGCGGAACTGGTGGCGCGCCTGGACGCGCCCTGCAACACGGCGCTCGAGGACGCCGGCCTCTCGAAGACCGACGTCGACGAGGTGATCCTGGTGGGCGGCATGACGCGCATGCCGCTGATTCAGGGGCGCGTCGAGGAGATCTTCGGGCGCGAGCCGCACAAGGGCGTCAACCCGGACGAGGTCGTGGCCGCCGGCGCGTCGATCCAGGCGGGCGTCCTGAAAGGCGAGGTCGAGGACGTGCTGCTCCTCGACGTCACGCCGCTGTCGCTGGGCGTCGAGACCCAGGGCGGCGTGATGACCAATATCATCGAGAAGAACACGACCATCCCGACCACCAAGAGCCATGTGTTCTCCACCACCGAGGACAACCAGGACATGGTAGCCATCCACGTGCTGCAAGGCGAGCGCGAGATGGCCGAGGACAACATGTCGTTGGGGCGCTTCGAGCTGGTCGGGATCCCGCCCGCCGAGCGCGGCCGGCCGCAGATCGAGGTGACCTTCTCCATCGACACGGACGGCGTCGTCTCGGTGGCCGCCAAGGATCTCGGCACCGGCAAGAGCCAGAGCATCGTCGTCACCGCGTCGAGCGGTCTGAGCGAGGAGCAGGTCGACCAGCTGGTTCAGGACGCCGAACAGAACAAAGAGGCGGATCAGAAACGGCGCGAGTGGGTCGACCTCCACAACAAGACCGAGGGCCTGATCTACGCCACCGAGCGGACTCTCGAGGAGTTCGCCGCCAACATCGACGAGCAGGACGCCCAGCAGCTGAAGACCGTCCTGGAGGCCGCCCGGGCGGCCATGGACAGCCAGGAGCTGGAGACCCTCAAGCCGGCCATGGACGAGCTGTCGGCGCTTTCCTACCAGATGACCGAGAAGCTCTACGCTGCGCTGGGCAACGAAAATCCCGAATAGCGTCGGGATCCTATGAGTAGAGGCCCCCTGGGGCCAGGGCTTGGAGCCCCCCGGTCCGCAGAATCTCCGGAAGTGTCGGCTGGAATCGATGGCCGGGGCCTTGCGCACTCCTTCTGCGTGCACAGCTTGGGCGGTCTGGGGGCTGACGGTCGGCCCTCCGGGCCGACACATCGGGACCGAGCAGCGAGGCGACTCCAGCCGGGGGAGCCCGGGGCGGATCGTTGAGCAAGCGCGATTACTACGAAGTACTGGGCGTCCCCCGCGACGCGAGCGAAGCGGATCTCAAGAAGGCGTATCGGAAGCTCGCTCTCGAGTACCACCCCGATCGCAATCCCGACGACTCCGCGGCCGAGGAGCGCTTCAAGGAGGTCTCCGAGGCCTATGCGGTCCTGTCGGACGAGCAGAAGCGGGCGCAGTACGACCGCTTCGGCCACCAGGGCGTGGGGGGACCCGGCGGTGCGCCGGACTTCGGCGATCTCGGCGGTTTCACCGATCTGTTCAACGATCTGTTCGGCGACATGTTCGGCGGCGCCGCCGGCGCGCGCGGGCGCCGGCGCGGCCGCGGCCAGCGCGGGGCCGACCTCCGCTACAACCT
>JAKSBN010000196.1 GCA_022361175.1 Pseudomonadota bacterium | reverse complement strand
CGGCGACGCGCCCGCGCCGGTCCGCCGCTCGCGGCCGCGAGCCCCCGCGCGTCGGCGTCGAAGCCCGCAGCGCCCGGCGCTCGGGAGCGCGGCCTGAGCTCTAGTAGCTGCCCTGCGCCGCGAAGACCCGCCGCGGGTTCGAAACCGTGAGCTGGTGTAGCTGGTCCTCGCTCACCCCTTCCTTCCGAAGCGCAGGCACCACGTCGTCCGAGATGTGCCGGAAGTTCCAGTTCGGCACGGCCGCAAGCGCCGATTTCGGGAACCAGTCGATGTGGCAGCAGGCGTCGTGCGAAAGCACCATCTGGTCGGCGTATCCGCGCCGGCAGAGTTCGGCGACCATGGAAACGCGCTTCGCGGTCGACAGCATCATGTCGAGGCCAAAGCGATCCATGCCGATGAAGCACCCCGTCCGGAGGATCGACTCCAGGTACTCCAATTCCTCGGTGTCGCCGCAGTGACCGATCACGACCCGGCGCAGATCCACGCCCTCCTCCTCGAAGACCTCGATCTGCCGCAGTCCCGTGTGCTCGGCCGACGAGGTGTGCGTCGAAATCGGTACCCCCGTCGCCCGGTGCAGGCGAGCCGCCACCTGTAGCGTCTTCTTGTTGAGCGGCGTCACGCCCAGGTGATCGGTGGCGCACTTGATGATGCCGGCCTTGCTGGACGTACCCTGAATGCCCTTCTCGATGTCCGTGATCAGGGTGTCGACCAGCGTCTCGACTTCCCAGCCCTGGATCCAGGGCTCTTCCGTCCAGTACAGCCCCGTTGCCGCGATCACCTGCATCTCCGCGCGCTCGGCGACCTCGCGAATCACGTGGATGTCCCGACCGAGGTTGATGGGGGTGAGGTCCACGATCGTGTTCACGCCGCGCTCTCCGGCCGAGCGCACCTCTTCGGTCGCTTTGCGAATGTGGCCGGGAATGTCGACCCAGTCGGCGAAGGACTGACGCATCGACCAGTTCGCGATGAGAATGTGCTCATGCATCAGGGTGAAGCCGAGGTCGTCCAGGTCGATCGGACCGAGAACACCGTTGATCTGCGCCATGACTCCTCCTCCGAACCACAGGATATCGGGATCGCGCGCGAACCGGGGCTGCATTCGAGCGGGTGCGCGGGCGACCGTCAGATGCGCGACCATGGGCCGAGCGCCCGAATCAGCGGACACGGAGGCGATCCCCCCTCATGAGCGCGCGCGGCTTCATCCTGCAGCCCGGCTATCGCGTCCGCGACGGAGCGCCGCAGATCGAGCTCTACGGGCGTCTGGAGGACGGCCGACCGTTCGTGGTCGAGGACGATCGTTTCCGGCCCTACTTCTTCGTCCGGTCCGCCGACGCCGCGGCTCTCGCGGGCGAGCGCGGCGTCGAGATCGCGGAAGCCGACCTGACGACCTGGACGGGCGAGTCCGTCGTCCGCGTCACGACGCCGACGCCGGGCGATCTCGTGGCCGTGCGGGACCGCCTGCGAGGGCGCGGCCTGCGCTGCTTCGAATCCGACGTTCGCTTCGCGTACCGCTACCTCATCGATCGGAATCTGCGAAGCCTCGTGGAGATCGAGGGGCCCGAGGCCACGCAACCGAGCGGGCTCGTTCGCTTTCACAACCCGGAACTCGGGGCGGCCTCGTTCCGACCGCACCTGCGCCTTCTCTCGCTGGACATCGAGACCACGCCCGATGCCAGCCGCGTGCTCTCGATCGCCCTGGTGGGCGAGGGAGTCGACGAGGTGCACATGGTGTCCTCCGAACCGGTGGACGGGGCCGCGGTCTACGCCGACGAGCCTCAGCTGCTGGCCGCCGCGGCGACGCGGCTGCGGCAGATCGACCCGGACGTACTGACGGGCTGGCACGTCGTGGACTTCGATCTGCGGGTGCTGGCGGAGCGGGCCGAACGGTGCCGAACGCCCTTCGCGATCGGGCGCAGCGAGGGCCCCATCCGCCTGGTCCGTGACCAGCGCTTCCTGCGCCAGTCCCGCGCCGAAGTGCGGGGTCGGATGGTGGTCGACGCGCTGCCCCTCGTGCGAGATGCCCGGCGGCTGCCGGACTACCGGCTCGACACGGTGGCGCAGTCGGTGCTCGGCCGCGGCAAGCTCATCGCGAGCGACGGGGAAGACCACGCCCAGGAGATCCTGCGCCAGTATCGGGAAGATCCGGCCGGATTCGTGGCCTACAACCGCGAGGACGCGCGCCTGGTGCTGGAGATCCTGGACCACGAGGGCCTGTTCGACCTGTGTGTCGAACGGAGCCTGCTGTCCGGCATGCAGCTCGACCGCGTGGGGGCCAGCGTCGCGTCGTTCGACCTGCTCTACCTGCCACGCCTGCGCCAGCGCGGCTTCGTCGCGCCCGACGTCGCGGCCGAGCGCAAGCTGGGCGAGCTCGGGGGCGGCGCCGTGCTCGCCAGCGAACCGGGCCTCTACCGCAACGTCGCCGTGTTCGACTTCAAGAGCCTGTACCCCAGCTTGGTCCGAACGTTTTCGCTCGACCCCGTGGCGTTTCACCAGGGAGGCGAGGACGTCATCGAGGCACCCAACGGCGCTCGCTTTGCGCGCCGGGGGGCGCTCCTGCCCGAGATCGTCGAGGAGTTCCAGGCGCGGCGCGAGGCCGCCAAGGGGCGCGGCGACCGACACGCCGACCAGGCCATCAAGATCATGATGAACGCCCTCTACGGCGTACTGGGCTCGGCCGGATGTCGATTCTTCGAGCCTGATGTGGCCAATGCCATCACCGGCTTCGGGCAACAAACCCTCCTGTGGACCCGCGAGGCCTTCGAGTCGGCCGGGCATCGCGTGCTGTACGGCGACACCGATTCCGTCTTCGTCGCGCTCGATCCCGAGCTCGACGCGGAGGCCGCCCGCGCGCTGGCGGAGGCGCTGCGCGAACGCGTTCGTCGGGAGATCGACCGGCGCGTGGCGCGCGACTACCGGGTGGAGTCGCGGCTCGAGCTCGAACTCGAGCGCGTCTACGAGCGCTTCTTTCTGCCCCGCGTGCGCGGCGGCAAGACCGGATCCAAGAAGCGCTACGCGGGATCGCTCGCCGGCGAGCTCCACGTGGTGGGTCTCGAGTCCGTGCGCCGCGACTGGCCCCCGCTGGCGGGCCGCTTGCAGCGGGGGCTGCTCGAGCGGCTCTTCCGAGACCAGGAGCTGCTGCCGTTCGCCCGCGAGATCGTGCGCCACGTGCAGGAGAGCGGCGTGGGCGAAGAGTTCGTGTACGCGAAACGCATTCGCAAGGGATCGCTCGACCGCTATACGGCCACGACGCCCCCCCACGTGCAGGCCGCCCGCAAAGTCGGCGCGGATCCCGGGCCCGTCATTCGCTACGTCGTGACCGAGACGGGCCCGGAGCCGGTTCGCGAAGGCCAACCGCTCCCGGGCCCGATCGACCGCCAGCACTACCGCGAGCGCGTCGTGCGGCCGATCGCCGACGCGATCCTCGGCGTGGCGGGTCTCGACCTGGACGACGCCCTCGGGGTCCCCAAACAGCTCCCCCTGCTCGACGACGACTGACGGCTCCCTTCGGGTGCTCCTTCGCATGTGAATTCGCGCGCGTCCCTCTGCGTCCAAAGGCGCACGCCATCGGTGGCGGGGAGGGACTCACGTGCATCGCACCACACCGTGCTTCGTCGCATTGATCGTCCTGCTCTCGGGCTCCGCAGCCCGGGCACACCACGAAGACTACGGGGACCCGTACGAGCAAGCCTACGCGCGGCCCGGTCCCTATCTCGCCCTCGGCGGCGTGTTCGGACTGAACGACTTCGAGAACGAAATCGAAGCCGACCTGGGTCTGCGCACGGACGTCGACGACAGCTTCGGCGTGGACGTTCGGCTCGGCTACCGCTGGCATCCCGCCTTTTCGTTCGAGCTGCAGTACGAGTGGCTCGACGGCTTCGACATTCACCTGGCGGGCGTGCCGTCGGCCGAGCTCGACGGCTTCACCCTGGGCACCAATGCGAAGAGCTATCTGCTGACGGGGCCGGTCCAGCCGTACCTGCTGGCGGGCGCAGGAGTCACGCGCCTGGAACTGCGGGACACCCTCGGCCTCGACGTCGACGGCGACGAGACGGGCTTCCAGGGCCGCCTGGGGGGCGGGGTCGACCTGTACGCCACACCGAGCGTCTTCGTGGGCGTCCACGCCGCACGAGTCTTCAACACGGGCTCCCTCGACGATCTGGACTACACGGTCGTGGGGGCCAACCTCGGCTTCCGCTTCTAGCGGGACCGCGTACCGACTCCGGACCGCGCATCTACTCCAGGAGGGCGTTCAGCATCCACGCGTTCTTCTCGTGCACCTCGATGCGGCGCACGGCGAGATCGCCTGTGGCCGGGTCGCTGGCAGACTCCGCGGCTTCCGCCAACTCCCGCGCCGTGGCCGCGATCGTCTCCTGGTCCGCGGCCAGTTGGCGGATCATGTCCTCCGCCGCCGGGACGCCCGCGGCCTCCTTCACCTGCGAGAGCTCGGCGAACTGCGTGTAGCTCCCCGGTGCCGGGTGCCCCAGGGCCCGAATGCGCTCCGCGATCTCGTCCACCGCCAGGGCCAGCTCCTGGTACTCCTGCTCGAAGAGCGTGTGCAGCGTGGCGAACAGAGGCCCCTTCACGTTCCAGTGGAAGTTGTGAGTCTTCAAGTACAGGGTGTAGCTGTCCGCCAGCAGTCGCGAAGCGACCTGGGCGGTCCGATCCTTGGCGTCGGGCATCTCGCTCTCCTTTCCGGCCCACCGGGCCGCACACGGGAGACACTAGAGCCGAAGCTCTCATCAGTCCAATCGATTTATTTTTGGATTTCGATAACTCTGAATTGTCTCTTCGGCCGCGCTCAGAAGCGGTACTCCAGTCCCACGCTGAG
The DNA here is from genome assembly GCA_022361175.1 of Pseudomonadota bacterium. Taxonomy (GTDB): domain Bacteria; phylum Myxococcota_A; class UBA9160; order UBA9160; family UBA4427; genus JAKSBN01. The sequence continues at coordinate 773 of JAKSBN010000196.1, read as the reverse complement.
GACCCCGAAGTCGAGACCGTCCAGATCATCCCCCGCCGTGGCGTAGGCCCCCTCGGCGGTGAGCCACGCGTACTCGGACAGGGCCAGCGCGATGCCGAGCCCCCCGCGCAGGAACTCGGCGGTCTCGTCGTCGTCCCGGCGCTCTCCCGTGACCCGGTTCTCGCTCTCGATGTCCGCCACGATCACGCCGAGCCCCAGCGTTGCGTAGGGCTGAATGGAGCCGCGCAGCAGATAGAACTTGCCGGTCAGCGTGCCCGCCCAGCCGTCGATCTCGCCATCCTCGACGACGTCGCTGGCGAAATCGAAACCCTCCAGCCAATCGCCCCGGACTCCGACGGCGATGTTGGGGTGCACGCGATAGCCGGCCTCCGCGAAGAGTCCCCGACTGCTCTTCACCACGAAGTCCTTGTCGTTCTCCAGATCCTCGGGAGCGTAGAAGCCGCCCAGACCCAGGTACGGGCCGCGCCGCGCCAGACCCTTGCGCTCGTTCTGGCGCCGCGCGTAGTCGGCGGCGTTGCGCGCGGCTTCGGCCGCCGAGCGCGCGTCCTCGGCCGCCCGCCGGGCGTCGGCTGCCGCGTCTTCCACCTCCTTTTCTGCAGCCTCTTCTGCAGCGGCGGCGGCCTCCGCGTCGAGGCGCTCTTCATCGGCACGGGCCCGCGCCTCGGCCGCCTTCGCCGCGGCGGCCTCGGCCGCAGCCGCGGCCTCGCGAGCCGCTTCCTCCGCCTGACGCGCTTGCTCCTCTGCGCTCAAAGGAGACGTCTCGGCCGGAGACT
>JAKSBN010000446.1 GCA_022361175.1 Pseudomonadota bacterium | reverse complement strand
GTCGTCGGGGCGCAACGCGATCGCGCGGCGAAACGCCTCCGCCGCTTCGCCGTGGCGCCCTTGTAGGCCCTGGAGGTTCCCCAGCAGGACCCAGTTGCGCGCGCGCGTTTCGTCGCGGCGAAGTGCCTCGAGCGCGAAGCGTTCCGCTGAGGCGAACGCACCGAGCTGCGCGAGTGCGCGCGCGGTATTGGCTGCCGGGCCGGGGTTGGTGGGATCCTCGGCTACCAGGGCGGGGCCCAACTCCGCCGCTTCGCGGATGCGGCCCAGGTCGAGCAGGCAGGCCTGTCGGTTGTTGCGCGCGCGTTGCTCCACCGCCAGCGCGGCTTCGTAGAGGGGCAGCGCCGCCTCACAGTCGTTCTGGCGCGCGTGCAGCTCGTGAGCCAGGTGAAAGGCCGCGTAGGGATTGTTCGGATCGCGCGCCAGGGAAGCTCCGAAGACGGATTCGTTGTCGCGCCAGTCGCCTGCGCGCAGGAAGGTCGCGGACCCGAGGACGAGTGCCACCACCAGCGCGGCTCCGGCCAGAGCGCGGTGCCCCGAGATCCGGCGCCCCGGCGGCGGCTGCCGTTCCAACCAGGCCGTGGCCGCCAAGGCGCATGCGATCCCCAGGCTCGCGAACCCGACGTAGAAGTAGCGATCTCCGCACAGGCCCAGGGCCGCACTCGCCGGAATCGCCGGCGCCAGCAGCGGCAGCGGGGTGAGCGACGCGGCCAGGGCCGGGCGCCCCCGCGTCACCGCCAGGACCAGTGGGACCAGGCCGACGAGCACCCAGCCCACGGCGGGAGCCGGCGTCAGGACGGGCAGCGCGTCGGCGCTGCCGGGGACGAGGGCCAGGGCCAGTCCGCGCAGCGCCACCCCGCCCGCCACGCCTACGAGATCGGGCCCAAACGCAGAGCTGGATGAGAGCGTCAGGCCGATGGCGAGGCGGATTCCCAGGTAGGCCGCGATCGCGACCGAAGCGAGGATCACCGGAGCCGGGCGCCAGCGGCCCCCGCCCCACATCCAGATGCATGCGGCCAGCGGCGCCAAGAGAAAGGGCTCCTTGGCGAACACCGCCAGGCCCAGGCCGACCGCGGCCACCGCGGTCCGGCCCGCCGCCAGTCCCCACCAGCCGCACAGAAAGACCGCCGTCGCCAGCAGGTCGTGACGGGCGCTGATCCAAGCCACCGCCTCGCTGGCGCCCGGGTGCAGGGCGAAGAGCGCGGCTCCGGCCCACGCCGCGTCGGGTCGCGCGCCCGCGGCTCGCGCGATCGCTGCCACCAGCGCGACGCACAAGAGGTGCAGCCCCAGGCTCACCAGCCTCTCGAAACCGGGACCGAGACCGAGCCAGCGGCCCGGTGTGTGGCTCGCCACGGCCAGGGGGCGGTAGATGTCCGAGTCCGGCGCGTTCTCGGCCAGCCACCACACGTCGTGGAGCCACAGGCCGAGGGGATGATCGAGCGCACCGGAGTGGGCGATCTGATAGAAGTCGTCCCACACCCAACCGCCGCCCAACGACGGGGCGTAGGCGATCGCCACCGCTGCCGCCAGCGCGAGCCAGAGCGCCAGGGCCGTCTTTCCGTCCCGTGTTCGTGCCTGATCCGAATCCCGAGCTTCCACGGCTCCGCTATCGGCGGGTTCGCGGAGGCCATTGAGGCGCCGAGCACCGCGCGCCAGCGGGCGCGCTCGTATGCGCGAGTCGAGTCGTTGGGCTCACGCCGACGCCCGCGCGAGCCGTCTTCAAGGTCGGTTCGATCCAAGCGGACCGGGCGGGGACGGCCGCGGGTGGCTTCGCCGTGGCGGGGCAACCATCCGTGGCCTCGGATTCTGCGCAGTTCCCACGGTCAGCATGGCGACGTCGCCCGCGTGCAGCGAGCGCTCGTGTTCGTTGTGACCTGGCCAACTGCACAAGCGGTGGCGGAAGGTCCGCAAGAAGACGCGGAGACTCTGGGGCCGACTGACGCGTAGAGTCCGGCGCGGCCTCTGCGGCCGGCAATACGTGGTGGCCCAGGGCGGAGTCGAACCGCCGACACCCTGATTTTCAGTCAGGTGCTCTACCAACTGAGCTACCGGGCCAGGGAGCCGGACGGTAGCCCGTTGCCGCAGGACGGTCGAGCAGGCGCACGGCGCCTTCTCGCTTTCGCGACGTGTACTTGGCCGCTCGAACGAAGCGTCACCCCTTGGGGAGGAGCTCGGTTCAGTTCGCCGCGGCCCCTACTTCGGGGATGCGGTCGCCCTGGCCGAGCTCGACGCGTTCTACCACCTCGTCCTCCAGCGGTCGGCCTTCGGGGCCGTAGCGGCCGTACTGATCGACTTCGACGGCCGCGATGGCGTCCACGATGTCCATGCCGGAGAGGACCCGCCCGAAAAGCGCGTGACGGCCGTTCAGGTGATGGGCATCGGCCTGCACGATGAAGAACTGCGCGCTGGGCGCGCCGGGCCCCCGGTTGGCCAGGGACACCGTCCCCCGATCGTGCGGTGCGGCGGTGAACTCGTCGACGAGCTGGATTCGTCCTCCCTTACCGTCGTCTCGGGGGTCTCGGTTGCGCGTGTTCGGGTCGCCGCCTTGAATCATGAAGTCGGGTACCACGCGGTGGAACGTCGTCCCCGTGTAGTCTCCTCTCGCGCTGCGCTCGCGGAACATCCGCACCGTCTCGGGGGCGATCTCCGGATACAGCGCGATCCGAATGGGGCCGCGCTCGCGGATGTGAAGCGTGGCGACGGGGCCCGGATCCGTCGGCCACGGGAAGGGGCCCTGCAAGGGGGGCGGGGTCACGACGACGTCCGGCGGGGGCGGCGGCGGGGGCTTTTTCTGCTGAAACGCCGGTCGCTCCTCTACGCCGCACGCGGCGAGGCCCACGACCGCCGCGGTGAGCGCGGCTCGCGCGATCCATCCGCGCGCGGTGGCGCGCTGGGAGTGGCGATGTCTCGACATGGGGCTTCCTCCCGCGGTGGATCGTCTGGGCGGGGCCGAGCGGCTTGCACCTTGTGGTAGCGTCGACGGCATGCCGGACACCACCCCGACCGTTCCGTGTGCGACCGCGCCGCGGAGGCCGCCGTCGCACTGGTTTCATCGGCTGATGTCCTGCTGGACTCGAGCCCGTTGG
>JAKSBN010000209.1 GCA_022361175.1 Pseudomonadota bacterium | reverse complement strand
GGTGCCGTCGACCACCGCGGGCGTGGCCGTCACGTCGCCGTTGATCTGGCCGAACGGAGTGGGTTCGACCTCTGCGGTCGTCTCGTAGACCCAGCGGACTTGGAGATCTCCCACCGTGTGCGGACGGATCTTGCGCTCACCCGCCGCGTGGTGGTTGTTGGTCGAGTCGCGGCCGAAGAACCGCCATTCGCTGTCGGGTTTGGGCTTGTTCTTGTCGGCGCCGACGGGTGCCGAGAAACCTGCGGCGAGCACCGCCAACAGCACTCCGAGTCCCGTCCAACCGATTCCTGCGCGGGTTCCCATGGCCTTCCCCCTGCCCATCTTCCGCCCCCCTCATCGCGACCCCGGGGCTACCGGAAGCTTCACCCCGAGGCTTCACAACGGCTCGACTTCCGACGACTTCCGAGCCCAGCCCGTACCGGATGACCGCACCGCACGACCGCACCGCATGACGCCACGCGTTGAGAGCCGCTGTGCGGCCCGTTGGGCGTGAGTCCCCCCTGCTTCTACGCTTCGGGTCGACGTCTTGTCAACCGAGTCCGCGCCGCCGAGCGACGGAGCGATTTTGGATTCGGGGTTCGGCGACGAAGGGCGAGCCGCCGTCAGGTCTTCTGGCGCACCGGGTCGCCGGGCCCGGCGCCGTCGAACAGCACGCGCAAGAACTGGCCCGCGATCTCGCGCGGTGTGCTGCCGCCCGGGCGGTACCACTCCACGCTCCAGTTGAGCGCACCGAGCATTTGCATCCGCAGCAAGGAGAGATCCAGGTCGGAGCGAATGTCGCCGGCCGCCTGGGCCGCCTCCAGCAGAGCGCGCCAGTAACGGCCATAGCGACGCTGGCGGGCCAGGTGTCGCCGGCGAATGGCCTCGGGCACTTGGCCCAGGATGCGGATGTTGGCCGAGGCGTAGTCGTCGGCTTCCAGCACCGCGCTGAGGTGCGCTTCAACGGCGGCGCTTAGGCGTTCGAGGGGGGCCGCGTTCCCGGGCAGCGCCTTCAGGGCGCGGCGAACCCGTGTGGAGGCGCCTTCGACGCCCCGGTTCAGCACCTCTTCCACCAGCGCCTCCTTGGAAGCGAAGTGGTAGTAGAGGCTGCCGGCCTTGGTGCCGGCGGCGTTGGCGATGGCGCCCAAGGTGGTGCCGGCGTAGCCGCGCGCGCGGAACGTGGCGGCTGCGGCGTCCAGGATGCGGTTCCGCGTGCGCTGCGACTTGGATTTCTCCGCGACGGCCGGCTCGGACATGGGAGCATTGTGCCGGAGGATTGCACTGGTTTCTAATCGGAATTAGAATTTTCAAACGACCGGGGACGCCGTGTCGCGGCCGATCGGACCGCGGCTCGCAGCGTCGCACCGTCGGAGGGTTCGCCATGCACGTGGGCCTCAGCGTCTTCTTCCAGAACCGCCGTGAGGGCCAGAGCGACGCCGAGGTGTACGACCGCGAGCTGGCGCTGGCGGATCAGGCCGAGCCGCTGGGCTTCGACTCGGTGTGGGCGGCGGAGCACCACTTCACCGACTACCACATGTGCCCGAGCGTGACGCAGCTGCTCACCTGGGTGGCCGCGCGCACGGAGCGGGTGCGTCTCGGCTCCATGGTCGTCGTCCTGCCGTGGCACGACCCGGTGCGCGTGGCCGAGGAGTTCGCGGTGTTGGATCAGATGTCGGGCGGCCGCGCGATCCTGGGCATCGGGCGCGGTCTCGGCCGTGTGGAGTTCGAGGGCTTTCGCAAGCAGATGGCCGAGTCGCGGCCGCGCTTCGTCGAGTACGCGCGGGCGCTGGTGGAGGGCCTCGAGACGGGGTTCGTCGAGTCGCAGGGCGAGTACTACCGGCAGCCGCGCGCGGCCATCCGGCCGAAGCCGGGGAAGAGCTTTCGCGGGCGCACCTACGCCTCGGCCGTGTCCCCCGAGTCGGCGCGCATCATGGCCGAGCTGGGGGTGGGCATCATGATCATCGCCCAGAAGCCCTGGGACCGGTGCCTGGCGGAGCTGGAGGAGTACCGCGCGGTCTACCGCCAGGTGAACCGGAGCGAGGCGCCGAAGCCGCTGCTGGTCAGTTTCGCGGCCGTGCACGAGAGCGAGCAGGCGGCCCAGGAGATGTACGAGCGCTACATCGTCGAGTACTGCCGCTCGACCCTCGAGCACTACGAGTTCGCGAACGCCGGCCTGGCCGAGATCCCCGGCTACGAGTACTACGGCAAGCTGGCCGGTCGCATCGCCAAACACGGTCCGGACGACTTCGCGCGCTTCTTGGCCAGCCTGCAGGTTTGGGGCACGCCGGCCCAGGTGACCGAGCAGATGGTCGAGCACCAGCGCATGCTGGGGAGCGACGGGGTGATCGGCGTCTTCAGCTACGGCGGCATGCCGGCGGACGTCGCCAAGGCCAACGTACAGCTCTTCGCCGAGCAGGTGCTGCCGCGCCTCCACTCGATCTAGCGACTGCGACAGGAGAGAACGTTGGGAGGAGGGGGACGTTTGTTGGTGCTTCAAGTCGGCGAACAGGCTCTTCGTCTCGCAGCTTCTGGGCGGCGGATTGAACGTTCGACGAAGTCCCCGCGGACGCTGAGCGACGGGCGATGACGGGGTTTCGCGGACTCGCGGGGCGCAACGCGCTGATCACGGGTGCGGCCAGCGGAATCGGCCGTGCGACGGCGTTGCGCCTGGGAGCCGAGGGGGTGCCCGTCGGCATCCTCGACCGGGACGGCGCCGGTGCGGAGGACACCGCGGTGCGGATCCGCGCCGCGGGGGGCGTCGCGCTGGCGTACGCGGTGGACATCACCGAGCTGTCCGCCGTGGAGAAGGCCGTGGACGCCTTCGAGCGCGAAGTCGGCCCGATCGGCGCGCTGGTGAACAACGCGGGCTGGGACCTGGCGGCCAACTTCCTCGACACGCAGCCGGAAGACTGGCGCAAGGTCATCGACATCAACCTGGTGGGCCCGCTCAACGTGACCAAGGCCGTGCTGTCCCGGATGGTCGAGCGCGGGGAGGGCAGGGTGGTCAGCATCGCGTCCGATGCGGGCCGGGTGGGCTCGTCGGGCGAGTCGGTGTACGCCGCGTGCAAGGGCGGCATCGTCGCGTTCTCCAAGTCGGTGGCGCGCGAGGTGGCGCGGCAGGGGATCACGTTGAACGTGGTCTCTCCCGGGCCGAGCGATACACCGCTGTTCGCGAACTTCGATCCGAGCGGCAAGCTCGCCAAGGCGCTGGAGCGGGCGATCCCCATGCGCCGCCTGGGTCAGGCGGAGGACTATCCGGGCCTGGTTGCCTTTCTGCTCTGCGACGATGCCGCTTTCATCACCGGCCAGACGATCAGCGTCTCGGGCGGTCTCACCATGCACGGATAGGAGCCCCTCCCATGAGCGAAGCGTCCAGCCCCGAACCGGTCTACGAGGATCTCCTCTACGAGAAGAAGGACCACGTGGTCACGGTCACCCTCAACCGGCCGAAGGTCTACAACGCCTTCCGGGGTCAGACGTGCGCGGAGCTGGTTCAGGCGTTCGGCCGCGCGGGTTACGACCGCGACGTGGGCGCCATCGTCCTCACCGGCGCCGGCGACAAGGCGTTCTGCACCGGGGGTGACCAGTCGGACCACGACGGCCAATACGCCGGAGACCGAGGCATCATCGGCATGCCCATCGACGAAGTGCACTCGGTGATTCGCGACGTGCCGAAGCCGGTCGTGGCCAAGGTTCGCGGCTACGCCATCGGTGGCGGCAACGTCCTGGCGACGATCTGCGATCTCACGCTGGCTGCGGACACCGCCATCTTCGGCCAAGTGGGTCCCAAGATGGGCTCGGTGGATCCAGGCTTCGGCACCGCGTACCTGGCGCGCGTCGTGGGCGAGAAGAAGGCCCGCGAGCTCTGGTACCTGTGCCGGCGCTACAGCGCAGCGGAGGCCCTGGAGATGGGCCTGGTGAATCACGTGGTGCCCGAGGCGCAGCTCGATCGGGAAGTCGCGGCCTGGTGTGCGGAGCTCGTCCAGCGCAGCCCCACGGCCATCGCCCTGGCCAAGCGCTCCTTCAACGCGGATACGGAGGGGATTCGCGGCATCGGTGGCCTCGGTATGCTGGGTCTCTCCCTCTACTACGGTACCGAGGAGTCGAAGGAGGGAGTGGCGGCACTGCGCGAGAAGCGCGACCCCGATTTTCGGGCACAGCTCTAGCGGTACGCCTCTAGCGATCGGCGGAAGGACTCCATGTCGACCCGAACCTGCCTCGCCATGGTCCAGACCGGACCTGGGAAGCTCGAGCCGCGCGACCTCCCGGTGCCGGAGGTGGGCGACGACGACGCGCTCCTGCGGGTGGAGGCGTGCGGTATCTGCGGGAGCGACCACGAGCAGTTCGCGGGGGTGTTGCCGGCGCCGTTTCCGGTCATTCCGGGCCACGAGCCGCTCGGCATCGTAGAGGCGATCGGGGACGCGGCGGCCGCGCGCTGGGGCGTCGACGTGGGCGACCGGATCGCGGTCGAGACCATGCTCGGATGTCGCGCCTGCGCCCGCTGCCTGCAGGGCGACTACCATCTGTGCCGCTCGCGGCGGATCTACTCGTACATCCCGCTCTCGGAACCGCCGGGGTTGTGGGGCGCGTACGCCGAGTATCTCTACGTGGCGCCGAACGCCGTGGTGCACAAAGTGGATCCCACGCTGCCGCCCGAGCTGGCGGTGATGTTCAATCCGTTGGGCGCGGGGTTTCGCTGGGCCGTCGAGATCCCCGAGACGAAGCCCGGCGACACTTTGGTGATCCTCGGTCCGGGACAGCGCGGGCTCTGCTCGGTCCTCGCTGCGCGCGAGGCCGGTGCCGGCACCATCATCGTGACCGGCCTGAGCGCCGATGCCCGGAAGCTGGCGCTGGCCCGCGACTTCGGCGCGGACTTCACCATCGACGTGGAGCGGGAAGATCCCAAGCGACGCATTCGCGAGCTCACGGACGGAGTGGGGGCGGACGTGGTGGTGGAGGTGTCGGCCTACGCGACCGCGCCCGTCGCGGGCGCTCTCGACTACGTGGCGGCCGGGGGGACCGTCGTGCTGGCGGGTGTGAAGGGGATGAAGCCGATTCCCGACTTCGTGTCCGACAAGGTCGTGTTGAAGGAGATCCGGGTGTTGGGCGCCATGGGCGTGACCTGGAGCGCCTACGCCTCTGCGGTGCGGTTGATCGAGTCCGGCCGGACGCCGATCGCCAAGATGCACACCCACGACTTCGGCCTGCGCGAGGCCGAGCGGGCGATCCGGACCCTGGCACGCGAGATCCCCGGCGAGGAGTCGATCCACTCGTGTCTGCTGCCGGGAAGGGAGTGAGCTTGGACGAGATTCGCAGCTGGCTCGAAGCGTCTCCCTACGGCGCGGGCCTCGGCGTCGAGGCCCGCGCCGTCTCGGAGCAGCGCGTGCATTTGGCGCTGCCCTTCCAGCACTCGAACTCGAACGGGGACAAGGCGCTGCACGGCGGGGTGGTGGCCTCGATGATCGATCTGGCGGGCCAGGCCGTGGCCCGCGCCGCTCTCGGCGCCGAGAGCGCGCCTTGGCACACCGCGGCGATTCAGGTGGCGTACCTGGCCGCGGCGCTGGGCGAGGCGATCGAAGCCGAGGCGACCCTGCTGCGCCGCGGCAAGGAGCTGGCCTTCGCGTCCGTGTCCGTCCGCACCGAGGACGGAAAGCCCGTGGCGCAGGGTCTCGTCAGCGTTCGGGGGCGCTTCGCCGCGGCCCTGTCTCCGCCGCCGGAGGCGCTGGGGGACGACGGGGCGGAAGACCTGGGTCCCATGGGCCCCTTCCTGCAGCGCGTTCCGTTCCACGGCAAGCTCGGCTTGAGCGCGGAGCACATGGCCGGCGGCCGCTCGCGCATCGTGATGCCGTGGTGCGAATCGAACGCCGACGCCGCCGGCGGCGTCCACGAGGGCGCACTGTTGGCCCTGCTCGACACCACCGGGGCCATGGCGGCCTGGGCCGAGACGGGCCTCGGCCGCTTCAAGGCATCGACACCCGGGATCCAGGCGCGCATCTTCGCGCCGCCGCCCCGCGCCGAGTTGGTGGGCTACGGCCGAGTCTTGTACCGCGATCGGGAGCTCTTCTTCTGCGAAGTGGAGATCGTCGACCGCGAACACCACCGCGCGATCGCGCGCGGAACCGTCAACTACCGCATCGTCACACCGGAGCACACCCGATGACCCAGAACGCAGAAGCCACTCAATCACCCACCCCTGATCTCGGATTCGACCCGGACGCCCTGCGCGAGAAGTACCGCGAGGAACGCGACAAGCGGATCCGTTCGGACGGCAACGAGCAGTACGTCGAAGTGACCGGCGAGTTCGCCCGCTTCGTCGAAGACCCCTACGTAGAGCCGGGTTTCGAGCGCGAACCCCTCGCCGACGAAGTCGACGTCGTGGTGATCGGCGGCGGGTTCGGCGGCCTGCTGGCCGGTGCGCGCTTGCGCGAGGCGGGGATCGAGGACATTCGCGTGATCGAGAAGGGCGGCGACTTCGGCGGCACCTGGTACTGGAACCGGTATCCCGGCGCCCAGTGCGACGTGGAGTCCTACGTCTATCTGCCGCTGCTGGAAGAGCTCGAGACGGTGCCGACCGAGAAGTACGTTCGGGCTCCCGAGATCCTGGCCCACAGCCAGGCCATCGGCCGCAAGTACGACCTCTACCGCAACGCCTGCTTTCAGACCGAGGTGACGGACATGCGTTGGGACGACGAGGCCCGGCGTTGGATCGTCTCGACCAACCGCGGCGATCGCATGCGCGCCCGCTTCGTGTGCATGGCGAACGGCCCGCTCCACCGCCCCAAGCTGCCCGGCATTCCCGGCGTCGAGTCGTTCGGCGGTCACACGTTTCACACCAGCCGCTGGGACTACGCCTACACGGGGGGTGATTCCAACGGCCGGCTGGAGGGCCTGCGCGGCAAGCGCGTGGGCATCATCGGAACCGGGGCGACGGCCGTTCAGTGCGTGCCGCACGTGGGCGAGACGGCGGAGCAACTCTACGTGTTCCAGCGCACGCCGTCCTCCATCGACGTGCGCGACAACCGCCCGACCGATGCGGAGTGGGCGCGGAGCCTCGAGCCGGGCTGGCACCAGCGGCGGATGGACAACTTCAACGTTCTCGTGTCCGGGGGCTACCAGGAGGAGGACCTGGTGAACGACGGCTGGACGGACATCATCCGCAAGCTCCTGGTCATGGTGCGAACGGATGCGAACGCCGACCTTTCGCCCGAGTCCCTCGCCCGCACCATGGAACTCGCGGACTTCCAGAAGATGGAGCAGATCCGTGCGCGGGCGGCGGAGATCGTCGAAGACCCGGACACCGCCCAGGCGCTGCAGCCCTGGTACCGGCAGTTCTGCAAGCGACCGTGCTTCCACGACGAATACCTGCAGACCTTCAACCGACCCAACGTGACCCTCGTGGACACCCAGGGTCGCGGGGTCGAGCGGATCACCGAGGCGGGCGTCGTGGTCGACGGCACGGAGTACCCGTTGGACTGCCTGATCTACGCCACCGGCTTCGAGGTGGGCACGAGCTACACGCGGCGGGCGGGATACGAGATCTACGGCCGCGAGGGCCTCAGCTTGACGGAGAAGTGGGAGGACGGCATCTCCACCTTCCACGGCATGCACAGCCGTGGCTTCCCCAACTGCTTCATCATGAGCGCGGCCCAGAGCGGGTTCACGGTGAACTTCCCCCACGCGTTGAACGAGCAGAGCAAGCACATCGCGTACATCGTGGCCCACGCCCTCGAGCGCGGGGTGCGCGAGATCGAAGCCTCCGAGGAGGCCGAGGCCGACTGGGTGCGCACGGTCATCGAGAAGGCGCAGATGGGACAGCGCTTCTTGGAGGAGTGCACACCGGGCTACTACAACAACGAGGGCAAGCCGGGGGAGCGGAACGGCCAGAACGGCTTCTACGGCGGCGGCTCCGTGGAGTTCTTCGCGATCCTGGAGAACTGGCGAGCGGCCGGAGGTCTCGAGGGATTGGAGCTTCGCTAGAGCCCGTCTTACGAACCCCGACCGAATGAGATCGGTTCGAAGACGCGCCTCGGGCGACCGAGGGGTGTGAGACGGGCTCTAGGGCGCCGGCGCCCCGGTGCGGACGTTCTCGAGCCCGCGCCGCTCGTCTTCGCTGAGGACCAGGGGAACCGCGACGGGCTCTCCAGTCCCACGGTCGAAGAAGGGGGAGGCGGCGTGGTCGCCGCGCAGGCGTGCGGCCACCAGTCGGCCCAGTATCCCGAGCCCCATCGAGAGGGGCGCCCGGTCGTGAGCATCCAGCTGGGTTCGGTCACCACGGGCGAAGCGTGCGTTCACGCCGGCGCGAACCGGGCCGAGGGCCTCGTCGCGCGAGCGGCCGTCCGCCTCGTGGTCGACGCACGCGTGGATCAGCCCGACGAACGGGATCTGTCGGGTGGCCATCGTGTTGCCGATCGGGGTCTTGCAGCAGGCCGCGTACCAACGCAGCATGCCTTTGGACGTCAGCCGCAGGCACGCCAGTTGGTCGAGTCCGCGGGTGAACTCGAGCCGGGCGGGCGACATCTGGAAGATGTCGGTGCCCCCGTGCGTATCCAGGACGCCATCGGGGCCTAGGAAGTCACCGAACGCCTGGCAGTCGTCGCAATAGCAAACGATGCGATTCCCGCGTTCGCCGGAGACCCCTTGTGCGCGCCCGCGCAGGTTGCCGCAGCGGCATCGGATCGGTAGGTCGTTGGCCATGGAGACAGCCTAGCCGATGCCACTGACATGCCGTGTCAGTAGCGAAGCGTGTAGATCGAATCCCGGGTACAGAACGCGATGACGCCCGTGAGGGGCGGGTGGAGTTCGGTCACCGGGGCGGTTTCCAGAACTCCGGGCTCGCGGTCTCCGCTGCAGCGGAACCGAAACGGTTCGCCCAAGCGGGGCGAACCGAGCGGTTCTCCCACGTAGCAGAGCGTGTCGAGCACTCGTCCCCCTTCCGAGAGGGGAAAGCGACGAAGCTTCATCCGGGCCTCCGCCAAGCTCGGGTCCGCTACCTGGATGGGATAGCCAAACGGGGTCTCTTCTGCGAACACCGGCGATGGAAAGGCGATACTGCGGCGGAGAGCGCGGTTCGGTTCGCGAGGTGGCGCTCTCGGCTGGCTTCCGATGCCGCGGGAGGACGGCGCGGGAACGCGGGCTAGCCTCTCGGCGGGAAAGCGAAATCAGAACCCTTGGCGGGACGCATCGGAGGTGTCGTCTTGGACGATCCCCCTACGTCGGATGCGGCGGCTCGCGCGAGCGAGCGCGAGGCGATGATGCGCCGCGTGGACGAGCTCTTGGTGGAGACGGCCCGCGAGACGGGAGTCGCGCGGCTTGCCCCGGGCGTGCGGGCGGCGATGCTCGCGGTGCCTCGGCACGCCTTCGTGCCGGACGACGTTTCCGATCGCGCCTACGTCGATGCCGCGCTGCCGATCGGGTGCCACCGCACCATCTCGCAACCCTTCATCGTGGCGCTCATGACCGAGCTCGCGGCGGCGGGCCCCGACTCGGTGGTGCTGGAGATCGGTACGGGCTCCGGCTATCAGGCGGCCGTGCTGGCCGAACTGGCGCAGCACGTCTACACGATCGAGATCGTACCCGAGCTGGCGCGGCGATCGGCGGCCGTGTTGGCCGAACTCGGGTACGCCAACGTGGAGGTGTGCCACGGCGACGGCTTCGGCGGCTGGGAAGAGCACGCGCCCTTCGACGTGATTCTCGTGACCGCGGCGGGTCCGGAACCGCCCGCGCCCTTGGTGCGCCAGCTACGGCCCGGTGGCCGCATGGTTCTCCCGGTGGGGCCGCGCTCGCAGCTCCAAGAGCTCCTGCTGCTGCGCAAGAGCGAGGCCGGAGCGATCGAGACCGAGCGGGTGCTGCCGGTGGCCTTCATTCCCCTCGTGCGCGAGAGCGGGGAAGCCGGTGGCCCCTAGGACCGACCTCGCGCGTAGTCGCGCAGGACGCCGACCTCGAGCTGAAGCTCTTCCAGCTGGCAGCTCACCACGTCGCCGATGCTCACGAGTCCGACGATGGCCTCGCCCGCGAGGACGGGCAGGTGCCGAACGCGGCGCCGCGTCATGATGGCCATGACCTCGCGCAGTGGGTCCTCGGGCTTGCAGGTGGTGGGGCGCTCCTTCAGCACCTCGCCGACGGGCATGTTCCAGCACGAGGGGCCGTGCTCTGCGACGGCCTGCACGAGGTCGCGCTCCGAGAGGACACCCACCAGCTCTCCCACGTCGTCGAGGATGACCAGCGACCCGATGCCGTGGTGGGTCAGGCGTCGCGCCGCCTCCAGGAAGCTGATCTCGGGGCGCGCGGTCTCCACGTAGGTTCCCTTGCGCCGGAGGATCGTGCTCACGTTCATGGCGAACCTCCGTGGCACCCCCATCTGGGCACAGGATAGACCAGACGAGACGAGGCCCGCCGCTCGTCCTGTTGATCGCGCACGAGGCGGCGCGGGCGCCGGCGGCGGAGCCACCGCGGCCCGCGAGTCGGCCGGCCTCCGCCTCCGGGAGACCGGCCGTCGCAGATCAGCGGATCTGGCCGCGGATCTCGCCTCCGGGGAACTTGCTGGAGTGGATGTTGACGTAGATCGCCTTCGCCTTCAGCGCGTCGATGATCTCGTCGATCTCGCCCGGCTCGATGCCCTGGCCTGCCGTGCCCAGGTTGCCCACGTCGTCCGCCTCGATGACGCCGCTCACCGTGCCGCCGCTCGTGGGCGGGCACTCCGGGGTTCCCGGCGGAATCGGAGCGGGGAGGGCGACGGTCCCGCACAGGAAGGCCACGATGCCGCCGTTCGTGCGCGAGCGGCCCATGTGCAGGTGGGCTTGCCAGATCTCGCCCTCGAGTGCGCTGGTGTGGAGGGTCCACGCGATCTTGCCGTTCTTGCGATCGACCTTCACGACCAGGCTTCCGGTGGCGCTGGTCGAGACGGCGGGTACCTCCTGGTAGCCGTCGAGCACGGCAAACAGCTTGCCGCGCTTCCCGAAGTGGCCCGCAGACGCGTTCGCGGCGGCGAGCAACAACACGACGGTGGTGGCCGTCGCGGTCCAAGTCAGGAATCTCCTCATGGCTTCCCCTCTCGCTTCCAACGACCCACCCGCCTAACGGACTCTACGTTTCTGACGTCGGAGTGGATGCCGAAGGGCGCTGGGGACGGCCGATCACCGAGAAGAGCCCGGCCGTTTGAAATCCCTTGCGGGGACCTGGTGCGGCCTTGGAGCGGCTCAGCTGCCGGTCTTGGAGAGGGGGACCGTTCCGGGGGTCGCCATGGCCACGGTGTGCGTCCGTCGATAGGCCGACGGCGTCCTGCCCGACCAGCGCTTGAAGGCCCGATAAAAGGCCGCGGGTTCGGAGAACCCGAGCATGGAGGCGATCTCTCCGATGCTGCGCTCACCGAGGGCGATGTGAAAACGGGCCAACGCGAAGAGCGTCGTGTCGACCAGACACTGGAAGCTGGGTCCCTCCTGGTCGAGACGTCTGGAGAGGGTCCGCCGGGTCATCTTCAAGCGGCTCGCGATCGAGTCGGCGCTGGGCCGGCCGCCGGCGAGTTCCTGCGCGATCAGCTCCGCGACCTGGTGTGAGAACGGCTTGGCGGCCGCGAACTCCGCGACCCGCTGCTCGGCGAACTCGCACAGCAGCTTGTGGAGCTTCGGGTCGGCGGTCGCCAGGGGGCGGTCGAGGCAGTCGCGATCCAGGAGGAACCCGTCGAAGGGAGCTCGGAAGCGCAGCGGAAGCTCTCCGAAGACCTCCCGATAGACGCGGGTATCGGGGGGCTCGCTGTGTGCGAACCACGCTTCCTTGTGCAGGCGGTTGGGACGCATCCAACGCTCGACGGCGAGGTTGTAGACCGCGCTCTGAAAGTCGATGATGGCCCGGGGCAGCCCAACCGCGTGGGTCATCCGGATCAGCGCCTGCCCGTCGATCTCGATCAGATCGAGGTCGGACGCTTCGGAGATGAGGCGGAAATAGCGCCGCAGCACGGGGATGGCGGCCCGCGGTGTGGCCGAGGAGACGGCGGTGTACTCGAGCAGATCGAAGTCACCCTTCGTCAACTCGGTCGCGGCGCGCAGGCCGATGTTCGGATCCCCGCTGATCTCGATGGCCTCGTGCACGTTGGTGATGGCCTGCTGAATCGAGATCCGGTCGTCGGGATCCTCGATCTTGAACCAGCGGAAGTCGTCCGGGACGCCGACGCAGCGAGACAACACCGCGGCGAAGGGTCGGATCACACGGACGGAGACGGTCGGCGTTCGGGAGCGCAACACGCGCCCATCCTATCACCCGGAAGGGACAGCGGTTCGTTCTCTTGCCCGAACGGTTGGTTAGCGTTGGCGCAGGATCAGGGCCCAGAGCGTGTCGGCACAGGGGATTCCGGCGCGGGGAGCGGCCGAAATTCGACGCCGGAGATTCCCTCCGGGGTCGAGGTTCGGTCTCGGATCACAAGGTCGTGCGCGTCCAGGGTCGCTCCGACGGCCCGTTCGTAGGCGGCGGCCGAGGTGCGGTAGGTCTGCAGCGCGCCAATTCGCTGGCTCTCCGCCTCCACGAAAGCGTCTTCCCGGAGCAGGACGTCGAAGGGCGTGGACTCTCCGTGCGAGAGCCGCACCCGTTCGGCTCGCAGCTGCTCGGCGGCGGCTCGGCGCCGTTGGTCGGCTGCGGCGATCCCGCGGTAGGAGGCTTCCAACCTGCGCAGGGTCTCGCGCACCTCGACGACGATCCGCTGGCGCACGCGCCGGTTCAGGGTCGTGGCTCGGCGCAGCTCCACCTCGGCCTTTGCGACGGCCTTGCGGGCCGCCGTGTTCGGAAACGGGATCGAGAGCACGCCCCGCACGTTGTAGAGGTCGCCGCCGTTCGGGCCGGAGATGCGGCTGAACGACTTGCGAAAGCCGGCGTTGCCGGACTCCGACGACTCGCCCGCCTCGCACAACGGGCTGGCCAGGCTGCTGCAGAGATCGTCGTCCGGGTTGTTGTCGCCGGACTTCCCCG
>JAKSBN010000495.1 GCA_022361175.1 Pseudomonadota bacterium | reverse complement strand
TGGAAGTGCAGGGGCTGCCGCTGGCCTGGCAGGACGTGGTGGTGGACGTGACGGCCACGGGCACGGGCGCGGTGCTGGGCGGCGCCACCCGTCTGGTCGGCGACGAGCTCCAGTTCCAGGTGATCGGCGACCGCTACGCCACCGGCGAGAGCTACGCCGTTGCGCCCTTCAACCAGCCGAGCGCCGAGATCGACGGCATCGATCCGGAGCTGGATCTCGCGCTGCAGCTGGACACATCGGCGATCTTCGGGATCGTGCCCATCGAACTGGGCGGGCTGGCGCCGGCCAACACCATCACCGGGCGACCCACCACCTACACGCTGCGGGGCGTCGCCCTGGATCAGGTGGAATCGCTGCAGCTGAACGACGTGGTGGTGCCGGCCGAGGCGCTGTCCGTCAGTTCCGACGGCTCGGCCCTCACCTTCACGGCGGTGCTGGGCGTGCCGGCCCTCTACACCCTGCAGGTCACTCAGGCCGGCCAGACCGCCGTGCTGCCGGCGGCGGTCTTGGTGGAGCAGGCGCTCCAGGTGACGGCGCTCGCGACGGACAACCCGGCGGGGCCGCTGCGGGCCAGCGACGCCGGAGGCAATCGCGTCACGTTGAGCGGCCTCGGCTTCCAGGGCCGGGTGGACGTGCACTGGCTGCGGGCGGACGACGGCTCGGAACCCAACGCCACCAACCGGGTGCCGGGCGTCGTACGCACCGGTGCCGGTCTCGAATTCGATTCGGTGCCCTCGCTCGACGAGGTCGACTACCGGGTGGTGCTGCGCAAGCCCTCCACGGAGGAAGAGGTGCAGGTCGCGGACTTCGTGCGCGGCATCGACGACACGCGGCCCGCGAACGTCACGCGGCAGAATCTCGGGCTCACGCGGCCGCAGGTGCTGACCTTCGACGAGGACGTGAACGCCACCGGCTTCAGCGTGACGGCGCTGCCGCGCGACTTCAGCGGCGGGCCGGAAGCGGACGTGAGCGCGCTCTTCGAGCTGGTGGATGCGGGCGACCGGCTGACCGTGCGGCTGCTGCCCGGCAACGCCCTGGCCTTCAACACCGACTACACGGTGGCCGTGACGGGGCTGGCCGACCTGCGCGGCAATCCGGTGCTCGACAACGCCTTCATCGAAGCCGGGACCTTCCGCTTCACGCTGGGGGCCCGCGACACGCTGTCGCCGCGAGATCTGGCGCTCCGGCGCCTGCGCGACGACGCGCCGGTGGACCTGGCCACGACCTTCACCCGCGGCCGCGTCTACCGGTTCCTGCCGGCGGCCGACGACAACGTCGATGCCGCGGAAGACGTGCGGTACCGCTTCCGCCTCTCGACCAACGGCGGACTGTCCTTCGGCCCGTGGCGCGACTTCCCGACCAGCTCGAGCGGCGCCGCGCCCTTTGAGCTGCCGATCCTGGCGGACACCCAGAACCTCGTGTTCCGGCTGGAGGCCAGCGATGCCGCCGGCAACGCGCGGGAGGCCCGCTTCGAAGGCTCGGTCCAGAACGCCGAGATCGCGATCGCGCCGCTGGTGACCGACCCCGGCCAGGTGGAGGAGATCACGCGGGCCACGCTTCGCTACGACCTCTCGGGCGACGTGGATCTGATCGAGAACGCCGTCATGACGGTGAACGGCGTGCCCTTCGGCCTCTCGGCTCTGAACGTGACGGCCGTGAGCGAGACCGAGGCCACCTACTCGCTCTTCTACCTGAACCCGCGCCTCGTCGATCTGGCGGCGCCGCCGGATGCCGACGGCAACAAGCCCGTGGCGGTGCGCTTCGAGGTGGACTTCCGCTTCGACCAGGACCGAGGGCGCGACGACACCTACACGCTCTTCCGGGACATCACGCCGCCGGTCGCCCGCATCGTCTCGCCGCGCGATGGCGACCAGGTTCCGGGCGGCCGGGTCACCGACGTCTTCATCCGCTCCTTCGATACCTACGGGATCGAGAAGGTGGCGGTGTCGATCGACGGCGGGGCGTTCACCGAGCTCGAGAACCCGAACCGCTTCCAGTTCACGCCGCCGGTACCCACACCGGAGGATCCCTTCCCGACCATCCAGATCGATGCCAAGGCGACCGACTCGAACGGCAACGAGGGCGACGCGCTGCCGGTGACGGTGGTGACTTTCGACCCGGCGCTGGGCGAGCCGGGCCTCGAGCTGCTGGCGCCGGCCGATGGCACGACGTTCCGGGCCGGCGAGGACATCTCCATCGAGGCGGTGCTGAAGAACCTGCCGAGCGCGCAGTTCACCTTCGATATCGGCGGCGTGGAGGACGACTCGGACCCGATCCTGCTGACCCGCGGCGCTGGTGATCCGGAGCGCTTCGCCTTTGCGGCAACGGTGCCCGACGTCACCGAGGACGTGGTGGTGGTGCTGCGCCTCCAGTTCGGCGAGCTGGTGGCGCGGCGCTACATCAACGTGCTCTTCGACGACGGCATCGAGCAGGCGCCCGACGTGACGCTGCTGCCGGCCAGTCAGGTACTGGGCGGAACGGAGCTCCTGGTGAGCGGCCGCGTGCCCGAGGGCATGCCCGACTTCTCGGACGACTCCGAGATTCGGGTGCTGGACCCGGACACGGCCGAGTCCGGCACGGCGGCGGTCATCGCCATGCAGGGCGAGAGCGTGGTGCCGCTCGGCAACAGCGGCGCCGGCGTCGGCGTGGAGAGCGTGCTGCGCGACCGTTCGCGTCACGAGGTGCTGGCGACGCAGACGCTGGCGAAGCGGCCCTACCTGGCGACAACGGCGAACGAGATCTTCCGCGAGGCCGACGCGGACGCCGTGGTGAGCGGCCTGGCGGTCGTGCCCGGACGCGCCGGTGACGAGGCGCTGGTGTGGAGCACCAACCGGCGCGACGGCGGCTACAGACTGCGCACCGCGGGCGGCGAGATCGCCAGTGCGGCCGAGGGGCGCCTCGACAAGCTGGTCTTCACCGGCACCGGCCTGGCGGCCGAGCGCACGTTGCGCGGCGACAAGGCGCTCGTCTACTGGCCGCTGGCGGGCGACGGCTTCGGGCCCGCGAGCGAGCAGGCCCTGTCGGGCGAGCTCCTGGGCGCCAGCGGTCGCACGGCGTTCGTCCGCAACGGCCAGGTGATCCACGGCTACCGCGAGGCCCGCGGCGCGTGGATCCCGCTGGTAGGTCTGGATTTGCGCGAGCGGGTGCTCTCGAGCGACGTCTCCGACGGCCGCGTCTTCGCGCTCACCGAGACGGGGCTCCACGTGCTGCGGCTCGAAACGGCGGACGGCCACTTGGCCGTGGGCCGCGAGAGCTTCACGGCGCTGCCGGGCTTCGCCCGTGTGGACGCCTCGGGCAGCGATCTGCTCGTCTCCGGCGACACCGGCGTCGAGCGTTACACCCTACAGGCTTCGGGCGACCTGATCGGGGTTGGCGCGGTCGATACCACCGTGTTCGGTCAGGTGCAGCCGGTGGCCGACGTGCGCTTCGACGGCGAGTTGGCCTGG
>JAKSBN010000280.1 GCA_022361175.1 Pseudomonadota bacterium | reverse complement strand
TCGGCGACCTGGGCGCCGGTGGCACCCTGGGCGGCGACGAGCTGGTCTTCCGGAGCGGCGCAGGCACCCGGCTGCCGGCGGCGCTGGAGGTCGTCAACGGCGCGCGCACGGCCGTCGTGGCCACCGCGGATCTGGAAGACGGCGCGTTGGAGGTGACGCGGCTCGATCGCTCCGGCGCCGTGGACACGCAGACTCTGACGGTGACGCCGGGTGAGCTCACCCAGCTGGACGACGCCCGGCCCTCGACCAGCGACACCCTCACGCGCGGCGCGTTGACGCCGCTGGCCGCGGTGCCGTCGGCCACCGCGCGCATCGCGACGCTGGATCACACCGCGGCCGGGGCGTCCGCACCCTACGCGCTGACGGCGCCGGGCGAAGCCTTCGCCTGGGCGTCCGTGCCCGAGGAGGGGGCCGTCGCGAGCCTCGACTACGCCGTGCAGGTCAGCGGCAGCGACGTGCGGACCGAGAGCGTGCCGCTGGTGGACAACCAGCCGGAGCTCGACCAGGTGACGGTGGCGTCGCCGCGAGCGAACCAGACCTTCGTCGAAGGCGACGAGATTTCGATTCGGTTCCTGGCCACCGAGAGCGAAGCCGGCAGCTTCCGCTTCGCCGAGGTCCGGCTCCTGAACGTGGACGGCGTCCTGCAAGCGGCACTGCTGGTGGACGAGCGCAACGCCGACCTCACGCTGCGCCTGCCGCTCCTGCCCGCGCGTTCGCGCGAGAACTTCCTCCTGAACGTGCGCGCCTACTACGGCGACACGCTGCGCTTCGCCGAGCGCACCGTGGGCCTGCAGGTCAACCCCACCCTGGTCGTGGGGGCGCCCGCTCTGGAAGGCCTGGGCGGCCAGATCTTCGCCGGCTCGCTGGCCGAGTTCACGGCCCTCCACGCGGTGCCGCCGGGCGGCTCCAGCCGGATCGCCGTCTTCGACTCGGATGGCGCCCTGGTGGCCGCGGGCGCGCTCTTCGTGCGGTTCACGGTGCCGGACTTCGACCCGGCCGGGGACAACACGCTCACCATCGTCACCAGCGTGGAGAACGGCTTCGGCGAGCGCGAGGAGACGACGCGCACCATCGCCATCGTGGATCCCTTCCGGCTGGTGCCGGCGGCGCCGCGGGCCTTCGATGCCGCCCTGGCCGACGTCGGCGACACGTGGGTGGGCAACGGCCGGGTGCTGGAGGATCGGGCTGGCACGGCCCTGGTGACGCTCGATTCGGAGATCACGGCGCTGGCCCACATGGGCGACCGGCTGGCGGTGGGGTTGCGGGCCCTGGGCATCCAGGTGCTCGACCCGGCCAACGGCTTCGAGGTATTGAGCGAGCTGCGGCTGGCCGGCGAGGTGGAGGACTTCGTCGTCGCGGACGACCGCGCTCTGGCCATCGTGGATGGCGGCGTGGTGGGCTTCACCGTCGCCGGCAACGCCATCGAGAACGCGGCGCCCGTGGCGGGGCTGCGCGGCCGCGCCCTGCAAGTCCAGGCCGAGGGCGAGAACTTCGTGGTGCTGACCGAGCGCCAGATCGCACGGGTGGGCGCCGACTTCTCGCTGTTGGCCGAAAGCGCGGGGCGCTTCACCGCCCTGGCACAGCGCGCGGACGCCCTCTTCGCCGTGCGGAGCGACGGCCGCGTACGGGTGCTGGACGCCCAGTTCGCGGCGACGGATCTCGGCATGGGTGTGCGGGCCGAGCGCCTGGTGCCCTACGCCGGCTATCTGCTGGCCCTCTCCAGCGCGGACGCCGTCGTCACCGTGTTGGACGCCCGGGTGCCCTCGCAGACGAGTCTGGTGGGCCGCTTCCCGGTCGACCTGGGCGCGGACACGAGTGCCGCGGTGGTCAGCGGCGGGCAGCTCTGGGTGGGCGGGGCGGCCGGCGCTCGCTTCGATCTGGTTCCGGGCGCCAGCCCGGCCCGCATCCGTTACCGCACCCAGGGCCTGAAGGGCGAGGTGGCCAGCGTGGCCGCCGGCGGCGGGCGCTTCGTGGGCGGCGGCGGGGCCTACGGCGCGGTGCTGCTGGACGTGGATGCGGCCGGCCGGGTCGACGAGCGGGCCTATCCGGCGCCCTTCAGCGTGGCCACCACGGACGTGGGTGTGGCCGGGAGCTTCCGCTACCTGCTGCAGCCCGACTTCCAGCGCGTGCTGCGCCTGGCGCCGGACGACACCGCCGAGCCGGTGCTCGAGGGGCAGCCCTTCCAGCGGCTGGCGGTGGGCGACCAGTGGGTGGCCGCGGCCGCCGGCAGCCAGCTCTACCTGACGCGGGCGGACGACCTGGGCGCCCAAGGCCAGGTGGAGGTGGCGACGGGCGTCGACGTGGTCGCCATGGTGTCGCTCGGCGACACGGTTTACGTGAGCGACTCGAGCCGGACGGTGCAGGCCATCCAGCCAGGGCCGCTGCCGGTGCAGAGCCACCTGATCCGGCGCCGCGTGCTCGTGAACGCCCCCAGCGCCCCGATCGATCTCCTGGCGGCGACCGGCGACCACCTCTTCTACGCCGATGCCGACATGCTGCACCGGCTCGATCTGGGGACCGGTGAGGACCTGGTGGTCGATGTGTCGGACACGGAGGTGATCTCCGCGCTCCACGTGGCCCGCGGCCGGGTCTTCGTGGGCCTGGGCTCGAGCGTCCGCGTGCTTCGTGCGGACACCCTGGCGCTCGATCCCGACTTCGTGCTGACGGGAGATTCCCGGGTCGAGGCCATCGCCACCGACCACAACCACCTCTTCGTGGGCCAGGGAGGCGACGGCGTCTGGTTCGCCGAGCTGCCGCCGGATCTCCTGGGAGCCAGCCCGGCCCTCGCGAGCCCGGCAGTGGACCAGATCTTCGTGCAGGGCGAGAAGCTGATGCTCTCGCTGCGCGAGACCCAGGGGCTCGTCGCCGCGCGCGTCTTCGTCGACACCGAGCGGGTCATCGATGGCTCGACGGTGGAGCTGCGCGAGCAGGTGGGCGTGCGCACCGAGGCGCCCTTCGCCCTCGAGGTGCTGGTGCCGCCGACGCTTCGCAACGGCAACCCGTTCGAGATCGTGGTGGAGGGCGAGACCGAGACCGGCGCCATCGCCACGGCGCGGCCGCGGCGCGTCTTCCTGCAGGGCGAGAACTTGCCCGAGAACCCCTTCTCGGTGCGGCTGGAAGTGACCGAGCGCTTCCTGCCGAACCCCCTGGAGCTGCGCGCCTTCGTGGACGACAGCACGCAGCCGGTGGCCCAGGTGGAGTTCTACTTCGCGACGGCCGCCGACGGTGTGGACGGGCCCTACGAGCTGATCGGGAAGAACGTGGGCCCCGAGTTCTTCCTGAACCGCAACTTCCCGCTGGAGGAGTCCGGCGGCTTCCTGAAGGCGCGGGCCATCGACGTCTACGGGAACTTCAAGGAGTCGGACCCGCAGGTCTTCGAGCGCCTCGAGGACTTCGCCCAACCGAACGCTGCCATCGCGGCTGCCGGCGACACCATTGGCGGCCAGTTCGCGGCCGGCCATCCCATCGAGATCCAAGTGGACGTGACCGACGCCGAGAGCGGCGTCCAGATCGCGCGCTTGACCCGCAACGGCGTGCTGGTGGCGGCCGGCTTCGATGACGGCGTCTTCGTCTTCCAAGAGCCGCCGCCCGAGGCTGGCGAGGTGCTGACCTACGCGGTGGATGTGATCGACCGCGCCGGCAACCCGGGCAGCGCCAGCCAGACCTACACCATCGTGGCCGACATGCCGCCGCAGCTGGGCTCTGCCACGGTCCCGGCCCAGATCCGGGAGCGGAGCCGCTTCTCCACCACCTTCCAGGTGACGGACGATCTAGAGCTGTCGGAGCTGCGGCTCACCTACCGGGGCTCGACCCAGGTGCGGCGCTATAGCGACGGCCGCGCCTCCAGCCAGGAGACCTTCAACTGGCGCGATGCGCGCTCGGAGCGGCTCACCGCTCTCGAGACCGAGACGCTGGTGCTGGAGATGGTGGACGACCTGGGCCAGACCACGAGCGAGAGCTTCAGCCTGAACGTGGGTCCCGATGCACCGCCCAACGCGTCGAACCTGGTGGTGGCGCTGGACAGCGCGGGCTTCTTCGGGCGCAACGTGCGGCTCGGCCTCGAGGGTCTCCAGAACGTGGACGACGGGCCCGTGTCCGACCTGCGTTTCGAGGTGGTGGACGTCAGCGGGACGCCCGGCGAGGTGGTGCGCACCGCCTCCCCGCGCCGCGACGACCAGACGTCGCTGGATGCGGGCTTCCGGGCCCGGCGCGCCCCCGTGGCCCCGGGCAACGACACGATGCAGGTGCGCATCCGCGTGATCGACGGCATCGGGCAGGTGGCCGAGACGGCCGCCCTGCCGGTCCTGCTCACCCAGGTGCCCAACGAGATCCGCTTCTTCCGCGGCGACCAGGACGCCCTGAACGCGCCGCAGGCCAAGGTGGGTACGGCCGTGCCGCTGCAGGTGCTGGTGGCCGACGCGGCCGGCCGGCCGGTGTCTCTGCAGACCGTGCGCTGGTTCCTGCGCCAGCGCGGCACCAGCAGCTTCGCCGCCGTGGGCGAGACCCAGACCGGAACCGACGGCACGGCCAACCTCGACCTGGCCACCGTGCGCGCGGCCGGGGCCTACGAGCTCTCGGCCTACCTGGACGGCTACTGCGTGCTGCCGCCGCGGGCGCCGGTGGGCTGCTCCGTGGCCCCGGCCCTGGCCAGCCTCGAGCTGGTGCCGGGCGACCTGGCCCAGGTGCAGGTGGGCTTCGTGCCGTCGGTCGAGGTGGAGCAGGTCTTCGGGCTCTCGCTCCAGGCCCTGGACGCCTTCGGCAACGCGATTCCGACCACGCCGCTCGATCGGCTGGAGATCCAGATCGACCAGCCCAACGTCCACTTCGGCTTCGCCAGCGACGTCGAGGTGGAGGACTTGGTGAGCGGCGGCCAGAGCGTGGGCGAGCGCGCCCGGGTGAGGCTCGAGAACGGCCGCGCGAACCTGTCGGTGGCCGCGGGCACCCAGATCGGCCTCTACGACATCGACTTCCGCCGCGAGGACGGCGGCGCCGTCGCGGTGCTCTACGACGACGACAACTCGGGCGACGGCTACGTCTCCGTGGCCGCCGTCCCGCTGAACGTCCTGCCCGGTGCGCCGGCCACCCTCCGCTACGCCGAGCTGGCCCAGACCAACCATCCCTTCGGCCGGCCCGACGTGCTGGAGAACGAAGAGGTGGCAACCGTCCAGCTCGCCGTCTTCGACCGCTTCGGCAACGCGGTGGAGACCCGGCTCTCCGATCCGGGCGACCCCGCGTCACCGCGCGAGGACTTGAACCTCACCCTGGTGCTGGCGCTCACCGGCATGGCCCAGGGCAGCGAAGGCATTTTGGGCACCACCAGCGTCGACCTGGTGCGCGGCGTCGGCAGCTTCGACGTCACGACACCCGAGGTGGAGCTGGTGGTCGTGGACGCCGAGGAGGCCGTGGCCCTGCTGGGGGTGGGCGCCGACACCACGACGACATCGCTGGCGTTCGGTAAGCGGCCGCCGCACGTATTCGAGACCGAGCTCTTGCTGGCCGAGGGCGAGCCGGTGAACCCGCTGGTGGTCCGCTTCAGCGAGCCCGTGACGTTGCCCGCCGACGGCACCGTGGCGGTTGCGGTGGCCAGCGACGGCGGCGATCCGGTGACGGGGGTGTTCTTGCCGCCCGAGCCCGTCGCCACCGGGACCGAGCTCACGTTCCAGCCCGACGCGCCGCTGGCCCTCGGCACCTGCTACGACGTGGACACGCGGCCGAGCGAGTTGCGTGGTGTGGCGGCCGACGATGTCGTGTTGGCCCAGCTGGCGCGCTTCTGCACGCCGCTGGTGGCGCTCGACCCGCTGCCGCAGGCCTTCGCGCTGGAGGGCGAGGCGCTGCCCTTCGCTCTCGCGTTTGCCGGCTTCGTGGATCCGACCGCGCTACCGCCCGGCCAGGTGCGGGTCACGCCCAGCCCCGACGGCACCGGCGCCGTGGTGGATGCCGCCCAGGCCTTCCCGCTCGACTGGCTCGCGCCCGAGCTGCAGGTGCCCGTCCACACCGGCACCGACTTCGAGGACGGCAGCGTCGTCTCCGTCACCGTGAGCGGCTTGGACGCGTTTGCCGCCGGCATCGAGTACCCGCTGCCGACCGCGGACGACGCGGCAGTGCTGGACCCCGTCTTCCAGAGCCTGGCCGTGGCCAACACGCGCTCGCTGGGCGTGCTGCAGCGCGACGGCGACTTCGACAACGACCGCCTGACCAACGCCCAGGACGTGGCCCTCGGCTACGACCCGACGCTGCGCGACAGCGACGGCAACGGCATCCCCGACGGCTTCGAGGACCTGGACGGCGACAGCCTCTCCAACCGCGACGAGTTCCGGAACGGCACCTTGGCCGACAACCCGGACACGG
>JAKSBN010000434.1 GCA_022361175.1 Pseudomonadota bacterium | reverse complement strand
TCGCCCCCATGTCGCGAGGCCGGGGGCGACCTCTGCGGCGCGCAGGGGCCGGTGATCCTGAGAACCGCCAGGGCGGCGAGCTCCAGGCGAACTCCATTCGTAGCAACCCCGCAAGAGAAGCAAACACGCCACGGCCCCGGAGTCGACGAGAGGCGCCCCCGGCCCTGGCACAACGTCCGCGCCCGAGGTCGCCCAAGCTCCAGCTTCCTCGCAACAGAGAGCTACGTCTTCGCCCCCCGCTTCTCGCGCACCACCGGGCGCACCAGGCTCTCCTGCGCCACCGACAACACCAGCGTCCCGTCCTCCGCGAAGAGCCGCGCCGTCGTGAAGCCGCGTGCCCCGAACATGTTGGGGCTCTCCTGCGCGTACAGGAGCCACTGGTCGGCGCGCACCGGCCGGTGGAACCACATGACGTGGTCCAGGCTGGCGATCTGGTAGCGGTCGTCGACCCAGCCGATGGCGTGCGGACGCACCGCGGCGTCGATCAGCGTCATGTCCGAGGCGTACGCCACCACGCACTGGTGCAGCAGCGGGTCCTCCGGCAGCTTGCCGTCCGCTCGGATCCACACGTTCATGACGGGCTCTCGGGAGGCGGCGGTGACCACGTCCCAGGCGTCGGCACTCCGCATGTCGATGGGACGCTCGCGCTCGAGCCAGGCCCGGACGGCGGCCGGCGCCTTCTCGAGCTGGGGCCGGATCTGGTCGTGAAACGTCGGCAGCGCGTCGGGGTGCGGCACGTCGGGCATGGTCGCCTGGTGCTCGAGGCCCGGCTCCTCCCGGGCGAACGAGGCCGACAGCGCGAAGATCGCCGCCCCGTGCTGCACGGCCGTCACGCGCCGAGTGGCGAAGCTCTTGCCGTCGCGAATGCGCTCCACCTGGTAGATGATCGGAACGCGCGGGTCGCCCGGGCGGAGGAAGTACGCGTGCAGCGAGTGGACGCTGCGGTCCTCCACCGTCCGCCCCGCGGCCACCAGGGCCTGCCCGGCCACCTGGCCGCCGAAGACCCGCTGGCGGTCCTCCTTGGGGCTGCGACCCCGAAAGAGGTTCACCTCCAGCTCCTCGAGATCCAGGATGTCGATCAGCGCATCCAGCGCCGCCTGCATAACTCCCCCCCACCAGGCGCGCCAGCATAGCCCCCACGCCCAAAACCACCCCCCACCCCCCACCGGAGCGGGATGCCGAGCCTCCCCGTACCCGACTCACGAAACAGTCCGCGCCCCCCGCACCCGAGACCCCGCCCCGAGGCCGGGGGAAACCTCCTCGGCGCGCAGGGGCCGGTAATCCTGAGAACCGCCAGGGCGGCGAGCCTCCAGGCGAACCCCGATCGCAGCACCCCCGAACGCCAAGCAACCCCGCCACGGCCCCGGAGCCGACGAGAGGTTTGCCCCCGGCCCTGGTACGGCCTCCCGCACCGCGCCCCGTATCGGAGGCTCTCCGTGTTCGAAGCTGCGCTTAGAGCAGCCCCCGCTCCCCCAACGCCTCCGCGATCTGCACCGCGTTGGTCGCCGCTCCCTTGCGCAGGTTGTCCGAGACCTCCCACAACCACAGTCCCTCGCTGGCCAGGTCGCGCCGCAGGCGACCGACCAGGACCTCGTCTCGGCCGACGACGTCCTGGGCCGTGGGGGCTTCGGTGTCGTAGAGCTCGACACCCGGGAAGTTGGCCAACGCCGTGCGGGCTTCGTCCAGCAGCAGCGGGCGCTCGGTGCGCACCAGGATCGACGCGGAGTGGCCGACCGGCACCGGGACGCGGACGCAGGTGGCGGTCACCGCCAGCGACGGCAGTCCCAGGATCTTGCGGGTCTCGTCGGTGAGCTTCCGCTCCTCGAGCGTGTAGCCGTCCTCGCGGAACGCGTCGCAGACGGGCACCGCGTTGCGCGCGAGGGGCGAGGCGAACACGTCGGACTTCAACGCCTCGCCCTTCTGGAGGGCCTGCTCCTGCGCCTCCAACTCCGAGGTGCCGGCCACGCCCGCTCCCGAGGCGGCCTGCAGCGTCGTGATCACCACCTCTTCGAGTCCGGCGGCACGGCGCAGCGGCTCCAGCGTCATCACGGCACCGATGGTGGTGCAGTTGGGGCAGGAGATGATGCCCTCGTGCTTGTCGAGGGCGGCGGGGTTGATCTCGGGCACTACCAGCGGCACGCGCGGGTCCATGCGCCAGGTGCTCGACTTGTCGATCACGACCGCGCCGCGGCGCACGGCCTCCGGCGCCAGCGACTTGGACAGCCCGCCCGTGGCGGCGAAGAAGACCACGTCCACCTGCTCGAACGCGTCGGGCCGCGCCTCCTCGACGGCGATGGACTCGCCGCGGAACTGGATGCGGCTGCCCGCCGAGCGCTCGCTGGCCAGGGGCAGCAGGGAGCCGACGGGGAACTTCCGCTCGGCCAGGACGTTCAGGAGCACCTCGCCCACCGCGCCCGTCGCGCCGACGACCGCCACGCGCAGGTCTCGGTTGGCTCGATCGCTGGTTGCCATCTTTCTCTCCTCGTGGTCCGAATCGAGCCGGACCGAATTGAACGCTTCGTTCGAGGGCGGAATGATCCAGCTGGAATCACCCGTCCTCAGAAATCAACGCCCTCCAGAAACAAAAAACGCCCTTCCACCGGGGCGGAAGAGCGTGGGTTGCCGATTCCCGAGCCTCCGCCTACGTGACGCACTTCCGCGTCTTCGTCGTCGGGGTCGTCGACGTCGACATCTTGGCCGCACCCGACACGGGGCGCTCGCGGAGGCCGGGGTTTCGAAATCGCATCGCGCAAATTTCCAGGAGCTGGGCCGCCCTGTCAAGGGCCCCCGCTGTCGGGTCGATGAACTCTGCGGAGAACCCCCGAGCCCATGCCTCCTTACGCGCTCATCCCGCTGCTCGCCTGCGTCGTGTCCGCCGCCCTGGCCAGCGCGAATATCGTCCGCGATCCGCGGGGCCGGGTGAGTTGGCTGATCGGCGGGGTCCTGGTCGTGGCCGCAGTGTGGTCGCTGCTGATCGTGCTGTGGTGTGCCGCCCCGACCCCCGAGGCCGCCCTCCCGGCCATGCGCGCGGTGGGGTTCGCCTATCTGTGGCTCGGCCCGCTGTGTCTCGATCTGATCATGCAGGTGCGTCCGTCCCTGAGTCCCCGCCTCCACAACGCCCGCACGCTGGCGTACCTGCTCACCCCGGTTCTGGCGATGGTCCACGCCTCCACGCCCTGGTTCATCGAGTCCGCGGTGGCGACGGAGTGGGGGTACGTGTACCGCTTCGGCCCCGCCTTTCCCCTGGCTTACCTGTTTGCCGCCTTCTGGCCCGCCCTGGCCGTGGGGGTGCTGATCCGAACCCAGGCGGGGGGCTCCGAGCTCGAAGGCATCTCCGGACAGGGCCCCATCCTGTCGTTGGCCGTTGCGGGGCCGCTCCTCGTGGTGACGGTGACCGACGCGCTGCTGCCGCTCCTGGAGATTCCCTTCCCGCTGCTGGGGACGGCCAGCATCGCCGGCCTGGGTGGGGTGATCTGGATCTGGGCCTACCGGCTCGGCCTGACCGCGTTCACCGCGGCCGGCTTCGCGCGCGAGATCCTGGAAACGCTGCCCGAAGGCGTGGCGCTCTTGCGAGGGCAGGACACGATCCGCTCGATCAACGGCACCCTGTCGCGGCTGACCGAAACCCCGCCGGCCGCGCTGATCGGAGGCTCGCTCGGCGATCTCCTGGTCGATCCCCGGCCCGCGGACTCCGGAGAGTACGAAGCGCTGCTTCGAGGTCGGTCCGGCCGCACCATCCCCGTCTCAGTGACGGACATCCAGCTGCAGGACCGCCGCGGCAGCACCACCGGACGGGTGGCCGTGCTGCGCGATCAGCGCCGGGTGGTGGAGCTTCGGCGCCAGTTGGTGACGGCGGCCCAGCACGCGGCCGTGGGAGAGATGGCCGCGGGAATCGCCCACGAGGTCAACAACCCGATCGCCTTCATCCTGGCGAACCTGAATCTCTTGGAGCAGCACCTGGAGCACCTGGGCCAGAAGCTGGCTGGCGAGTCGTCCGCGGACGGGCCACTGGACCGGAGCCGCTCGTGCATTCAGGCGGCCAACGGCGCCGTCGGGCGCGTGGCCGGAATCGTGCGAGAGGTGCGCGGCTTCGCCCACAAGGGATCCGGAGAGCCCGAGCTGGTGGACGTCACCCAGCTCGTCGAGAGCGCGGTGCGCTTGGCGATGCCGCGCCTGCGCGGTCGCGTCGAGGTCTCACGCGACTACAGGCCCGTGCCGCTGATTCCCGCCGCGGCGCAGGATTTGAAGCACGCGTTCCTCTCCGTCCTCGTGAGCTCGGCCGCGTCTTGCGGCGGCTCCGGCACCCTTCACATTCGCAGCGCCGCAACCCCGTGCTGCATCGAAGTCGACGTGGAGGTGCGGCACCAGGGGCCGGGTCTGTCCGAGGACGCGTTGGCGCGCATCTTCGATCCGCTGCTGCACCCGTCCGACGCGGGCGACGTGGGCTTCGGCCTCGCCATGGCGTACCACGTGGTGCGCGATCAGGGGGGTCGCATCGCCGTCGAATCGCGTCGGCCCTCCGTCCTGTGCGTCCGCATCGAGCTGCCGGTGCCGGAAGACGAGGAGGCGACGTGACCGTCACCTTCGTCATCAATATGACGTCGTGTCTCTTGGCGTCGGTGCTGGCGGGCGCGACGTTGGCGCGGGATCCGGGCGTCAAGGCGAACCGGCTGATGGCCGCGATCCTGGCGTGCGCCGCCTGGTGGTCCTTCTGCGAGGTGGTCTGGAACCAGTGCGTCGACCCGATGCAGGCGCTGTGGTGGATTCGGATCTCGGGGCTCGGTTGGCTGTGGCTGGGGGCGCTGTCCCTGCACATTGCGATCGAGGTGCACGGCGATCCCAACACGCGCATTCGCCACGCGATCCCCGTCGCCTATGCGGCCGCCGCGGGATCGGTCGCGCTCTACCTCGGCACGCCCTGGTGCATCACCAGCGCCGTGCCGACGGCTTGGGGCTACGGCTACACCTTTGGTCCGCTGTTCCCGCTGGTGTACGGCACGACGGCGACCCTGCCGGTGGTGCTCGTCGTCCTGGGCCATCGCTTCTACCCGAGGGAGGCGTCGGCCGGCGAACGCGTGCAGTGGCAGCTGGCGTTCTCGGGCGTCGCCTTCACGCTCATCGTCGGCACGGTGTCCGACGTGCTGCTGCCGTGGCTGGGGATCCACGGGCTACGGGTGGGCGCCGTGAGCATGTCCTTCGTGGGCGTCGCGCTGGCGCTCAGCCTGCGCCGCTACGGCTACCTGATGCTCGCCCCCAGCGCCTTCGCGCGCGAGATCTTCTCGGCCCTGAAGGACGGGGTCGTCCTGTTGGGACCGGGCGATCGCGTCCTCATGGCCAATCCGGCGTTCGCCCGCTTCACGGGTGCAACCGGCACGACGCAGCTGCGGGGCCGCCGCGTCTCGGACTGGCTGCCGGAGCGGACCGCCCAGCCGGCGTCGAAGCCGCGCTCCGCGACCCTGGTTCCCGACGCGGGCGACCCCTTCCCGGTGGAGATCTCCAGCAACGAGCTGATCACCCACCAAGGCCAAGCGCTCGGTACGGCACTGGTCGTCCAGGACCAGCGCGAGATTTCGGACCTGCGGCGCCGGCTGGTGACGTCCGGGCGTCTCGCATCCGTCGGCGAGCTCTCGGCCGGGATCGCCGGCGAGATCCGCGAGCCCATGACGGCGGCTCGCAACAGCCTGTTGGACTTGCAGGGGGCTTGGGCCCAACTGGTGGAGATCGTGCGCGGCAACGGTCTGGCGGAGGCGCTCGAGCATCGGGTGGCGGAGGGCGAGGAACTGATCGAGGAGTGCGAGGAGGGCATCGAGCGGGTCACGGCCCTGCTGGAGGACGTGCAGGGCTTCTCCCGCTCGGGCGCCGTGCGGGAGGCGGCCGACGCCAACGACCTCGTGTGCCGCTCGCTGCGCGTGGCCTTGCCCCGGAGCCAGGGCGGCGTGCGGGTGGAGCAGGAGCTCGGCGAGCTTCCCGCCATCGCGTGCGCGCCGCAGGAACTGAAACAGGTCTTCCTGAACCTCTTCGCCAACGCGCTGCAGGCCATGCAGGGCAGCGGCACGCTGCGCCTCCGCACGCGTTCTACCCTCACCGGGGTGGAGATCCGCATCGAGGACGACGGCCCGGGAATTCCCGAGGCGGATGTCGACCGGATCTTCGATCCCTTCTTCACCACCAAGCCGGTGGGCGAGGGCATCGGACTGGGCCTCTCCATCTCGTACCACATCGTGCGAGACCACGGCGGTGACCTGCGCGTCGAGTCCGAGCCCGGGCGCGGCACGGCCTTCGTCGTCGAGCTGCCCCGCATGAGCTAAAGAGCGCGAGTTCAGGTACAAAGAGGCGCCATGACGCCCCGACAGAAGCTCCGCGCGTTGCTCGACGCCCCTGGTCTCCTCCGCATGCCCTGCTGCTACGACGCCTTCTCGGCGCGTCTCATCGAGCGCGCCGGGTTCCCGCTCTCCTTCATGAGTGGGTTCGCCGTCTCGGCGGCGCGGCTCGGCCTGCCGGACCCGGGCTTGATCTCGTACGCCGAGATGCTCGACCAGGGGCGCAACCTGTGCGACGCCGTTTCCATCCCGATCATCGGAGACGCCGACACGGGCTACGGAAACCCCGTGAACGTGCGGCGCACGGTCGAGGGCTATGCCCGCGCCGGCTTCGCGTGCGTAATGATCGAGGACCAGCTGGCGCCCAAGCGCTGCGGCCACACCCGGGGCAAGGAGGTGGTCGCGCGCGGCGAGGCGTTGGCGCGCATCCGCGCGGCGGTGGACGCCCGCGAAGAGGGCGCGGACGTGCTCATCATGGCGCGCACCGACGCCCGCCACGGCCACGGCTTCGACGAAGCGGTGGCGCGCGGCCAGGCGTTCGTCGACCTGGGCGCCGACATCGTCTTCTTCGAGGCGCCCCAGAGCGAGGCCGAGATGGCGTCCCTCTGCGAGCAGATCCCGGGGCCCAAGATGGCCAACCTGGTGGAGCAGGGCGACACGCCGATCCTGCCGCCGAAGCGGCTGGAGGCCCTCGGCTACAAGATCGCCGCGTATCCGCTGACGCTCTTGATGGCGGCCGCGCGCGCGATGCAGGATGCCCTCGAGGCGCTCGGAACGGAGGACCATCCCGAGCGCCTCTTGTCGTTCGAGGCTCTGCGCGACGTCGTGGGCTTCGAGACCTACAACGCCACCCAGGCGCGCTACGCCGTCGAGGACTGACGCCGCCAGGCCAAGAGGCCCGCGCCCAGCGCCAGTAGCGCCGCCGTTCCGGGTTCCGGAATGGGCGCGAACACGTAGACGGCCGCCACGGGCGAAGCGAAGTCGCTGTCGAGGGCGTAGATGAGGCCGTCCGCTTCGAAGAGCCCGCCCGCGAAGGCGAAGCCGGTGGCCACCACCTCCAGGACGTCCCCGGTGTCCGGGTCGAGGCGCAGGATGCGATCGCCCGCCGTGACCAGGAGCGTGCCGTCGGAAGCGATCTCCAGGTCGAAGGCGCCGGGCAGGCCGGAGACGAGCGGGTCGAGGCTGCCGTCGCCTCCGGGCAGGGCCGTGGTGAAGACGAAGCCCTCCGGCGGGAAGGCCGCCGTGCCCACGTAGAGGGTGTCGTTCGTCGCGGCCAGCCCCGCGGCGAACGGGGCCACCGTCTGCACGCTGGTGACGTCGGACAACAGCAGGTCCACCCGCAGCACCGAGCCGGGCGGGCCCGTGGCGTCGCTCGCGAAGAGCGTGTTGCCCGTCGCGTCGTTCGGGTCGAGCACCAGATCGGCCAGGCTCGCGATGGAGCCGGAGGGCAACAACTCGATGTCGGCCGCAGCGAAGCCGCCGGCGGTATTCGTCGGGTCGCTGATGCCGTAGATCGTGTCTCCCGACCCCGAGGACGAGAATTCGAGCCCGTTGTCGCCGGCGATCAGCCGATCGCCCGCGGCGTCGTATGCCAGCCCCGCGAGCGACGCGAAGCCGGTGGCCAGGGTGGTGGCCCCGCCCGCGTCGATGCGCACCAGGGACTGGGCGCCGAAGCTGCCCACGCCCACGAAGAGCGCGTCACCGACGACCAGCACGTCGCCGGTGGGCACCGCCGGCGTGGCGATGGTGCTGACCGTGTAGCCGACCCCGATGGGTGCGGCGGCCGCGGGGCCGGTCGTTGCGAAGGTCGAGACTCCCAGGGCGAGCGCCAGCCAGAGGCCTCGCCCGCGTTTCCCATTCAGCATGGATTTGCTCCCTCGCGCGCCCAAGCGCGGGGCGCGCGACTCCGTGTGTGCGGCGTCCCCGCGATCGCCCCGCAGACGTCGGTTCCCGAGCCTTGGGAAGACGAGTCGACGCTGGCGTCCCAAAGCGCGAGGACGCGATGGTTCAAACGGCCCGGTTCGACTCGGGGTCGATCGGACCGTCCTCTGCACGGGCAGGTCTTCCGGCTGAGGGCCCCGGCGACGGTCGCCTTCCCGCCTCGCCCGTTGCGAGCTCGGCAGTGGCGCGTTGACCGTCCCGACGTCGGGAGGCGCTGTCGCCTCCCGCACCGGCCCATTACGGCGGCGCGTCCGCGTTGGAATTCCCGTCCCGAGCCGACTTCCCGAAGCCCGTTCGCACCTCTCACCGAGGGGCATCGAGACTGGGCCGGAAACGGGGCACCACACTTCCCTGTTGCCTCTCGCATCCCCTGGCGTCGGGGGTGCGAGAACCCTGTGCGTGTCGCATCCTACTGGCCCTGTGGCGAAATGCCAATGATCACGCTCCTTCCCGCGCTCTTCCGAGGGCCACTCCGAGGACCCTTCCGAAGAGAGGAGGCCTCCCGATGACGAAGCCCAAACCCCAGGCTCCGCGGCCCGTGTTTGCGCCGGATCTGTTCGAGGGACAGGTGGCGCTGGTGACGGGGGGCGGAACCGGGCTGGGGCGCGCCATCGCCGACGCTCTGGCCGCCGCCGGAGCGGACCTCGTGCTGGCGGCGCGGCGCCGCGAGCCGCTGGAGGCGGCGGCCAAGGAGATTCACGAGCAGACGGGCCGTCAGGTCGCCGTCGAGACCGTCAACATCCGCGAGCCCGACGAGGTCGCCGATCTGGTGCGGCGCGCGACGGAGCGCGTGGGCCGCGTCGACGTGCTGGTGAACAACGCCGGCGGCCAGTTCCCACAGCGGGCGCGGGACCTGAAGGCCAAGGGCTGGCACGCCGTCGTCGACACGAACCTGAACGGCACCTGGAACATGACCCAGGCCTTCGGCAACCACATGCTCGAGCAGGGCAGCGGCGTGATCGTCCAGATCATCGCCGTGGTGGGGCGCGGCTTTCCCGGCCTGGCCCACTCGGCGGCGTCGCGCGCCGGGGTGCTGGAGCTGACGCGCACGCTCGCCTACGAATGGGGTCCCACCGTACGCCTCAACTGCGTGGCGCCCGGTCCCGTCGACACGCGCGGCTTCGACGACGCCTACGACATCGACGTGACCCGCGGCCTGCGCGACCTGCCGCTGCCCCGCTTCGGTCGCCCGCACGAAGTGGCCAACGCCGTCGCTTTCCTGGCTTCACCGGCCGCCTCCTACGTCACCGGGGAGGTGCTCTACGTGGCCGGCGGGCAGCAGAACTACGGCTCCAACCAGGCGCTCTACAACGATCAGTTCGAGCGCGCCCCCCTCTTCGAGAAAAAGAAGCGCTAGCTCCGGGTCGAACGGGGCGCGAGCCCGGCACTTCCGTCGCGTCCACTTCCGCAGCACGCAGTTGGGCTCGCGCCGATTGGGCGTCAGTCCTGGATCTCGAGCAGGCGCAGCAAGGGCCCGCGGCGATCGCGCTCGTTCCTTAGGTCGATCTCGCCCGCCAGCGTGCCTACCGGCTCGGCGTCGGCGTCCAGCAGCGTCTGGTACACGTCGAAGCAGCGCGCGGTGCGCTCTTTCACGAGCGTCCACTCGGAGCGGCGGGCGCGCGGGTCGAACAGGATCTCCGGCCGCTCCGCCAGGGCCTCCTGCAGCCGTTCCGCGGTCCAAGGCTCGGCCTCGTCCGGCGCCAGACAGCTGGCGGCCACCTCGTAGTCCCGAGACGCCAGTGCCTGCACCAGCTGGTGGAGCTCGGCCCGGACGCGGGCGCGGAATGCGCGCGGGTCGGACAGGACGTCCCGCTCGCGCTGGCTCCGCAGGGCGTCCACCTCGGACGCCAGGGCCTCGGGCACTTCGCCCGGGCGCACCAGGCTCTCCCACTCCTGCACCAGGCTCGCGTCCACCCGCGCCAGCATGGCCCGCAGGTAGGCGATGATCCCGTGCACCTCGTCGGTCTTGGCGGCGTCCGGCACCGAGCGGGCCAGCGTGCCGTGGACCTGGCTCAGATAGCGCAGCAGGAGTCCCTCCATGCGCGCGAGCCCCTGGCGGCGGACGTAGTCGTCGAAGCTGGCGTAGGTCTCGACCATGTCGCGTGCGATCGACTTGGGGCGGATGTTCTGGCTGGCGACCCAGGGATGGTGCTCGGCGAAGACCGCGAAAGTGGCCAACAGAAACTCGGCTTCGGGCTGGGGCCACTCGACTTCGTCGAGGCGCGCCAAGCGCTCCTCGTACGGGACGCGCTCGGCTTTCAGCTGGGCCATCAGCTCGTCTTTCTGGCGGCGCACCTGCGCCTGCAGGATCGCGCGCGGGTCTTCCAGAATGGCCTCCACCAGCGACACCAGGCTCGAAGCGTAGTCCGGCTCCGCGGGGTCGAGGGCGGAGAGGGCGTCCACCAGATAGAGGGACAGCGTCTGGTGCAGCGAGAAATCGCGCTGCAGGTCCGCCTGCACCCGCACGCCGCGTACCCCCTCTGCGTCCCGCACCAGCTCGACCACGCCCGCCTTGCGGAGCGATCGGAAGAGCACTGCGGCGTCGCGCAGCAGCTGGCGCTTGCGGCGGGCGGACTCGTGCGAGTGGGCCACCAGTTCGGCGACGGCGCGATAGCCGGCACCGGCCGCGTGCTCGCGCTGAAGGACCGCCACCAAGAGCCCGTGGTCCAGGCGGAAGCGCGAGGCCAGGGGCTCCGGGGGCTGGTGGGTCAGGCGCTCGAAGGTCTTCTCGTTCCAGCCGACGAAGCCGGTGGGCGGGCGCTTCTTCTTCGGGGGCCGCCGGCGCCCGCGCGCGGCCTTGGCCTCCAGTCGCCGGTTCTCGATCTCGTGCTCCGGCGCTTGGCAGGCGACCGTGCCGCGTTCGTCGAAGCCCTTGCGGCCGGCGCGGCCGGCGATCTGCTTGAACGCGCGCGCCGAGAGGAGCGACACCTTCTCGCCGTCGAACTTCGAGAGGCGCGTGAAGAGCACGGTCCGGATCGGCACGTTGACGCCGCCGCCCAGCGTATCCGTCCCGCAGACCACCTTGAGGAGCCCCTGCTGCGCCAGCTGTTCGACCAGCAGCCGGTACTTGGGGAGGAGCCCCGCGTGGTGCACGCCCACGCCGTGGCGCAGGAAGCGCCGCATGTCCTTGCCGTAGGGGGTGTCGAAGCGAAAGTCTGCGAGTTCCGCGGCGATGCGCTCGCGTTCGGGCCGCGTGAGCAGCGGCGCGCTGGTGAGCCCCTGGGCCTGCTCGGCGGCTTCGCGTTGGGTGAAGTGCACCAGGTAGATGGGCGCTTCGCCGGAGCTCAACAGTCGCTCGATCGTTTCCAAGAGCGGTGTGTCGCAGTAGCGAAAGTCGAGCGGCACGGGTCGTTCGTCCGAGAAGACGTGCGCGACCTCGCGGCCTGTGCGCGCGCGCAGCCGCTCCTCGATGGGCGCGGTGTTGCCGAGCGTGGCGGACATCAGCAAGAAGGTCGTGCGCGGAAGTTCGAGCAGCGGGATCTGCCAAGCGACGCCGCGGTCGCGGTCGCCGTAGTAGTGGAACTCGTCCATCACTACGTAGGGGGCGTCGGCGGCTTCGCCCTGGCGGAGCGCCATCTGGGCCAGCACCTCGGCGGTGCAGCAGACGACGGGTGCGGCCCAGTTGATGCTGGCGTCACCCGTCAGCATGCCCACGTTCTCGGCGCCCAACTCGTCGCAGAGGGCGAAGAACTTCTCGCTGACCAGCGCCTTGATGGGCGCCGTGTAGAAGGAGCGGCGCCCCTCGCACAGCGCCTTGAAGTGAAGGGCCAGGGCCACCAGCGACTTCCCGGATCCGGTGGGTGTCTGGAGCACCACGTGTCGGCCCGCGAACAGCTCGAGGATGGCCTCTTCCTGCGCGGCATAGGGCTCCAGGCCCGTCTGGGTCACCCAGGCCAGAAACCGGTCCAGAATGGCGTCTCCGGGCAGGCGGGCCCCTTCCGGGACGCGGGCGGCCAGGCGGGCGGCGGAGCCGGGTTCGTTCGGGGCCGACATGGCGGGATGGCCTCTCCAGCGGGGTCTCTCACAGGGGCCCCGCCGGGACGAGGCCACCGGCCGGACCCGCTCGGAAAGACCGGAACCAAAGGGGATTCAGAAGACCCCCAACGATGGATACCATCGACCGGCGCAGCAACCCAGCGGGGCTTCACCCGCCGACCCGTGGGCTCGGCGGGACGCTGCGCAGTGGAGAGTGACATGAGACAGACAAGCGCCGCCTGGCGGATGCTCCTGATGGCGGGTCTCGCCTTGGGCCTGGCGGCCCTCGCGACGGCCGACGAATCGGCACCTGGGGTCACCGACTACTCCGCAACCGACGCTGGCGTGATCGAGGCCGGCGACATCGTGGAGGCGCTGGCGGTCCCGCGCGGAACCCGGATCCGGCCCAATGCGCGACCGACCGTGAGGCTGCCGGTCTACTTCGAGTTCAACTCCGCCGATCTGCGGGAAGACGCCGTCCAGCTGTTGGAGAAGGTGACGGTCGCGCTGGCCTCGGACGAGCTCTCGACCTTCCGGTTCTCGGTGGAAGGACACACCGACAGCGTCGGGTCCGACGACTACAACGCCGACCTGTCCAACCGCCGCGCCAACACCGTGCAGCGGTTCCTGGAAGACCGCGGCATCGACACCGCGCGCCTGACGGCCATCGGCCGCGGCGAGAGCTCGCCCGTGGCGCCCAACGACGACGCGGACGGACGCCAGCGCAACCGGCGCGTGGAGCTGATCAACCTCGGAGCCACGCCCTGACACCCGCGCCGAGCGGGGGTGGCGGGCGCCCGCCGGCGTGAGGCGAACGCAGGGCTTCTGGGCGAGCGGCGCGGCCGCGGTCGGCTGCCTCTGCGCGTGCGGCTTGGCGTTGGTCGTCGAGGCGGCGGCGGCCGCCCCCGAGTCCGAGTCTGCGTCCGCACCCGGATCCCCTGCCTGGGCGGCCCAGGCCCGCGCGG